>VGWF01000034.1 GCA_016873715.1 Lentisphaerota bacterium | reverse complement strand
GCGCTGATCGCGTGAACGCCCAGCCCGTACTTCGCGAGCAGATCCTTCTTGGCCTTGCCGTAAGCCGGGGTGGCCTTCGCGACCTCGAAATGGTCGCCCCAGCACGCCAGCTCGAGCCCGTCGTACCCGAACGCCGTCGCCTTCTGGGCCATCGTCTCCAGCGGCAGGTCCGCCCACTGGCCCGTAAACAACGTCACCGGTCGCGCCATGATCTGCTCCTTCCCGGGATCCCCCGGAGTTGGGCGGCGATCCTAGCGGAAGGCGGGGCGCGGCGGAAGCGCGACGAACGGGCGGTCCGCGGCCGGATTGCGATTGCGGCAGGGGGTCGATTGGCCTAGTCTGGCCCGCTTGCGAACGGACGGAATCCCATGAGCGAACTGCCCAAGACCTACGATCCGAAACAGGTGGAAGCGAAGTGGTACGCCGAGTGGCTGGCCCGGGGCCTGTTCCATTCCGATGCGTCGCGCGCGGGCGAGCCCTACTGCATCGTCATCCCGCCGCCGAACGTCACGGGCATCCTGCACATGGGCCACGCGCTGAACAACACGATCCAGGACGTGCTGACGCGCTGGCAGCGGATGCGCGGCCGCAACGCGATCTGGGTGCCGGGCACGGACCACGCGGGCATCGCGACGCAGAACGTCGTCGAGCGCGAGCTCAAGAAACAGGGCCGGCGCCGCCACGACCTCGGCCGCGAGGCGTTCATCGAGAAGGTCTGGGAATGGCGCGGGGAGAAGGGCGGCACGATCATCCGCCAGCTCAAGACGCTCGGCTGCTCGTGCGACTGGGACCGCGAGCGGTTCACGATGGACGAGGGCCTCAGCCGCGCCGTCGAGGAGGTGTTCGTCCGCCTCTACGACAAGGGCCTGATCTACCGCGGCGACTACATCGTCAACTGGTGCCCGCGCTGCACGACCGCCCTCTCCGACGAGGAGAGCGAGCACAAGGAATCGCACGGGCACCTCTACCACATCCGCTACCGCCTCAAGGACGGCGGCCCGGGCGACCGGATCGTCGTCGCGACCACGCGTCCCGAGACGCTGCTCGGCGACGTCGCCGTCGCGATGAACCCGAAGGACGAGCGCTACCGCCACCTGGCCGGCCGCACGCTGATCCTGCCGGCCCTCGGCCGCGAGATCCCGTTCATCCAGGACGACTACGTCGATCCCGCGTTCGGCACGGGCCTCGTCAAGGTGACGCCCGCGCACGATCCGAACGACTTCGACATGGGGCGCCGCCACGACCTCGCGCCGATCAACGTCATGGACGACCACGGCGTGATGAACGAGGCCGCCGGCCCCTACGCGGGGCTGGACCGCTTCGAGTGCCGCAAGCGCCTCCTGGCCGACCTCGAGCGCGACGGGCTGATCGAGAAGATCGAGGACCACGTCAACGCCGTCGGCCACTGCTACCGCTGCCACACGGTCGTCGAGCCGCGCCTGTCGCGCCAGTGGTTCGTCCGCATGAAGCCCCTTGCCGGGCCCGCCGCCGAGGCCGTGCGCAGCGGCGAGATCCGCTTCGTGCCGGACCGCTGGACGGGCGTGTACCTGCAGTGGATGGACAACATCCGCGACTGGTGCATCTCGCGCCAGATCTGGTGGGGCCACCGCATCCCGGTCTTCACCTGCGAGGCCTGCGGCCACGTGTGGGCGGCCTGCGGCCGGCCCGCGCGCTGCCCGGCCTGCGCCGCGACGGCGCTCCGGCAGGATCCCGACGTGCTCGACACGTGGTTCTCGTCGTGGCTGTGGCCCTTCAGCGTCTTCGGCTGGCCGGAGAAGGGCGCCGACCTCGCGTGCTACTACCCGACACAGACGCTCGTGACGGCCTCGGAGATCATCTTCTTCTGGGTCGCCCGCATGATCATGGCCGGCTTCGAGTTCATGGGCGGCAAGCCCTTCTCGACGGTCTACATCCACGGCACGGTCCGCGACGACCAGGGCCGGAAGATGTCGAAGAGCCTCGGCAACTCGATCGATCCGCTGCAGATCATCGACACTTTCAGCGCCGACGCGCTGCGGTCGAGCCTGATGATGCTGACGGCGACGGGGCAGGACGTCTACATCTCCAACGACAAGTTCGAGGTCGGCCGGAACTTCGCGACGAAGATCTGGAACGCCGCGCGCTACCTGCAGATGCAGGCGCCGGGCGAGCCGCCGCCCGCGGACTTCGAGGCGCCCGCGCTCGATCCGGCCGCGCTCGCGCCGGACGACGTCCACATCCTCGCGAAACTCCAGGACGCGATCGCCGCGTGCGACGACGCCCTCGAGAAGCTCCGCTTCAACGACTACGCGCTCGCCGCCTACGACTTCGTCTGGCACCAGTTCTGCGACTGGTACGTCGAATACTCGAAGGACGCCTTCCAGGGCGGCGACCCGGCGCGGCGCGCGACGGTGCTCTCCGCGATGCACCACGTCTTCGCGTCGTCGCTGCGGCTGCTGCACCCGCTGATGCCGTTCGTGACCGAGGAGCTGTGGCACGGCATGGGCTACGCGGCGAAGCACGACACGATCGTCCGCGCCCCGTGGCCGGTCGCGCGCGACGGGGCCGGCCGGGCCGCGTGGGGTCTCGACCCCGCGACGGTGGCCTACGTCGAGGACAAGCACGACCTCATCCGCGTCACGCGCACGCTGCGCGCGGACGTGGGGCTCCAGCCGCGGCAGGAGGCCGGCGTGACGATCCGCGCCGCGTCCGCGGAGATCGCCGCGCGGCTGGAGGCCGACCGGACCTCGATCGCCAGCCTGACCCGCGCGGGGACGGTCCGCGTCGACGCCGCCTTCGAGCCGCCGCATGCGATGCCGAGCGCGGTGAGCCGGCTGGGCACGGTGTTTCTCTCCGTCGAGGGCCTCGTCGACACGGCGGCCGAGCGCGCGAAGCTGCAGGCGCAGGTCGCGCAGGTCGACGCCGGGATCGCGCAGGTCGACGGGAAGCTCTCCAACGCGAACTTCGTCCAGCGCGCAAAGCCCGAGGCGGTGGAGCAGCAGCGGACGAAGCGCGCGGAGCTGGTCGCGAAGCGGGAGAAACTCGTCGCCCTGATGCAGGCCTTCGGCGGCTGAGCCTTCATGTTGCCTTCAGGTCGGCCCGGTCAGAATGCGTGCCGTGGCGCGGATCCCGTGGCATGATGGGCCGTGCCGGAGGCGGCGATGAGAATCCTGGTGATCGAGGACGAACCGGACCTTCTGGCCGGCATCGTGCGGGCGCTGCGGGACGAGGACTACGCGGTCGACACGGCGGTCGAAGGCGTCGACGGCCTGTTCAAGGCCGAGAGCTGGGCGTACGACGCGATCCTGCTGGACATCATGCTTCCGGGCATGGACGGCTGGGAGATCCTGCGGCGCCTGCGGCAGACGCGGAAGACGCCGGTGCTCGTGCTGACGGCGCGGGACGCGATCCGCGACCGCGTCCGCGGGCTCGACGGCGGCGCCGACGACTACCTGACGAAGCCCTTCGACCTCGCGGAGATGCTCGCGCGCGTGCGCGCCCTGATCCGCCGCGGGGCGGGCAAGCCGCTGCCGCGGATCGAACTGCGCGGGGCGGAGATCGACCTCGGCGGCCGGACGGTCGCCCGGGCCGGCGAGACCGTTCCGCTGACGCCGCGCGAGTACGCGCTGGTCGAGTACCTGGCGCTGCACCGCGGGCAGGTGATCAGCCGCACCGAGCTCTACGACCACCTCTTCGGCGAGGATGACGACACGATGTCGAACCTGCTCGACGTCCACGTCTCGAACATCCGGAAGAAGCTCGGCCACGACTTCATCGCGACGCGGCGCGGCCACGGGTACTGCATCGAATGAGAATCCTGCCCCGATCGATCCGGTGGCGCCTGCAACTGTGGCACGGCGCGCTGCTGTTCGTCGTGCTCGCCGCGTTCGGCCTCACGTCGTTCCTGCTTGTCCGCGAGAGCCGGCTGCGGCGCGTCGACCAGGAACTGCTGCGGCGGGTGGCGGCGCTCGCGACGGCGATCCGCCCGCCGGTCCATCGCGAGGGCCCGCGCGACGGCGTGCGCGACGGGCCGCGGGGCGGTCCGCGCGAACGGCTCCCGGACGAGGGGGCGCCCGGGCAGCCGAGGCCCGACGGGGAGCGCGGCGGGGTGCGGCCCGGGCGCGGCCCCGGCGGATTTCCGCGGCCGCCGGGCCCGGCGCCCGACGGGGGGCCGGTCCCCGTGCCCGAGGGAGCGCCCGGGCGGGCCGGGCCCCAGGACATCCTGCTTCTCCCGGCCCAGGAGGAGCTCTTCCGGGCCGGGGAGGGTCCGGACGCGGGATTCTACTTCGCGGTGTTTGCGCCCTCCGGCGGCCTGCTCCGGCGGTCGCCGAACGCTCCGGACGGCGTCGGGGCGCCCGAGGGCGGGTTCTTCAACGAGTACTTCCGGAACCGCGGCGATCTGCGCGAGCGCGCGCATCGCAGCCGGGGCGGCTTCGGCATCGTGGTGGGAAAGTCCGTCGCGTCCGATGTCGCGGAACTGCGACGGCTCGCCCTGTGGCTGGCGGTCGCGGCGGCGGGCGTGATGGCGCTCGGGCTCGCCGGAGGGTCGTGGGTGGCGGCGCGGGCGATCCGTCCGATCGACGCCATCAGCGCGACGGCCCAGAAGATCGCGGCCGGCGACCTGGCGGAGCGGATCGCGATCGCGGGGACCGACAGCGAGCTGGGCCGGCTCGCGCAGGTGTTGAACGCGACGTTCGACCGCCTGTGCGACGCCTTCGCGCGCCAGGCGCGGTTCACGGCCGATGCGTCGCACGAGCTTCGCACGCCGGTGGCGGTGATCCTGTCCCAGGCGGAGACGATCCTCTCGCGCGAGCGCACGACGGGCGAGTACCGCGAGGCGCTCGAGGCGTGCCGGCGCGCGGCGCGGCGTCTGCGGCACCTGACGGACTCGCTGCTCACGCTCGCCCGGCTGGATTCCGGCGCGCCGGAGGAGGAGGCAGGGCCGGTCGCCCTCGACCGCGTCGCGGCCGAGGCCCTTGAGCTGCTCCGCCCGCTCGCGGCCGAGACGTCCGTGCGTCTCGAGGCCGGCCTTGCGCCCGTGCGCTGCGCGGGCCCGGAGGACCGGCTCCTGCAGGTGGCGGTCAACCTGGTCTCCAACGCGATCCACTACAACCGGCCCGGGGGTTCGGTGACGGTCCGCACGGCGGGGGAGGGCGGGGCGGCCGTGCTGACGGTGGTCGACACGGGCATCGGGATCGGCGCGGCCGACCTGCCGCACGTCTTCGAGCGGTTTTTCCGCGCCGACCCGTCGCGGTCCCGCGCCAGCGGGCGGACGGGGCTCGGCCTGTCGATCGTGAAGGCGATCGTCGAGTCGCAGGGCGGCGCCGTTTCGGTCGAGAGCCGCGAGGGGGAGGGCAGCACGTTCACGGTGCGCCTGCCCGCCGCCGCCGATTCGCTCCTTGTCCCCCGGGAAGACCCCGCGGTACAGTGACCGCCGCCGTCCGGGCGGTTAGCTCAATGGCTAGAGCGTCACGCTTACACCGTGAATGTTGCAGGTTCGAGCCCTGCACCGCCCACGCCGCCTCCCGCCGCCTTGCCGCCCACCCCTTCCGGTGATACGTTCCCCGCCGCGGCGCGGCGCGCGGGCCGGGCCGGCGGAGCGCCATGGATTTCGCGGTCTTTTTCGACTTCGACGGGGTGATCGCGGACAGCGAGCGCCTTCACCACCGCGCGTACCAGCTCGTTCTCGATCCCCTGGGTCTCGGCTTCTCGTGGGAGGCCTACCAGGCCGAGTACATCGGCTACGACGATCGTGACGTCTTCCGCCTGGTCCACCACCGCGCCGGACGGGATCTGGCGCCGGACGGGATCCGCGCCCTCGTCGCCCGCAAGGCGGAGGGATTCGCCGGACTCGTCGAAACCGAGCCGCCGCCGCTGTACCCCGGCGTGCGCCGGCTCCTCGACGGCCTCCGTCCGCGGGCCCGCCTGGCGCTCTGCACGGGCGCGCTGCACAGCGACATCGATCCCATCCTGCGGGCGGCGGGCCTCGCGGACCGCTTCGACGCGGTCGTCACCGCCGAGGACGTCCACGCCAGCAAGCCCGACCCCGCGTGCTACCGGCTCGCCCGCGAGCGGCTCGACGGCCGCCCCGGCGCGGCGGTCGAGGACACGCCGGCGGGGATCGAGTCGGCCCGCGGGGCCGGGCTCCGCGTGCTGGCCGTGACGACCACCCACGACCGCGTCCGGCTCGCGGCCGCCGACCGCGTGGTCGATTCGCTGGAGACCGTCGACGCCGCGGCGCTGGAGGCCCTGGCCCGGTCATGAGACGCACAGGGTTCAGGGGACTGGCGGCCGTCGCGCTCCTGCTGCCGTCCGTCACGGGGGCGCAGGCTCCGGCCGCGGCGAGCCCGGTCGTGCTGATCGACGGGATGGCCGTCGATCTCCTCGCCCCGCAACCCGGCGTCCGCATCGAGTCGCCCGACCTGTCGGTCAACATGGATGCCCGCGCGGGGCGGCTCATCCGGCGGCCCCTGGAGAGCCCGCCGCCCTCGGCGCCCGAGCAGGAGCAGGCGCAGAAGCACTTCGCGCGGGCCACCGAGTACCTCCGGCAGCCGGACGCGCTGAAAGCCTCCCTGGAGATCCGCGACGGCCTGACCTACGCGCCGGACGATCCGCGCCTGCTGAGCCTGGCGGCGATGGTCGCGTCGCAGATGCGCGACCTCGACGCCGCGGCGAACTACTTCCGGCGCTTCCTCGAACAGGATCCGGCCAATCTCCAGCACACCGCGGCGTTCGTCGCGGTCCTCCTCCGGCTCTCGCGGATGGACGAGGCCGACCGCGTCCTCTCCGCCGGCGAGGCGCTCTCGCCCGACTTCATGCCCTTCCGGTTCCACCGCGCCTGTCTGCAGCTCGCGGCGGACCGGTTCCGGTCCGACCGGGCCTACTGGACGCAGCGTCCCTTCGACGAGATCGTGGCCGCCACGCAATGGCTCCACGCCGACCGCGTCGACCTCGCGAAGATCGTCGGGGCGTCAGGCTACGAACGGCTCGTGGCGGAGATCCTCGGCCCCAAGGCTCCGTCGGGCCTCGACCGGATCCACGCCGCGCTCGAGTCAGCCGCGTCCGCCCGGGCGTCGCAGAAGTGGTCCGCCGGCATCAAGGGCCTGCGCGAGGCGTCCGCCCTCGGCGCGTCGGGCTACGGCATCCGCACCGCGCTCGCCGAGGCCCTCGAGAACGGCGGCGACCGCGCCGCGGCGATCGCGGAATGGCGCGCGATCCTGGGCGAGCATCCCGCCCTAGCCCAGGGCTGGGTCAGCTTCGGCCACGTCCTTCTCCGGAGCGCCCGTTTCGACGAGGCCCTGCCGGTCATCCGCCACGCGAAGGAACTCGCGCCGGAGGAGGCCGTCATCGATTTCCTGCTCGCCAGCTCGCTCGCCCTCTCCGGCAAGACCGCCGATGCCCAGGCATTGTACGCCGAGCTCGTCAACCGGAGGCCGCGCGACCTCCGGCGATGGATCGAGTCCGACGCCGTCTTCGAGGCCGCCCTCGACCAGCTCCCGAACAAGACCGCGATCCTACGGCGGCTGGACGTGCCGCCGGAGATGGAGTGACCCCGCGGTCCGCCCGGATCGCGCACGCCCCATGGACCTGACCTGGCTCCAGGAATTCAACGAGGTCCAGCGCGCCGCCGTGTCGCACGGCGACGGCCCGCTCCTGATCGTCGCCGGGGCCGGCACCGGCAAGACCAAGACGCTCGCCGGCCGCGTCGCGCGCCTGATCGCCACCGGCACCGAGCCCGGACGGATCCTGCTGCTGACCTTCACGCGGCGCGCCGCCGCCGAGATGCTCGAGCGCGCCGGCGCCGCGATCCGGCGCGGCCCCGAAACCACCGGGCGCGTCTGGGGCGGCACCTTCCACGCGATCGCCAACCGGCTGCTCCGCCTCGAGGGCCGCGCCGCGGGCATCGACCCGGACTTCACCGTCATCGACCCCGGGGATGCCGCGGACCTCGTGGACGTCATCCGCCACGACCTCGGCCTCTCCGCGCGCGAACGCCGCTTTCCGCGCAAGGCGACCTGCCTCGCGATCTACTCCCACTGCGTCAACACCGACGCCCCGCTCGCCGACGTTCTCCGGACCACCTTCCCCTGGTGCGGCGCGTGGGAGGAGGATCTCAAGAAGCTCTTCGCCGCCTACGTCGGGCGGAAGCAGGAGAGGAACGTCCTCGACTTCGACGACCTGCTCCTCTACTGGCGCGAGATGGCGGCCGATCCCGGGCTCGGCGAACGGCTCGGCGCGCGGTTCGACCACGTGCTCGTCGACGAGTACCAGGACACCAACGTCGTCCAGGCGCAGATCCTCGAGGGCATGCGCCGCACGAACCGCAACCTGACCGTCGTCGGCGACGACGCGCAGAGCATCTACCGGTTCCGCGGGGCCGATGTCCGCAACATGCTCCGCTTCCCCGAGCGGTTCCCCGGCGCGGCCGTGGTCACGCTGGAACGCAACTACCGCTCCGTGCAGCCGGTCCTCGACGCCGCCAACCTCGTCCTCGCCGGCGTCTCGGAGGGCTTCTCGAAGACCCTGCGCGCCGCACGGCCGGGCGGCGCGCGGCCGGACCTCGTCACGTGCCGCGACGAGCCCGCCCAGAGCCGGTGGGTCGCCGAGACGATCCTGCGCCACTACGAGGAGGGCATCCCGCTGCGCCGCATGGCGGTGCTGATCCGCGCGGCGGACCACTCCGACCACCTCGAGATCGAGCTGACGCGGCGGAACCTGCCCTACCGCAAGTACGGCGGGCTGCGCTTCCTCGAGGCGGCGCACGTGAAGGACCTCGTCGCCCTGCTGCGCGTGGCCGAGAACCCGCGCGACGAGGTCGCCTGGTTCCGCGTGCTGCAGCTCCTCGACGGCGTCGGGCCCTCGACCGCGTCCGCCGCCGTCGCGCACGTCGCCGCCGCCGGACACGACGCGGGCGCGCTGCGCGCCTTCGCCGCCCCGCCCGCCGCGCGGGAGGGACTCGCCTCCCTCGCCGCCCTGATGGCCGATCTCGCCGCGCTCGATGCCGCCGCGCCCGCCTCCCATGTCGAGCGCATCCGCCGCTTCTACGATCCCGTCTGCGAAGCCCACTACGACAATGGCGAGATCCGCCGCAAGGACATCGAGAACCTCGAACGCATCGCCGCCGGCTACGCCACGCGGCGCGACTTCCTCTCCGATCTCATCCTCGATCCGCCCGCCTCCACCGGCGACCTCGCCGGGCCGCCCGCGAAGGACGAGGACTGGCTCGTCCTCTCGACCATCCACTCCGCGAAGGGCTGCGAGTGGGACGTCGTCTTCATCCTCCACGCCGCCGACGGCTGCATCCCGACCGACATGTCCTGCGGCTCGCCCGAGGAGATCGACGAGGAGCGGCGCCTGCTCTACGTCGCCATGACCCGCGCGAAGGACTTCCTCCACGTCTGCTGGCCCCAGCGCTACACCCAGCGCGGCGGCCCGCCCCGCGACTGGCACACGTACGCGCCGCTCAGCCGCTTCCTCACCCCCGGGGTCCGCGCCGTCATGAACGCCGTGACGCCGCCGCCCGCGCCCGGCGAGACCCCCGCCGATCCGCCGCACGCCGGTCCGCCTCCGGACATCCGCGGGCGGCTGCGCAGCCGGTGGGCCTAGGCCGGGTTGGCGTTCGCCGGCCGGCCGGGTAGGCTTCCCGCACGCGCGGCCCGGCCGGGGCCGGGCCGCGCCGGGAGCGAGCCATGCGGATCCGATGTCTTCAGCATGTTCCGTTCGAGGGCCCCGCGGCGATCGCGGACTGGGCGTCGGCGCGCGGTCATGCGATGGCCGTCACCGAGGCGTGGCGGGAGACGATGCCCGGAATCGATGCCTTCGACGCGCTGGTCGTGATGGGCGGGCCGATGGGCGCGAACGACGACGCGGAACGGCCCTGGCTGCGCGGCGAGAAGGCGCTGATCCGCGCCGCGATCACGGCGGACCGCAGGGTCGTCGGCGTCTGCCTCGGCGCGCAACTGATGGCGGACGTCCTCGGCGCCCGCGTCTACCGCAATGCCCACCGCGAGATCGGCTGGCTGCCGGTCGACCTCTCCCCGGCCGCGCGGAGCTCCGGGCTCTTCGACGGGCTGCCCGACCGCCCCGTCGTCTTCCAGTGGCACGGCGACACGTTCGACCTCCCGGCCGGCGCCGTCCACCTCGCCTCGAGCGAGGGCTGCCGCAACCAGGCCTTCCTCGCCGGCCGCCGGGCGCTGGCCCTGCAGTTCCACGTCGAGTCCACCGCGGCCGGCGTGGAATCGCTGCTCGCCCATTGCGCGGGGGAGATGACGCCCGGTCCGTACGTGCAGGACGCCGCGTCGATCCGCGCGGCGACCGCCGAGGGCGTCCGGCGGACGAACGCCTGGCTCTTCACGGTCCTCGACCGGCTGGCCTCGGCATGACCCATCCGTTTCCCACCATCGCGCCGGGCTCCGGACCGGTGCTGCTGGACGCCGGGACGGTTCCCCCCGGGCTGGTCGTCGCGATGATCGGTCCGCACCCGGACGACTTCGACGCGGTGGCCGTGACGATGCAGCGGCTGCGGGACGCGGGCGCGGACGTCCACGCCTTCGTGTGCCCCTCGTGGAGCGGCGTCCTCGACTCGTTCTGCACGCCGCCGACCCCCGGGGTGAAGCAGTGGCTCCGCGAACAGGAACAGCGCGACAGCCTCCGCTTCTTCGGCCTGCCGGACGACCGCGTGACCTTCCTCGACGTGGAGCGGGATCCCGCGGACGACGGTCAGCCGTTCGACCACGAGGCCAACCTGCGGGCGCTCTCCGCCGCCGTCCTGCCCGCGCGCCCGGATGTCGTCGTCCTGCCGCACGGCAACGATACGAACAGCGGCCACCGCAAGATCCACGCGCTGGTGACGCGGATGGCCGCCGCCGGCTTCCCGATGACCGCCTGGCTCATCCGCGACCCGAAGACCGTCGCGATGCGGATCGACCTGGTCACCGCGTTCGGCGACGACGAGGCGGAGTGGAAGCGGGAGATGCTGCGGTTCCATCGCTCCCAGCACCACCGGAACCTGGAAACGCGCGGCCACGGCTTCGACGACCGGATCCTCGACGTCAACCGCGCCATCGCCCGCGACCTCGCCCTTGACGCCCCTTTCGCCGAGGCGTTCGAAGTGATCGCGATTCCGTAGTCGACTACTTCATCTCCACGTGCCCGTCGGCGAAGGCGACGGCGCGGCGGTTGCGGTGGCGGGGTTCGGTCTCGCGGATGCGGACCGCGGTGTCCGCGTCCGGGGCCGCAGTGGACTCCGCGGGGACGATCTCGTAGCTCGGTCCGTCGCCCTTGTCCAGGGGGCACTTCCGGCCCGAGATGCCCGGGGAGAACCTCTCCAGGTCCGCAAGAACGCGCGGCGGCTTGCCGGTCTCGACCTCATACATCTCCCACGCGATGCTGATCTGCTTGACGTTGTTCATGCACTGGGCTTCCTGGGCCTTGCCCTGGGCGGCGGCGACCGCCGGAATGACCATCGCCGCGAAGATCGGCAGGACCAGCATGCAGAACCCGCCGAGGACGAGGCCGGCGATGGCCTGACCCTGGCCGGCGAGCCGGCCTCCCGACTTGTTGATCTTCACCAGGGCGACCGCGCCGCAGATGAGCGCAGGGATCGCGGTGAAGATGCTGCAGAACAGGCTCAGGATCCCCAGCACCATGCTGGCGATGGCGGCTCCGGAGGTCTTCACACCGGGCACGGGCGGCATGGAACTCATGGGTGTTCTCCTATTTCTTCCTCAGATGCACAACGGCGCCGCCGAACGGCTGCAACGTCACTTCCAGCGGTGCGGCGCCGGCGCGGACCGCGGCCTCGGCCCTGTCGAAGGCGCGCGGGCCGCTGCCGTCGCCGATGCGGGTCATCGCGTACGCGGTGCCGGCGGACAGGAAGTCGAGCGGGAGCTTCAGCGTCACGGCCTGGTCGATGCCGTTGATCGCGCCGAGGTACCAGTCGTCGCCCTTGCGCCGCGCGAGGGCGATGTGGTCGCCGGGCGCGCCGGCAAGGAACTTCACGTCGTCCCACGCGACGGGCACGGCGCGGAGGAAGTCCTTCACGAAGTCCGGCTGCGCGCGGTAGGAGGCGACACCGTCGGCGAGATGCTGCCAGCCCGACTCGAAGACGACCGAGAGCGCCAGTTCGTGCGCGGCCGTGGTCTTGCGCGGGTTGTTGTTGTCGGAGAAGGTGACGGGGGTGTAGTCCATCGACCCGACGACGTTGCGCGTGAAGGCGAGGATCGTGTTGTGCGACGGCGCGGCGGCGGGGAACTTCGGATCGAAGATGTAGCACTCGGCGCCGCGGACGCCCTCCATCGTCATCAGGTGCGGGAACGTGCGCTGCCAGCCGCGGGGGATCGTGCAGCCGTGGAAGTTGACCATCATGTCGAAGTCGGCCGCGTCCCGGAGGATGTCGAGGTAGTGCTGCATGAGGTTCTGCTTGTCGCTCTGGAAGAAGTCGACCTTCACGCCCTTCACCCCGAGCTTCTGGAGCCAGGCGAACTCGCGGCGTCGGATGTCGCGCGGCATCATGCGGTCGCGCGGGGCCTCGGTGACCTCGTTGTGCGGGCCGCCGGAGTTGTACCAGAACAGGAGGCCGACCTTCTTCGCCTTCGCGTACCGGACCAGGTCGAGGACCGCGGGCTCGTCGACGTAGTTCCAGTTCGCGTCGACGAGGAAGTACTCCCAGCCCATCTCCGCGGCGAGGTCGATGAAGGCCTTCATGCGCTCCGGCCTGCGGGGGCTGTCCTGCTCCGACCACCAGCTCCACGCGGCGCGGCCGGGCCGGATCCACGAGGGCGTGCGTGCGGGGCCGGGCGGGTTGAGGTCCTGGACGAGCGTCGACTCGACGATCGCGGCGGGCGTCGCGCCCGCGATCACGACGCGCCACGGCGTGGCCCAGGGGAGGGGGGCGGTCGGCGCGACCGCGCCGGTCTTGAGCCCTTCGCCGGCGTCGGGGAAGCGGATGCGGTAGAGGCCGCCCGGCGCGGCGGAGGCGAGCCGGGAACCGCAGTAGGAGCCGTCGGCCCCCGCCTCGGTCAGCAGCGCCCACGGCCCGTTCTCGCCGGCGCGGAAGAGGGCGGGGAAGCACCAGCCGGCCTTGTTGGTCGTGTAGGTGCCGGCGGGCAGTCCGTTTTCGAAGAGGCGCTCGTAGGCGGGGGTCCACTTGGTCGATTCGTCGTAGGGCTGCGTCCACGACGCCGACTTCGCGGGCAGTTGGAAGCCGGTCAGCTCCTCCGTGACCGTCCGCGCGGCGGCGTTGGTCTCGGGGAAGACGTAGCGGAGGGCGAGGCCGTCGTTCGAGGCGCGGAGGACGAGGTCGACGCGCGCGCCGCCGGCGGCGCGGAAGGCGAGGGTCAGCTCGTTGGCGTCGACGCGGCAGCGGCTGCGCTTGCCGTGGGGCATGGCGTACTCCCCGGCGATCTTCGCGCGGCTCTCCGCCACGAAGGCGAGGCCCTCGACGAACCGCTGGTCGTCGCGGACGATGCCCAGCGGCGACTCGTCCAGCACCGCGGCGCCGCCGAGCGCGACGCTGTACGTCAGGGCGGCGCCCGGCTTCACGGTCGCCGTGAGCTTCCCGTCCGGCGAGGCGACCGTCCACGACTCCGCCGCCGCCACGCCCGCCACCGCCGCCCATCCCGCGAGAATCCACGTCTTCATGCCTTGCGTCTCCCGGCGGCATCATGCCCTTCCGCCGGCCGTGCGGACAGTCCGAAAAGCGCGGCGGGGAGGGGCAGGGTTCCCGGCGGCAGGGAGAGAGAGGCGGGGGGGCGTGCCCCATTCAGGCGGCGCATTCGGGTGCGCCCGGTCCTGTCGGACCGTCCCGCCATTCCGGCCCCCGAACCCCGCAACCCTCGCCGGTTTATCCCGGGATCCGTTGCATGAAATGTAACGATCGTTACATTTCATGCAACATTCGGAGCGATGCGGGACGGCGTTGCGACCGGTTGCGCGGCAACCGTTGCGCAAGCGGGGGGGGGCCCGGAGGATGGGGCCCGCCTCGTGCGCATTCGCCCGCCTTGCCGGTGCCCCGCCGATTCACTAGGCTGCGGGCGATGTCGGGAGGACGGGCGATGACGGGACGCGAATTGCTTCTGAATGCGGTGCGGGGCCGGGCCACGCCGCGGCCGGCGTGGCTGCCGTTCGTCGGCTGCCACGGCGGGCGGCTGATCGGGCGCGGCGCCGCGGAGTACCTTCAGTCGGCCGACCGCGTCGTGCAGGGGTTGACCACGGCGGTCGGGCTCTACCGCCCCGACGGACTGCCCGTCATGTTCGACCTCCAGATCGAGGCGGAGATCCTCGGCTGCCGCCTCCACTGGGCCGAGGAGGTGCCGCCGTCCGTCATCACGCATCCGCTCGAGGAGACGCCGCTCTCCGCCCTGCCGGGATTCGATCCCGGGGCCGGCCGCATGCCGGTCGCGCTGGGCGCCCTTCAAACGCTCCGCCGTCGCTTCGGGGACGAGACCGCCTTCTACGGCCTCGTCTGCGGCCCGTTCACGCTGGCCGCGCACCTGCGGGGAAACTCGCTCTTCCTCGACATGTTCGACGAGCCCGCGCGGGTCGACGAACTCCTCGCGACCTGCGCCGGCGTCGCGAGGGAGGCGGCCGCCGCCTACCTCGGGGCCGGGGCGGACGTGATCGCCGTCGTCGATCCGATGGTCAGCCAGATCTCGCCGGAGGACTTCACGCGCTTCGTCGCGCCGGCGCTCGACGGCGTGTTCGAGTCCATCCGCGCCCGCGGCGCGCTCTCGTCCCTCTTCGTCTGCGGCGACGTGTCGCGCAACCTCGAGGCGATGAGCCGGACGAAGGCCGACAACCTCTCCGTCGACGAACAGATCCCGATCCCGCGCCTGCGCTCGCTCTGTGAGGGCGCCGGGAAGTCCTTCGGCGGCAACCTGCGCCTGACCGCCGTGCTGCTGCTCGGCGAGCCGGACGACGCGCGCAAGGAGGCGATCGACGTCATGGACGCCGCCGGGGCGAAGGGGTTCGTCCTCGCGCCGGGCTGCGACCTGCCCTACGCGACGCCGTCCGCGAACCTGCAGGCCGTGTCGGACATGATCCACGACGTCTACGCGCGCGACGTCGCCCGCACCTCGCTGTCCACCCGTGTCGCCGACGCGTTCGAGGACGTCGCCGTGCCGGACTACGCCGCGGCCGACGGGGTGGTCGTCGACGTGATCACGCTGGACTCCACCTCCTGCGCGCCGTGCCAGTACATGATGGAGGCCGTCCGTCGCGCCGCGACCGCGAGCGGCTGCCGCTGCTACATCAACGAGCACAAGATCAAGGTCCGCCAGGGCCTCGGCATGATGATGAAGCTCGGCGTGAAGAACCTGCCGACGATCTGCATCGACGGCGAAGTCCGCTTCGCCTCGATCATCCCGGATCCGCACACGCTCGCCGCGGCGTTCCGCGAGGCCGCCGCGAGCCACGGCCGCGCATGATCCCGCTCTGCCTCGTCGCCGGCTTCCTCGGCAGCGGCAAGACGACGCTCCTGCGGCGGATCGCGACCGCGAACCGCGGGAGGAGGCTCCTGTTCCTCGTCAACGAGTTCTCGTCCTCGGACATCGACGGCCGGACGCTGGCGGCGGAGGGGCTCGACGTGATCGCGCTGCCGGGCGGAAGCATCTTCTGCCGGTGCCTCGTGACGCAGTTCATCGGCCAGCTCGACGCGATCGCCGCGCGCGCGGCGGCCGGCCCGCTCGACGGCGTCGTGATCGAGGCCAGCGGCATGGCCGACCCGCGCGTGATCGTCCGGCTGCTCGTGGAGACGCGGCTCGACGCGCGCTACGCGCTGGCCCGCGTGATCGCGGTGGCGGACCCCGTGCGCCTGCTCAAGCTGGTCCGCACGCTGCCGGCGATCCGGGCGCAGCTCGAGGCGGCGGACGTCGTCGTGCTGAACAAGTGCGATCTCGCGCCGCCCGCGGTGTGCGACGAGGCGGAGGCGCTCGCGCGCGGCGTGCGCCCCGGCGCCGAGGTGCTCCGCGCGGTGCGGGCGGAGGTGGAGGTCGACCCGTTCCCCCCGGCGCCGGGGCGGGAGCCTGCGGGCGAGTATGCCGCCTGCCGGGATCCGGCCTTCGAGACGTTCCGGATCGGATGTCCGGGCGGGGTGGATGTCGCGCGCCTGGCGGCGGCGGTCGCCGCGGCGGGCGACGACCTCCACCGGCTCAAGGGCTTCGTTCGAAGCGGCGGGCGCGTCGTCTCGGTGCAGGCGGCGGGCGGTGCTCCGGAGATCGTCCGGGCGCCGGACGTCGCCGGCGCGCTCGAGCTGGTATGCATCGTGCGCGGCGGCACGGCGGATCGCGTCCGCCCGCTGTTGGAGGCCTCCGTCGACGCATCCGCCTGACGCCGTCCCGTCGCATCCGCCCCGGCGTGGCGACGCGAGGTGTGCCACGATCGAATCCGGTCGCCCCCGGCAAGGGCACCCCCGAATCCGCCCTGCGCGTCCGGGTGCGCGCGGACCGCTGCTGATGTCCGGCGGCTGTCGAACCCCGCCGCGTGGATCGCCCGCGTCCCGCCCTGAATGTTGCATGAAATGTAACGATCGTTACATTTCATGAAACAATCGGGGAGGCGGACGGGCGGCGCGAATCGCGGGTTGCGGGGAGGCGCGGCGGAATGGCATGCTCGCGGCGCAACGCGGGAGTACACGCCATGAGCCTGTCCACGATCCGCCGGTCCGTCGCCTTGGTCCTCTTCTTCTGCGCCGCCGCGCCGGCGGCGGAGACGAAGCCGAACATCCTGATGATCGTGTCCGACGACCACGCGTGGACGGACTACTCCTTCATGGGCCACCCGTGCATCCGCACGCCGAACATCGACCGGCTCGCCTCGGAGGGGCTGACGTTCCGGCGGGGCTACGTTCCGTCGAGCCTCTGCTGTCCGAGCCTCGCGACGATGATCACGGGCCTCTACCCGCACCAGCACAAGGTGACGAGCAACGATCCGCCCGCGCCGCGGGGGGCCGGGAAGCGGACCGGGCCGGGGTCCAAGGAGTTCCAGGAAGGCCGCGAGGTGATGAACCGGCACCTGGAGGCCGTGGCCACGCTGCCGCGCGTGCTGAAGGAGCAGGGCTACCTGAGCCTGCAGACCGGCAAGTGGTGGCAGGGACACTACGGCCGCGGCGGCTTCACGCACGGCATGACGAAAGGGGAGCGACACGGCGACGAGGGCCTCGACATCGGCCGGAAGACGATGCAGCCGATCCACGATTTCATCGGGGAGGCAAAGAAGCAGGGCAAGCCGTTCTTCGTGTGGTACGCGCCGATGATGCCGCACGATCCTCACACGCCGCCGGACCGGCTGCTGGCGAAGGCCACGAATACGACCGACTCGATCCACGTCGCGCGCTACCACGCGATGGTCGAGTGGTTCGACGAGACGGTCGGCGACCTGCTCGGCCTGCTCGACCGCGAGGGGCTCGCGACGAACACGATCGTGCTCTACGTCGCGGACAACGGGTGGATCCAGAACCCCGCGACGCCGCGCTACGCGCCGAAGTCGAAGCAGTCGCAGTACGACGGCGGGGTGCGGACGCCCATCATGGTCCGGTGGCCGGGGCGCGTCGCCCCGCGCGACGCGGCGGAGAAGGCGATGTCGATCGACCTCATGCCGACGGTGCTCGCGGCGCTCGGGCTGCCGAAGGACGCCGCAATGCAGGGCGTCAACCTGCTCGACGAGGCGGCGGTGAAGGGCCGCGAGGCCATCTTCGGCGAGTGCTTCACGCACAACGCGGTCGACCTGGACCGTCCGGCCGCCAACCTGCGCTGGCGCTGGGCGATCGAGGGCGACTGGAAGCTCATCGTCCCGGCCCCGCAGAACGAGGCGGACGGGGTGATCGAGCTCTACAACCTCGCGAAGGACCCGCATGAGACGGAAAACCTCGCCGCCGCCGAGCCCGCGCGCGTGAAGGCGCTCCGCGCGAAGCTCGACGCGTGGTGGAAGGGCGAGTAGGGCGAACCCTCCTTCGTCCCGGCTTCGGACGGCAGACAGCGAACACCGAACGCCGAACATCGAACATCCAACACCGAGGTTCGGACTTCGGACTCCTGTGAGACTTGGAACTTGAAGCCCCCTCAGGGCTTCTTCTCGAACAGCGCGGCCAGCGACGGATCGAGGCCGAGGGCCCTGCGGTAGGCGGCGCGCGCGGCGTCGAGATCCCCGAGTTTCTGCAGCGTGATCCCCAGGTTGTGCCACGTCATGGCGTGGTCCGGGCGCAGGCGCGCGGCGGCCTCCAGCGCGGCGCGGGCGCCGCCGGCATCGCCGCGTCCCAGCAGCAGGACGCCGAGGTTGTACCGGGCGTCCGCGTAGTCGGGCCGGAGGCGCAGGGCCTCCTCGTAGCGCGCGCGCGCGGCGTCGGGGCGCCCGGCGGCGAGATCCAGGTTGCCGAGCCCGTTGAGCGACTCGACGTGGCCGGGGTTTCGGGCCAGCGCGGCCTCGAAGTCGGCGCGGGCGCCTTCGGAGTCCCCGGTCTGCGCGCGCAGGGTCGCACGGCTGGCGAGCGGCGTGGCGAGACGCGGGTCGGCGTCGACGGCCGCGGTGTAGTCCTCCATCGCGGCGAGCGTGTGCCCGGCGGCCTCGAGGGCCTGCCCCCGGTTGTTCAGCGCGAGCGCGCTGCGCGGGTGGAGGGAGACGGCGTGGGACCAGAGGGACAGGCTGTCGCGCCAGACGGCGACCTGCCGGACGGACAGCATCGCGCAGAGCGCCAGCGCGCCCACGATGCCTCCGCCGGCCAGCGCGGCCAGGGGGCGCGCGGCATCCGGGCGCTCGCGGAGACGGCCGGCGAGCCGGAGGATGCCGGCGGCGATGGCGGCGGACAGCGCCCAGGCCGCGACGTGGGTGTAGCGGTCCGCCGCGATCTGCGGTCCGCTCTGTACAAAGCCGAGCACCGGCGCCACGGCGACAAGGGCGAAGGCTCCGGCGGCGGCGAGCGCCGGGCGCCGGAAGACGGCGAGGAGAACCGCGAGCGCCGCGGCCCAGCCGATCATGGCCGGGAGGAGATGACCGGGCGCCGCGGCATCGAAGGGCAGGGGCAGGGGATAGAGGGGGCTCAGGCCGACCGGGACCAGCGTGCGGCCGAGGTAGAGCGCGATGCCGTCGCCCGCCTGGACGATCCGGCCGGCGATGTCGTGGGTGGCGAGCGAGAGCATGGCACCCGAGCCGCGCGAGGCGGCTGCGGACACGGCGGCGGACGCGAGCGCGATCACCAGCATCGGCGCCTTCTCGAGAATCACGCGCGTGGCGAAGGCTGCGAAGCGCTCGCCGTCCCGCCGGCGACGAAGCGCGAGGAGGTCCGTCACGAGCAGCAGGGCCGGGAAGACGAAGGCCTGTCCTTTCGCGAGGACGGCGGCGAGGAACCAGGCCGTGGCGAGGCGCCGTTGCCGCGGACCGGGCCCGCCGGCGGGCCAGGAACCGCCCAGCCACGCGAACGAGGCGGCAAGGAGGAAAAGGGCGGAAAGAACGTCGCGCCGGGCGGTCGCCCACGCGACGGCTTCGACGCGGAGCGGGTGAAGCGACCAAAGCAGCGCCCCGGCGAGGCACGCCAGCGCGAAGGGCCAGGAATCGCCGTCGGCCCCGGGAATCCGCATGCGGCGCAGGAGCCGGGCGAGGACGGCGACGAGCAGGCCGGCCGAGAGCGAGTGCAGCACGAGGCTTCCCAGGTGGATGCCCGCCGAGTTGACGCCCCACAGGGCGTGGTCGAGCGCGTACGAGATCCAAGTGAGCGGCTGGTAGTGGCCCATCCGCGTACCGGTCGCCATCCACGCGAGGTTCTCCGCGGTGAACCCCTGCCAGTGCGGGTTCCGGAGAAGGACCTCGGTGTCGTCCCAGTTGGTCCATCCGTTGTGGATCGCCGGCAGGAACGCGAGGAAGGTGAGCAGGGCCGCCGCGGCGGCAAGGGCGGCCCGGCGCCCGGGGGGCGCCGGTGGGGCGGCGGCAGGCGCCACGCTGTCGTCGATGCCGGACATCGCGCCGCATCGTAGGTCATCCGCCCGCCCCGCACCAGCGCGGGACGGCGTTTCCGTCGCCTTGCGTCCGGCGTCCGGACCTTGGACCTTGCGGGAGGCCGCCCTTCCAGACCTTGGACAGCCCGGCGCGGGCATGGCAGGATGGGGCGGCGCAACGGAGGAATCGACATGAAGGCGATGGACCGGCGGCGGTTCTTGGGTGCGGCGGCAACGGGTGCGGCGGCGATCGGCGCCTGGCGGGTGCGCGCGCAGGATGCGGCGGCGCCGAAGGTGAAGCTGGGCCTGATCGGGTGCGGCTGGTACGGGCTCGTCGACATCGAGGCGGCGTTCCGTGCGGGCGGCGTCGAGGTCGTCTCGGTGTGCGACGTCGATACCGACCACCTCAAGGCGGCCGCCGAGAAGATCGAGAAGCTCCAGGGGCGGCGGCCGCGCGAGTTCAAGCTGTACGGCGAGATGCTCGCGGCGGGCGGGCTGCAGGCGGTCGTGATCGCAACGCCGCCGCACTGGCACGCGCTGCAGTTCCTCGCCGCCCTGGACGCGGGTCTCGACATCTACTGCGAGAAGCCGCTGGCGTACGACATCCGCGAGGCGCAGGCGATGGCCGCGGCCGCGGCGAAGAAGCCCGACCGGGTGATCCAGATCGGCTTCCAGCGCCGCCAGAGCCCGACGATCCGCGCCGTGCGCGACTTCGTGAAGGCCGGCGGCATCGGCCGCGTGGTCCAGGCGGACGTGCAGATCCACTACGGCGCGGGGATCCTCGACACGACGCCGCAGGATCCGCCCGCGGCGCTGGACTGGGACCTCTGGTGCGGCCCCGCGCCGAAGCTGCCCTATTGTCCGCAGATCGGGCACAAGGCGTGGCGGCTCGAGAAGGAGTACGGTCACGGCCACCTCGTCGACTGGGGCATCCACCTGATCGACGCAACCCGCTGGATCCTCGGCGAGACGATGCCGCGCTCCGTCACCGCCGTCGGCCGGCTCGTCAAGTTCGCCGGAAAGATCACGACGCCCGATACGATGTCCGCGTGGTTCGACTACGCCTCCGCGCCCGTCGCCTGGCGTCACCGCCTGTGGGGTGCGCAGGAATTCGACCCGGACACCGCCAACGGGATCATCCTGCACGGCGAGGAGGGGACGGTCTTCGTCACCGACAACCGCTGGGTTCATGTTCCGAAGGCGAAGAACCCGGAGCGGAAGGTGAGCGAAGCCAAGGCGGATCTTGCGCAGGCGCACATGGCCGACTTCCTCGACGCGGTCCGCGCGCGGCGCCCCGCGTCGTGTTCGACGGACGAGGGGCTTCTCTCCACGGCGGCGGTGAAGCTGGCGATGATCGCGAGCGACACCGGAGCGACGGCCGCCTGGGACGCGGCGGCGAACGAGGCCGCCGGCGCCGCGAAGTCGGGCATGAAGCGCGACTACCGCGCGCCGTGGAAGCACCCCCACGGATAAGAAAAGCACGAAATCCCGATTCCGAAGCACGAAACAAGCACGAGGCACGAAACAAGCGCGAAGCACGGAAGGGTCCCGAAGCACGAAACGGGTGCGGGATTCCGGATTCCGCGACGCGCAACAAGAAGGAGATCTCTCGTGATGAAGCAAGCAAGGTCCGGTTGGCTCTGGATGGCGGCGGCGGTGGCGGTTGCGGCGGGGTGCTCGCAGGCGCCGACGAGGACGGTTGCCGGGAAGCCGGCGGAGGCGGCCCCGGAGGCTCCCGCCGCGGAGAAGCTCCCGGCCGTCGCGGTGATCCGCACCGCGGCCGGCGAGATCGAGATCGACCTCTTCGGCGACCGGGCGCCGGCGACCGTGAGGAACTTCGCGGACTACGCGAGGCGGGGCCATTTCGACGGCACGATCTTCCACCGCGTCATGGATGGCTTCATGATCCAGGGCGGCGGGTTCACGCCGGACATGCGCGAGAAGCCGACGCGAGCGCCGATTCCGAACGAGGCGACGAACCGCCTCGGCAACCTGCGCGGGACCGTGGCGATGGCGCGCACGCCCGACCCGCACAGCGCGTCGTCGCAGTTCTTCATCAACGTCGTCGACAACCCGATGCTCGACCATCGCGCCCCGACGTTCGACGGATTCGGCTACTGCGTCTTCGGCCGGGTCTCGCGCGGCATGGACGTGGTCGACCGCATCAAGACCGTCCCCACGACCTCCGTCGGCGGCCATGAGAACGTGCCCGTCCAGCCGGTCTTGATCGAGAAGGTCGAGATCCGGTAGGGGCGCCCCGGACGATCCGCCTCCTCCCGCCGCCGCGAGGCTGCAGTTCGTTTCGTTTTTGTGTTGTCGTGATCCTCCGGCGGGGCCAAAATCCCCTCGAGGTCGAGGGTTTCCCGCAGCGCCGGCCGGCCAAGGGGCGCCGGCTCTTCCCCGGGCCGACCCTTGCATCGAGGGAGAGGGTCATGAAAAGCATCGGCTGGCTTGCGCCACTGCTCTGTCTCGCCTCCGCATCCGCGGATCCGATCCGGAACATCGGGTCGGGGGCCTTCCTCCCCGCGACGCCCTGCGGGCCGGCCTGGGACGTTTCCGCCACACGCGGCCAGTGGTTTGAGAACCCGACGACGCTCCAGGCGGACGTGCGGTCCTGGGAGCTGCACGATGACTGGCCCACGACGCTGGCGATCCAGGGCCAGGTCCAGCAGATCCTCTGGGATGGAACGCCGGCCTCCAACATCGTCGGCTTCACCGTGCTGGCCACCGTCGCCAACGCGATTCCGCACCTGCCGGGAGGCGTCTCGTCGAACAGCCACAAGGAAGTCCAGTCCACGCCGCCGTCGGCCTACAACGGCACGATGCACGGCGCGCGGGTTGTCGCCGAGTTCGCGGTGGCCGATGCGACCCGGATCCCCGGGTTCGCGGGCTGGGCGCCGCCCTACTACCCCGATCCGGGCGGCACCTTCGTGATCGAGGCCATGAACGAGCCCACGGCGGCGTGGTACTGCTGGTCGCCGGGCCTGCCGGATCCGCCGCACCAGCCGGCCGGCGGATTCCTGGTTCCCGCCTGGGATCTGGGCGACATCCCGCCCGGCGGACAGACGAACGTCCTGATGGTCTTTCGCATCGCGCTGCCGGGGGGCGCGGCGTCGGCCATGCCCTCGTCGGATCTCCGGCACAGCGTGATCCGGTTCAGCCTTCTCAACGGGGGTGACGTGCTCTACAACCGCAGCGATTCCCTCAAGATCAGTCATTGGATCGACCATCTCCTCGTCGACCAGGGGACGTGGATCAGGGCTCCGTCGGGGGAGCCGGAGTACCTCCATGCCAGCAACGCCTCCGTCTTCTTCGACAGCCACACGGCCGGCGAGCGGGCGGCCCTGAACCTCCTGGTGGTCACCACCAACCGCGCGCCCGACTCGGTCGAACTGCGGTGGACGGCCATGGATGCGCTGCCGTATGCCGTCGAATACACGGACAGCCTGGTTTCCAACGCCTGGACGGCGGTTCCGGGCGTTCTGCCGATCCCCCCGGTCATCCCGTCGCCGCTGTCCTGGACGGACGACGGGGGCGTCATCACCAATCCGCCGATCCAGACCGCCCCCCGCCGCTTCTACCGGCTCGTCGTTCCCTGAACTCCGCAGCGCGTCTCTGTCCCCCTCCCCCGGGGGGCTCTTCGGCGACAGAACGGCCCGATCCGGTCCGGCCTGTGCCGGGATGGCACACCCGTGTCGCTCGGTCCGGCGCAAGGAATCGGCGGCGGACTCCAAGCACTATCACGCTGTTGATCAATCGGATAAGTATGATCCGAAGGATCGTTCTGTGGCCCTGGTGCAGGTTGTGGCACACCCTCTGCTCCATTCTGCCCCCGGATTTCTGGGGAGACGATCATGTCGAAGGTACTTGGAATCGATCTTGGCACGACGAACTCGTGCATGGCGGTGATGGAGGGTGGCGAGCCGGTGGTGGTGCCGAACGCCGAGGGTGGGCGGACGACGCCGTCGGTCGTGGCGTTCACGAAGAGCGGCGAGCGGCTGGTCGGCCAGGCGGCGAAGCGCCAGGCGGTCACGAACCCGAAGAACACGGTCTTCTCGATCAAGCGTTTCATGGGCCGCAAGCACGGCGAGATCTCGCACGAGGCCGAGATGGTGCCGTACGAGGTTGTGCGGGCGCCGAACGGCGACGCGCACGTCAAGGCGGGCGACAAGACGTACTCGCCGCCCGAGATCTCGGCGATGATCCTGCAGAAGCTCCGGGCGGACGCGGAGGCCTTCCTCGGCGAGAAGATCACGCAGGCGGTCATCACGGTTCCGGCCTACTTCAACGACAAAAAGCGGCAGGCGACGAAGGACGCCGGCCGCATCGCCGGCCTCGAGGTCCTGCGCATCATCAACGAGCCGACGGCCGCCTCGCTGGCGTACGGCCTCGACAAGAAGAAGGACGAGACGATCGCCGTGTACGACCTCGGCGGCGGCACGTTCGACATCTCCGTGCTGGAGATCGGCGAGGGCGTCTTCGAGGTGAAGGCGACGAACGGCGACACGCACCTCGGCGGCGACGATTTCGACCAGGTCGTGATCCGCTGGATGCTCGACGAGTTCAAGCGCGACAACGGCATCGACCTCTCGAAAGACCCGATGGCGCTGCAGCGGCTGAAGGAGTCGGCGGAGAAGGCGAAGTGCGAGCTCTCCAGCTCGCAGCAGACCGAGATCAACCTGCCGTTCGTCACGGCCGACGCGAGCGGCCCGAAGCATCTGAACCTGACGCTCACCCGCGCGAAGCTCGAGCAGATCACCGATTCGCTCGTCGAGCGCAGCGCCCGGCCGGTCGAGAACTGCATCCGCGATGCGGGCGTCTCGTTCTCGAAGATCGACGAGGTCGTCCTCGTCGGCGGCATGACCCGCATGCCCCGCGTCCAGGAGCGCGTGAAGCAGCTCTTCGGCAAGGAGCCCCACAAGGGCGTGAACCCGGACGAGGTCGTCGCGGTCGGCGCGGCGATCCAGGGCGGCGTGCTCAAGGGCGAGGTCAAGGACGTGCTGCTGCTCGACGTGACGCCGCTGACGCTCGGCATCGAGACGCTGGGCGGCGTGTCGACCCCGCTCATCGAGCGCAACACGACGATCCCGACCCGCAAGAGCCAGATCTTCAGCACCGCGGCGGACAACCAGCCGATGGTCGAGATCCACGTGCTCCAGGGCGAGCGCAAGATGTCCGGCGACAACAAGACGATCGGCAAGTTCCACCTCGACGGCATCCCGCCGGCGCCGCGCGGCATGCCGCAGATCGAGGTCTCGTTCGACATCGACGCCAACGGCATCCTGCACGTCGGCGCGAAGGATCTCGGCACCGGCAAGGAGCAGAAGATCACGATCACCGCCTCCAGCGGCCTCGACAAGAACGAGGTCGACAAGATGGTGCACGACGCCGAGGCCCACGCCGCCGAGGACCAGAAGCGGCGCGAGGAGGTCGAGGCCCGCAACCAGGGCGACAGCCTCGCCTACCAGGTCGAGAAGCTCCTCAAGGAGCAGGGCGACAAGGTGGCGGCCGACAAGAAGGCGAAGGTCGAGGAGGCCGTCAAGCGCCTGCGCGAGGCCGTGAAGGACGGCGGTGCGGATGCGATCAAGGCCGCGATGGAGTCGGTCAACTCCGAGATGCAGGCCATCTCGGCCGACCTCTACGCGAAGGCGAAGACCTCCGGCGCCGGCGCGCCGCCCCCGGGCGGCGGTCCGCCCCCCGGCGGCCCCGATGACGGGGCGCAGCCGCAGGCCTCCGGCACGAAGGACGATGTCATCGACGCCGACTTCACGATGGTCGACGACGAGAAGAAGAAGAGGGGCTGAACCGAGTTCCCAAAGGCCGGACGCCCGGTGGGGACCGGGAAGGCCGGCCATCACGTAGGCAGAAACCCCACAAGTAAGGAGCAACACGCATGAAGATTCAACCGCTCGCAGACCGCGTCCTGGTTGAACCGGTCAAGGAAGGCGACGAGAAGAAGGGCGGGATCATCATTCCCGACACGGCGAAGGAAAAGCCCACGACGGGCAAGGTGATCGCGATCGGCACCGGGAAGCTCGACGACAGCGGGAAGAAGATCCCGTTCAACGTCAAGGTCGGCGACAAGGTCCTCATGCCGAAGTACGGTGGCACCGAGGTGAAGCTGAACGACAGGGACTACCAGATCGTGCGCGAGGAAGACATCCTCGGCGTGATCCAGGACTAAGCCCCGAAGATCCATCCACAGGAGAACTACGACCATGGCAGCGAAGCAACTGAAGTATGATTCCGAGGCCCGCCAGAGCGTCCTCAGCGGCGTGCAGCAGCTCGCCCGCGCGGTGGCGGTCACGCTCGGCCCGCGCGGCCGCAACGTGATCCTCGACAAGAAGTTCGGCTCCCCGACGGTCACCAAGGACGGCGTCACCGTCGCCAAGGAGATCGAGCTGAAGGATCCGTTCGAGAACATGGGCGCGCAGATGGTGCGCGAGGTCGCGAGCAAGACGAGCGACATCGCCGGCGACGGCACGACGACGGCGACGGTTCTGGCCGAGGCGATCTACCGCGAAGGCCTGAAGAACGTCACCGCCGGCGCGAACCCGATGGCGCTGAAGCGCGGCATCGACGCGGCCGTCGAGGCGATCGTCGCCAAGCTGGGCGACATGAGCAAGCGGATCAAGGACCGCGCGGAGATCGCGCAGGTCGCGACGATCTCGGCCAACGGCGACAAGGCCATCGGCGAGATCATCGCCGACGCGATGGAGAAGGTCGGCAAGGACGGCACGATCACGGTCGAGGAAGCCAAGAGCATCGAGACGTCGCTGGACGTCGTCGAGGGCATGCAGTTCGACAAGGGCTACCTCTCGCCGTACTTCGTGACGAACACCGACACGATGGAGGCCTCGCTCGAGGACGCCTACATCCTGATCTTCGAGAAGAAGATCTCGAGCCTGCAGGACCTGCTCCCGCTGCTCCAGACGGTCGCGAAGAGCGGCCGTCCGCTGATGATCATCGCGGAGGAGGTCGAGGGTGAGGCGCTGGCGACGCTGGTCGTCAACCGCATCCGCGGCACGCTCGCCGCCTGCGCCGTGAAGGCCCCGGGCTTCGGCGACCGCCGCAAGGCCATGTGCGAGGACATCGCGGTCCTCACCGGCGGCCGCTTCATCAGCGACGACCTGGGCATCAAGCTGGAGAACGTCCAGCTGAGCGACCTCGGCCGCGCGAAGCGGATCACGGTCGACAAGGACAACACGACGATCGTCGAAGGCGGCGGGAAGACCTCCGAGATCAAGGCCCGGATCGAGCAGATCCGCAAGCAGATCGACGAGACGACCTCCGACTACGACCGCGAGAAGCTCCAGGAGCGTCTTGCGAAGCTCGCCGGCGGCGTGGCGGTGATCAACGTCGGCGCCGCGACCGAGAGCGAGATGAAGGAGAAGAAGGCGCGCGTCGAGGACGCGCTGCACGCGACCCGCGCGGCCGTGGAAGAGGGCATCGTCCCCGGCGGCGGCGTGGCGCTCGTGCGCGGCCTGTCGGCGCTCGACAGCCTGAAGCTCGCCGGCGACGAGGCCATCGGCGCGGAGATCGTCCGCAAGGCCGGTGAGTCCCCGATCCGCCAGCTCGTGGTCAACGCGGGCGTCGAGGGCGCGGTCGTCGTCGAGGAGATCCGCAAGGGCAAGGGCAACTTCGGCTACGACGTGGCCGCGGGCGCCTATGTCGACATGGTGAAGTCGGGCATCATCGATCCGACGAAGGTCACCCGGTCGGCCCTGCAGAACGCGGCGTCGATCGCCGGCCTGCTCCTCACCACCGAGTGCATGGTCGCGGAGATTCCCGAGAAGAAGGAAGCTCCGGCGGCGCCCGGCGGCGGCGGCATGGACTACTGATCCGGATCCGAATCCGGACGAAGGAACGGGGCGCCCTCGGGCGCCCCGTTTTTCTTATCTACGGCTGGCGCTGACGGAGAGCACCCGGACGGTGCCGCGGAAGCGGCCGCCGACGCGGACGCGAAGCTCGCGGGCGCCGGCGGGGATCTCGACGGTCTCGCGCGCCGCAACCCCCTCCTTGCGCCGGAGATTCGGTTCCTTGACGGCGAAGTTCTCGACCGTCTCCTCCGTGCCGCCCTGGGCCCGCAGCAGCGAGGCCGACAGCGCCACCGTCCCCTCGAAGTCCGCCGACTTCTCGAAGACCGCCTCCAGGGCGATGCGCTGGCCCGGCGTCACGAGGATCGCCGCCGAGGCGATCTCCACCGGATCGCGCGCGGACCGCGACGTCATCACGAACGCCGGGAAGCCCTCCTCGGATTTCGTCAGCGCGTTGGCCTCCTGGAGCCGGTGGTTGCCGAGGCGGACGATCCACCCCTCCAGCGGGGGAACGCCCGGGGAGGGGACGGGCAGCAGGTTCGCGTCGACGGCGCGGTCCGCCGCGACGAGCGTCGGCATCCAGGCGGGCGCGATCTCCGCGGCCTGCGAGGCGTGGCGCCAGACCAGCCAGCCCGCGGCCGCGGCGCCGGCGACGAGGAAGGTGGCCAGCGCGGCGGTGACGGCCTTCCAGCGGCGGACGCGGCCTCGGAGGACGTCGAGATCCTCGATCTCCACGGCGCCCCGCGCGCCCTGCTCGGCGGTTTCGGGCGGCCGGAACGACACGATCTCCCGCAGCGGGCGGCGGCCGCGCAACGGATCGGCATCGAGGAACACCGAGGCGACGGGCGGGAGGCCCGCGGCCTCGATCGCGGCGCGGCAGGCGTCGAGGTCGAACGGGACGCGCCGGAAGAACACCGCGCCGGTCTCCGAGTCGAAGATCGCGTAGCTCGCCCGCGGGTCGCCGTCGCGCGGCTGGCCGACGGAGCCGACGTTGACGAGGAAGCGCTTGCCCGGCTCGACGACGAAGTCCTGCGCCTCGATGACGTGCGGCGTGCCGCTGGCGCCGAGGACGAAGACCGCCGGGCGGTGGGTGTGCCCGACGAAGAACAGAGGGTCCGGCGCGGCGGCCCAGCACGCGGCCGCGTCGGCCGGCTCCTCGACGTAGCCGAACCGCGAGGGGGCATCGAACGTCGCGTGGGCGCAGCGGAAGCCCCGGCCCTGCAGCTGGAGCGGCCACGTGGAGGCGAGCTTCACGGCGTCGCGGCTGACGCGGGCGCGCGTCCACTCCAGGATCTGGCGCGCCTCCTCGTTGAAGCGCGAGGTGTCCATGCGTCCGCAGAGGGCGGCGTCGTGGTTGCCCAGCACGATGCGGTGGGCCTCGGCGTAGACCGATTCGAGCACCTCCGCCGGGTTCGGGCCGTAGCCGACGACGTCGCCGAGGCAGAGGATGCGGTCGATGCGCGAGGCGGCGATGTCGCGCAGCACGGCGCGCCACGCCTGGAGATTCCCGTGCAGATCGGACACGACGGCGTATCTCATGGGCTGACTCCCGTTCCGATCATAGCGGGCGGATGGCGGAGGGCAATCCCTCCGTTCCGGACTCCGGGACCCGCGAACCGCCGTCCACCCGGCTTGCCGCTTTCCAATCGGGGCGGCGGATGCTATGAGGGGGCGTCATGCGAATCCTGGGCGCCCTCGTCAAGGCCGCGGTCAGCGCGGCGTTCTTCTACCTGCTCTACCGGGTGGTCCGGGGGCATGATTTCGCGGCGATCGTGCGCGGCGCCGACCCGATGTACTTCGCGTTGTCGATCGCGATCGTGCCGGTCCTGCTGGTGACGAGCTGTGCGAAGTGGAAGGTGCTGCTCGACGCGCAGGGGTGCCGCGTGCCGTTCCTGTTTCTGATCCGCGTCTACCTGATCGGCTACTACTTCTCGAACCTCCTGCCGTCGATGGTCGGGGGCGACCTGGTGCGGCTCTACTACGCCGGGAAGCGCGTCGGAAGCCACGGCCACGCGGCGGCGAGCATCTTCCTCGAGCGGTTCACCGGCATCCTGCTGCTGCTGGCGCTGGTCGCGTTCGCGCCGCTGATCCGGCCGGCGCTTTACCGGCACCCGGCCGTCTGGATCCCGGCGGCGGGAGCGGCGGGGCTGCTGGCGTTGTTCCTGATGATGATGCGCATGCGCGACCCCTTCACGAGGATCTTCGGTGCGGCGGCCGCGCGGGCGGGCCGGCTTTCGGCCGGCGCGCGCAGTTCCGCGGCGCGGAAGGTCCTGGGACGGATCGAGACGGTCCTGCGCAAGGCGATCGGGAAGGCCGAGGGGTTCCACCTGAAGCTCGCGACGGGCGTGACGGTGCTCCGGACCGACCGCGCCGTGCTGTGGAAGGTGATCGCGCTGACGATCCTGTTCTACCTGCTCGCCGGGTTGAACATCTGGCTCGCGTTCCAGACCTTCACGCAGGCGCCGCCGGTCTGGGAGATCATCGCGGTGCTTCCGACCGCGATGCTGGTCGCGATGATCCCGATCACGCTCGGCAGCCTCGGCATCACGGAGACCTCCTACGTCTTCTACTTCGGCCTGCTGGGCATGCCGGCGGCGCCGACGGCGGCCATGGCGCTGCTGATGCGGCTGAAACTCGTCCTGCTCGGGGTGGTCGGCCTCGTCGCCTACCTGGCCCACGGGGATCGGTTCCGGAAGGATGCCCCGGGCTCGTCCGCGGCGGTTCCGGCCCCATCGCCGCGATAGGCCCCCTGCTCGGTCGAACGACGAGCGCCGGGCGGCAGGAGGAGTGTGCCGGCCGGAAGGGGATGTGGCGTCCTCCGTGATCCGGGCGCTTCTGGCGGACGACCACGCGGAGGCCCGGGACGGCCTGGCGCGCGCACTGGCCGGTTCCGAGGACATCCGCGTTGTCGCGGCCATGAAGAGCTCGGGCCGGATCCGCCAGCAGGTGGAGCGCCTGCGGCCCGATGTCCGCGTCCTCGACGCCTCCTTCGCCTCCGGTGACGGCATCGGCGTTCTCGAGGGGCTGAAGGGGCTGCGCCCGGAACCGCGCGTCCTGATTCTCTCGCTCCAGCCCGACGCCGACCTGGTCCTCCCCTCGTTCCGCCGCCGCGCCGAACTCGTGTTCCTCCACGCGAGGGACATCCGCTGATCCGCCGTCCGCGTCCCCGCCCGTCTCCGCGCTTGCCTTTGACGCCGTTCTGGCGCACGTTGTGCGTCCCCGCGAGGGGAAAACGACAGGCACGGGAGACGGCATGAAGGCGCAGAACGAGATCCATCTGGCCGATGCGAACGGCACGGTGACGGCGGAGCAGATCCGCGGCCGCTTCCTCGGGCACATCAAGTACACGTGCTACAAGGACTGGCGGACGTCGACCAACTTCGACAAGCTGATGTCGCTCTGCCACGTGGCGCGCGACCTGGCCGCCACGCGGATGATCGTCACGCAGCGCACCTACCTCGACCGCGACGTCAAGCGCCTGTACTACCTCTCGATGGAGTTCCTGATCGGCCAGCTCCTCAGGCACAACCTGCTCGCCCTCGGCGTGCTCGACAGCGCCCGCGAGGCGTTGCGCACGCTCGACCTCGACCTCGACCAGCTCTGCGACATGGAGCCCGACGCCGGCCTCGGCAACGGCGGCCTCGGCCGCCTCGCCGCCTGCTTCCTCGAGTCGATGGCGACGATGCAGCTCCCGGGCTACGGCTACGGCATCCGCTACGAGCACGGCATGTTCAAGCAGGAGTTCGAGGACGGCTGGCAGGTGGAGAAGCCGGACGACTGGCTCAAGTACGGCACGCCGTGGGAGGTCGTCCGCCCGGAATACGCCGTGCCCGTGCTGCTCTACGGCCGCGTCCAGAAGATCCCCGGCCCCGGCGGCCGCGAGCGCAGCGTGTGGACCGACTGGCAGATGATCGAGGGCGTGCCGCACGACGTCGGCGTCTTCGGCTACGGCTGCCCGACCGTCAACATCCTGCGCCTGTGGGCCTCGCGCGCGTCCGAGGGCTTCCGGCTCGACATCTTCAACCGCGGCGAGTACGTCAAGGCCGTCGAGAGCGAGAACTGGGCCGAGACGATCTCGAAGGTGCTCTATCCCTCGGACTTCGTCTACGCGGGCAAGGAACTGCGCCTGATCCAGGAGTACTTCCTCGTCACCTGCTCCATCCGCGACCTGATCCGCCGGTTCCTCAAGAACCACTCCGACTGGGCCGCGTTCCCGAAGAAGAGCGCGATCCACATGAACGACACGCACCCGGCCCTCGCCGTCGCGGAGCTGATGCGCTACTTCCTCGACGAGACCGATCTCCCGTGGGAGACCGCGTGGGACATCACCAGCCGCACGTTCGCCTACACCAATCACACCCTGCTGCCCGAGGCGCTCGAGAAATGGCCCGTGGACCTGCTGGATCGCGTGCTGCCGCGCCACATGCAGATCATCTACGACATCAACGCGCGCGTCCTGCAGAAGGTCGAGGCCCGCTTCCCCGGCGACGTCGGCAAGCTGCAGGCCCTCTCGATCATCGAGGAGAGCACGCCGAAGCAGGTCCGCATGACCAACCTCGCCGTTGCCGGCAGCCACTCGGTCAACGGCGTCTCCGCGCTCCACTCCGAGCTGCTGCGGAAGAGGCTGCTGCCGGACTTCGTCGACCTGTGGCCCGACCGCTTCAACAACAAGACCAACGGCATCAGCCACCGCCGCTGGCTCCTCCAGTGCAATCCGGAGCTCGCGGCGCTCGCCACCGAGGTCGTCGGCCAGGGCTGGACCCGCAACCTCGATCTCCTGCGCGGGCTCGAGCCGCGCGCGGAGGACGCCGGCTTCCGCGACCGCTTCCGCGCGATCAAGCGTCGCAACAAGGTCCGCCTCGCGAACCTCATCCGGAGGCTCTGCGGCGAGAGCGTCGACCCCGACGCGATGTTCGACGTCCAGGTCAAGCGGCTGCACGAGTACAAGCGGCAGCTCCTGAACGTGCTGCACATCATCACGCTCTACCACCGCATCAAGGACAACCCCCGCGCCGACATCGCGCCGCGCGTTTTCGTCTTCGGGGCCAAGGCCGCGCCGAGCTACCACGTCGCCAAGCGCATCATCAAGCTCGCCAACAGCCTCGGGCGCGCGATCAACCGCGACCCCGACGTCGACGGCCGCCTGAAGGTCGTGTTCCTTCCCGACTACCGCGTCTCGCTCGCCGAGACCATCATCCCCGCGGCCGATCTCTCCGAGCAGATCTCCACCGCCGGCATGGAGGCCTCGGGCACCGGCAACATGAAGCTCTCGCTCAACGGCGCGCTGACCATCGGCACGTGGGACGGCGCCAACATCGAGATCGCCGAGGCCGTCGGCCTCGACAACATCTTCATCTTCGGCCACCGCGCCGAGGATCTCGCCGCGTTGCGCGATTCGAACGACTACAACCCCGGGCGCTTCGTCGCCGGGGACTCCGACCTGGCGCGCGTGATGAACGCGATCCGCCGGAACGATTTCATCCCGGACCAGCCCGATCTCTTCGTCGAGATCTGGCAGCAGCTCGTCGAGCATGGCGACCGGTTCTTCCATCTCGCCGACTACCGGTCCTACGTCGATGCCCAGGCGAAGGTCTCGGCCCTGTGGCACACACCGGACGAGTGGTCCCGGAAGGCCATCCTGAACGTCGCGCGCATGGGCGCGTTCTCGAGCGACCGCACCATCCGCGAGTACGCCGAGCAGATCTGGCACATCAGCCCCATCGCCGTCGAGATCGCGAACGGAAACGGCGACGGAGGATGAGCACGCCGCGCGAGGCGCGGGAAGTGACCCCATCCCCCAGGGCCGGATATGCCTGGGTCCTCCTCGCCGTCGTGCTCTTCAGCACGATCGAGGTGATTTCCAAGGCGATGGGGCCGGCCCGTCCGGCGCTCCAGATCGCCTTCCTCCGGTTCTTCGTCGCCGGGCTGGTCCTGATGCCGTTCGCGCTGCGCACGCTGCGCCGTGACGGGAAGCGGCTGGAGCGGAAGGACTGGGTTCTCTATTCCGGCCTCGGCCTCGTGGGCGTGACGGCCGGGATCGGCCTCTTTCACATGGCCGTGGCGAGGCTGCAGGCGAACCAGTCCGCCATCCTCTTCAGCGGCAACCCGGTCTTCGTCGCCGCGCTGGCGCCGCTGCTGCTGAAGGAGCGGATCGACCGCCGCCACGCCGGGGCCCTCGCGCTGGGCGTGGCGGGGATGGCCTGCTTCGTCTGGGACCGCGGCGGCCCCTCCCTCCATGCCGCGGCGGGCGTCGCGCTGATGATCACGTCGATGGTCGCCTTCGCGCTCTACACGGTCCTGTCCAAGAAGGTCGTCGCCCGCCACGGCTCGGTCGTGCTGACCGCCTTCGCCTCGCTGCTCGGAGGCCTGTTCCTGCTGCCGCTGACGTGGGCCGCCGAGGGGCCTCCCTGGCGGCTGCTGACCCCCTGGCACTGGCTGGCGGTCGGCTTCCTCGCCGTGTTCGCGACGGCCGTCGCCTACGCGGCCTATTTCCACGGCCTGCGCCACGTGCGGGCGTCGCGCGGCTCGATGATCTTCTTCGCCAAGCCCGTCCTCGCCTCCGTGCTGGCGTGGATCCTCCTGCGTGAGCCGCTCGGAACGGCCACGCTGGTCGGCGGGGCCCTGATCGTCATCGCCACCGCGGTCGCGATCGGCGGCCGGAACGGCGGGTAGCGGCCGGCGGATCCCGGGCCGCGGCCCGGGGCCTCCGCCGCATTGCTTGCCCCCGCCCGCGGTCCGGGGGCACAATGGCGCGGGGGATGAAACCCGGCCTTCCATTCTGGGCGGTCCTGCTGGCGGTGGCGGCCGCCGGCGCGTGGCTGCGCGCCGAGCGCCTCGGGGCGCGCCCGATGCACACCGACGAGGCCGTCCAGGCCGTGAAGTTCGGCGACCTGCTCGAGCAGGGCAGCTACGTCTACAACCCGCGGGAATACCACGGACCGACGCTGTACTACCTGACCGTCCCCTGGGCGCGCGCCCTGGGCGCGCGGTCGCTGGGGGACATGACCGAGACACGCCTTCGCGCGGTGCCGCTGGCGTTCGGCGTCGGCCTCGTCCTCCTGTCGGCGCTCCTGGTCCCCGCGCTCGGACGCGGCGGCGCCGCGCTCGCCGCCGCGGCGGTCGCGCTCAATCCGTTCCTCGTCTACTACGGCCGCTACTACATCCAGGAAACGCTGCTGGTCTTCTTCACCGCCGCCGCCGTCGCCTGCGGCTGGCGGCACCTGCGGCGGCCCTCCGCGGCATGGGCCGCCGCCGCGGGCCTCGCGGCCGGCCTGATGTTCGCGACGAAGGAGACGTCCGCGATCGCCTACGCGGCCGCCGCGGCCGGACTCGTCGCGGCGGGCGCGTTCGCGCGCGGGGCGGACGGGCGCCGCGCCTGGACCGCGGTCCGTCCGGCGCACGCCGCCGTCTTCGCCGCCGCCGCCGCGGTCGTCGTCGTGCTCTTCTTCTCGTCGTTCTTCACGAACATGCGCGGCCTGTGGGACTCGATCGCCGCCTACGGCTTCTTCGCCCGCCGCGCCGAGGGCGCCGGGCACGCCAAGCCGTGGTCCCACTACCTGCAGATCCTGTTCCTCCACCGGGCCGGGCCGCTCGGGATCTGGAGCCAGTGGGCGCCGCTCCTTCTTGGTGCGGCCGGGGCCTGGTTCGCGTTCCGCGGCGGGCGCGGCGCGCCGCCGTCCCGGGGCCTTGCCCGCTTCCTCGCCGTCTTCGCCGCCGCGTCGTTCGCCGCCTACTCCATCATCCCCTACAAGACCCCGTGGCTCATCCTCACGCCGCTGTGGGCCCTCTCCGTTCTCGCGGGCGCCGGCGCGCGGGGCCTGTGGCTTGCGTTCCCGGGCGCGGCGGCGCGCGCCGGCCTTGTGCTCCTGCTCGCGGCGGGCGCGGCGGACCTTCTCCGGCAGGGGCGGTGGATCAACGGGCGCTACGCCGCCGACCCGCGCAACCCCTGCGCCTACGAGCACACGTCGAGCGATCTGCTCAACGGCGTGCGGACGATCCTCGACGCCGCGGCCGTCGCGCCGGAGGGACGCTCGATGCTCGTCCGCGTCGTCTCGCCCGAGTACTGGCCCCTGCCGTGGTACCTGCGCAGCCTGCCCAACGTCGGATACTGGACGGAGGTTCCACAGCCGGCCGATGCGCCGGTCGTCGTCGCCTCGCCCAACCTCATGCCCGCCCTCGAGGCGGCGCTGAAGGACCGCTACGTTCCGTCCGTCGCCGGCCTGCGCCCCGGCGTCGCCCTCCAGGTCCTCGTCCGCGAGGACCTGTGGACGAAGCTGCTCGAACGCCGCGCCGGCACCCCGCCGTGAGCGGAGAACCCGGAACCTGAACCCTGGCACCTCCCCGATGACTCCTCCCGAACCCTCCCGGCCCCCGAAGCCGCCCGCGCCGGCCGAACGCTCGTTCTCGACGAACGCGATGGCGACGCGCTGGGAGATCTTCGTCGAGGCGACGCTCGATCCCGACCTCGCCCTCGGCGCGACCAACGCCGCGTTCGGCGAACTGAAGCGGATCGAAGAGTTTCTGAGCCACTTCCTCCCGAACAGCGAGATCGGGCAGCTCAACGCGGCCGGCGGACAGTTCGTCGTCGTGAACCCTGACACGTGGGACGCGCTCAAGTCCGCCGCCGAGTTGTGCCGCAGCACGGGCGGCGCGTTCGATCCTTGCTTCAGTTCGCCCCCCGAGGCGCTGGCGGCGGTGCGGGGGGAGGGGGCCTTCGAGTTCGACCCGACCCGTCATGCGATCCGCCTCCGCGATCCGCGCCTGCGCGTCGGCCTCGGCGCGATCGGCAAGGGCTACGCGCTGGATCGCATGGGCACGTTGCTGGAGGCGGAGTGGGACGTCCGCCGCGCGATGCTCCACGGCGGCGGCAGTACGGTCCTTGCGCTCGACGCGCCCGAGGGCCGCGCCGGCTGGCCGGTGACGCTGCAGGGCGCGCAGGGCAAGGACCTCTTCCGGCTCGAGCGCGTCGCGATCAGCGCGTCCGGGTTCGACGTCAAGGGCGCGCACATCCTCGATCCCCGCACCGGGAAGCCCGCGCAGGCCTACGTTGGCACCTGGTCCCGCGCGCCGTCCGCCACGGTTGCCGACGCGCTATCGACGGCCTTCACCGTGATGACGCCCGCGGAGGTCGAGCGCTGGGTCGCGGCCCATCCCGGCACCGGCGCGCGGCTCGTCCTCGACCGCGACGGCCGCCGCGAAACGCTCGCCTTCGGCGCCTGGCCCGCCGTAGCGGCCCGGTGACGCCCGCAGGGGGGCTTGGGCCCCATCGGCCGACCTTCAACCTTGGCCCGGGGGCCACCGTGCACCGCCGGCTCCGGCCTGGCGGAACGGCGGCTCCGGCCCGGCGGAACCGCGGCTCCCCGCGGCCCGCCTCCAATCCGACACCGTCCCTGGCGGCCAGACCCCGGCGTCCAAGGTGTAACATTAATAGATGCGACCGCATCCGATAATGTTACACCCGCGGCCGGCGAGGCCTTGAAAGAGCCCGGAATGCGCTCTCGGTCGATCCTTGGAACGCTACCCACGTGTAACATTAACCGATGCGACCGCATCCGATAATGTTACATCTGCGGCCGGCGAGGCCTTGAAAGAGCCCGGAATGCTCTGGGGCGATCCTTGGAACGCTACCCACGTGTAACATTAACCGATGCGACCGCATCCGATAATGTTACACCTCATCGATGCTTGGCGCGCGGAACGGGAGGGGGATGTCCGCGGCCCCGCGTCCGCCCTTCCGCCCGCGAAGCCTCCGCTCCGGGCTCCCTGCTCTCCGCCGCCTCTCGCGCGCTATGGCCGTCGGGTCCCCGCGATGGCATGATGGCGGCATGAGAGTATTCGCGGCGGGGATC
>VGWF01000033.1 GCA_016873715.1 Lentisphaerota bacterium | reverse complement strand
AGAGAGCGCGTTCGAGGATCGGGCGCCGGTGTTCGAAGTCCGCCGTTGGTTGTTGGATGTTGGCTGTTGGGTGTTGGCTGTTGAGTTCGGCGGTCCTTCCGCATCAGGACTTGAAGTTCGGACCTCCTCCTCCCTCATCACGGCAATCATGTTCGCGGTGCCCTTCGTGATTGGCTCCGCAGGCGGACCTCGCGCGGTGCGGGTGGCCGCCCTTGTTTCCTGGCCCATCGTGTTGCTGGGCGGAGGGTGGTTCTTCCAGGCCTGGATGATGAGCCGGGCCGAACGAATGGAGGGCGTTTCCTGGAGCGCCGATTGAGGTCCGCCGGGCCGACGTCTCAGCGCTGAGCGGTTCCGCCGTCCTGCCCGGCGTGCTCCCGCAGGATCCGCAGAACCTCCTGAATGGCGGGCGGCTCCTTGTGCATGGTCAGGTGGTCGCCGCGGACGACGCGTTCCGACGCCGCGCCCTCGAGGTGGGCGCTTGCGTAGGGCACGACGCCGTCGGTGCCGCCCGTCCGCCCGCGTTCCGACGCCGCGCCCTCGAGGTGGGCGCTTGCGTAGGGCACGACGCCGTCGGTGCCGCCCGTCCGCCCCGCCTCGTCGAGGTCCGCCGCGATGGTGTGCACGGGCACGCCGTCGGGCAGGGGGAGGCCGGAGAGGCTCCGGATGAACGCGCTTTCCGGGCGCAGGTTCCGGATCCCGGTCGGCGCGGCGACGGGCTTCACGCCGGACGACGGGCCCGGGCCGAGGAAGTCGATCGTCGCGGTCGGCAGCGAGATCAAGGCGTTGCCGAGCCGGCCCACCATCGAGGAGGCCATCTCCGCGCCGCGGTTCGGGGCGCCGAGCAGGATGGTGCGGCGGACGCAGGGGAGCGGTTCGAGGCGGCCGAGCGATTCCAGGTAGGCGCGCCGGTCCTCCGGAAGCGCGGCCCCGGCGTCGGCAAGTTCGGGTGCGGGGGCGATGGTGCCGCGGGAGACGAGCATCCTCGAGATCAGCCCGCCCATGCTGTGGCCGACGAGGACCATGCGATCCCACGCGGCGTCGGCGCCGGCCGGATCGACGCGCGCGCGCATCGCCTCGATCGAGTGCCGCAGCTCGGAGGCGGATTGTGCGATCGGGTTCACGGTCGCGTAGAAGAAGGCCCAGATCTGGACGCGCGCGGCGAGGGCGGGATCGCGCAGGATCTCGTTGGCGAGGGGCATCCACGTGAAGGGCGAATCCATGAGCCCGTGCACGAGGACGACCGGCACGCGGCCCGGTCGGTACGGTCCGAGCATGTGGAGCCCGCGGAGGTCGGCGGCGAAGTTGCCGTCGAGATAGAGCGGCATCCGCGCCAGGCCCCGGTAGGCGGCGTTCTCGTCGAGCACCCGCGCCAGCGGGAGCGCGAGGTCGGCCTCGAGCGGGACCTCGACCGGCCCCAGGGGGGCGGTGGCCGACTCGATCGGGTCGTGGAGCGTCAGCGTGGCGGTGGCGGCGCCCTCGCCGGCCCGGTCGAACCGCGCGAGGAGCGTCGCGGGGCGGACGGGCAGCACGCGGACCTGCGGGTGCCACGGATCGCGGGCCGGGACAAGGACCTCGACCGGGCGGTACGCCGTGACGGCGGCGCCGACGCCGTAGCGCCGGTTGATCTGCTCCTCCGCGCGCGGCGCCTCGCGGCGCGCGACATCGAGATTGGTCACGCCGGCGGCCAGGACGGGAGCCGGGTCGACGCGGATCGCGGCCCCGTTCGTTCCGAGCGTCTCGGGGCGCGGCAGTCCGCTTTCGAGCGCGAGGAGGTAGTCCGCGAGGGCCGCGTTGTAGACCTCCGCCGCGTTGCGAACGTCCGGGGCGAGCAGGCCGGGTCCGGGCCGGGTGGCGGCGAGGCCGGCGTAGGCATGGCCCGCGGCGGCCATGGCCCGGCGCCGACGTTCCTCCGGCGTCCCGGCGCGCCGTCCGGCCTCGAGGCACAGCTCGGCGGCCGCCACCCGCGCCGCGGGACCGTCGTCGGCGGAGAGCCGGGAGGGAATCGCGTCGACCGTGGCGCCAGGGTCGCGGCGCCAGAGATCCTCGAGCCCGGCGCGGTGCAGCCACTGCCGCGCGGCGAGTCCGGGACCGAGTCCCGCGGGCACGCCCGGACGCGAGGCCTCGATCCACTCCCGGGCGGCGGCGCCGCGGAGAGCCTTCGTCGCGCAGCCCGAGCCCAGCATGCCGGCCAGCGCGAAGGCGGACGCGCGCCGCGCGAGCGCCGATCTGGGTCGTGACCTCCTCATGACGGCGGGAACTATGGCGATCCCTCCGTCCCGCCGCAAGCGCCGGGGCCGATATCCCTCCGCCATGGCCTTGCAAATGCGATGGGCATCGGCGATGGTTACGAAAGCCGGCGGGACGGTCCGGGTGTGTCGAAGAGGAGGGGGACGGCATGAGCGAGGCGGCAGCCAGGAGCGGTTCGCAGCATTCGTGGAAGTTCTTCCGGGCGGGAGGGGTGGACCAGGTCGTCCTACGGGACGGCGCCGACATCGCCCATCTCGAGCAACTCGACCAGAAGCTCTGGGTCGCGCTCAGCATGCCCGTCGGCGTCGCGGAGTTCGATCCTCGCACCCTGTCCATTCTGGACACCGACAAGGACGGCCGCATCCGCCCGCCGGAGATCCTGGCGGCCGTCGCGTGGGCGCGCGGCGCGTTCAAGGACCTCGGCGGCCTTCTCAAGGGCGGCGACTCCGTTCCGCTCGATGCCATCAGGGACCCCGCCCTGCTGGCCGGCGCGAAGCGCATCCTGGCGAACCTCGGCCGGCCGGACGCGGCGGCCGTGACGCTCAACGATGTCTCGAGCCAGGAGACGATCTTCGCCGGGACGACATTCAACGGCGACGGCATCGTCCCCGCGGATTCCGCGGAGGACGACGCGACCCGCGCGGCGATCGCCGACATCCTCGCGACGATCGGCCCCGCGGCCGACCGCAGCGGCAAGCCGGGCGTGAACCAGGCGGCTCTCGACGCCTTCTTCGCGCAAGCCGAGGCCTTCACCGCGTGGGCCGGCGCGGCCAGCGCCGACCCCGCCTTCCTGCCCGCCGGGCCGGACGGCACGGCCGCGGCGCTTGCGGCCGTCCAGGCCGTGCGGGCGAAGGTGGACGACTACTTCGCGCGGTGCCGCCTCGCCGCCTTCGATCCGCGGGCCCAGGCCGCGCTGAACCGCGAGGAGAGCGAGTACCTCGCGCTCGCAGCGAAGGACCTCTCGATCTCCGCCTCCGAGGTCGCCGGCTTCCCGCTCGCCCGCGTCGAGGGCGGACGTCCGCTCCCGCTGGACGGCGGCGTGAATCCCGCGTGGGCCGGCGCCGTCTCGGCCCTGGCCGCCGACGCCGTCGCGCCGCTCCTGGGCGCCGGACGGACCTCGCTCGCCGAGGCGGAGTGGGCCTCGATCCAGGCCCGGCTCGCCCCGTTCGGCGCGTGGACCGCCGCCCGCCCCGCGACGGCCGTCGAGCCGCTCGGCGAGGCGCGGTTGCGCGAGTTGCTGGCCGGCCCGGCCCGCGCCCGCATCGCCGATCTCATCGCGCGCGACAACGCGATGGCCGCGGAGAACGCGCAGATCGAGGCGGTCGCGAAGCTGGTCCTCTTCCAGCGGGACCTGTACCGCGTGTTGACCAACACCGTCAGCTTCGCGAGCTTCTACGGCCGCAAGGGTGCGGTCTTCCAAACCGGCACGCTCTACCTCGACGCCCGCGAGTGCGGCCTCTGCATCGAGGTGGCCGACGCCGGAAAGCACGCGGCGCTGGCGGGCCAGTCCGGCGCCTTCCTGGCCTACTGCGACCTCTCCCGCCCGGGCGGCGTGAAGAAGCAGGTGGTTGCCGTCGTCACCGACGGCGACTCGGAGACGCTGACCGCGGGCCGCAACGGCGTCTTCTACGACCGGCAGGGGCTCGACTGGGATGCGACGGTCGCGAAGGTCGTTTCGAACCCCATCAGCGTGCGCGAGGCGTTCTGGATGCCCTACCGCAAGCTGGTCCGTTTCATCGAGGAGCAGGTGACCAAGCGCGCGGCCGCCGCGGAGGCGTCGTCGACCGCGAAGATGTCGGACGCCGCGTCCGCCGTGGCCACCGCCGATGCGGCGAAGCCCGCCGCGCCGCCCCCGCCCAGGAAGCTGGACCTCGGCTCGATCGCGCTGATCGGCACCGCGATCGGGGGCATCAGCGCGCTGGTCGGCGGCTTCCTGCAGGCCCTCTTCGGGCTCGGGATCTGGCTGCCGCTCGGGCTGCTCGGCGTCGTGATGCTGATCTCCGGTCCGTCCATGGTGCTCGCGTGGCTCAAGCTGCGGCTGAGGAACCTCGGGCCGATCCTCGACGCCAACGGATGGGCGGTGAACGCGCGCGCCCGCCTGAATGTTCCGTTCGGCGCGACGATGACGCGGCTGGCCCGGCTCCCCGCGGGGGCCGATTGTTCGTCCGAGGATCCGTTCGCCGAAAAGAGCCGCCCGTGGAGGCTCTACCTGGCGCTGGCGGCGATCGGGATCCTCGGCTACTGCTGGTGGATCGGGCGGCTCAACCCGTACCTGCCGGGATCCCTGCAGCGGGTGCCCGCCGCGGCCGTCGCTCCGGCGCCGTGACCGTGCGCGGGGGGGGCGTTGGAGCCGGGATGTGAAGAGCGGGGAGGTCCCGCGGGTGCGGACCTCGGTGATCAGGGGACAGCAGCCCCGCGAGGGGCGGGAGGGGCAAAGCGGATGAAGATGAACATCGGTGCGGTGGTGTGCGCGGCGGCGGTGACGGCGGGCGCGGCGTGGGCGCAGGCCCCGGCGGCCCCGGCGGCCAAGAACGAGCGGTCGTTCAACGCGGGCCTGACGCTGACGGACGGCAACAGCGAGACCCTGGCGGCGAACGCGAGCCTCATCGCCGAAGGCGAGAAGCAGGGACTGGGTTCCTACCGGATCGGCCTCGAGGGCAACTACGGCGAGAGCACGGTCGACGAGATCACGAGCACGACGGTCGGCAACGCGAAGGGCTTCGGATCGGTTCGCCGGACGCTCAGCGACCGTTTCTACGCCAACATCGATGCGACGGCGCTCCACGACGACATCGCCGAGATCAAGTACCGGACCACGCTCGGCCCCGGCCTCGGCGTCTACCTCGTCAAGAACGACCGCGTCGGCCTGAGCTTCGATGTCGGCCCCTCGTACATCTGGGAGACGGTGGGCGCGATCAAGGACGACTACCTCGCGCTGCGCGCCGCCCAACGGCTGGACGTCCGCTTCAGCGCGAACGCCAAGCTGTGGGAATCGGTCGAGTACGTGCCCGACGTCGAGGATTTCGACAGCTACCTCGTGAACGCCGAGCTCGGGGTTGAAGCCTCGCTGACGGAGCGTATCGTCCTGAGGCTCGTGCTCCAGAACAAGTACGACAGCACGCCGTCGACCGGGCTCGAGAAGAACGACCTGTCGCTGGTGAGCGGGCTGGGCGTGAAGTTCTGACACCGCCGGACGGGTGCCGGCGGGGATCGCGGGACCGTAACGGGGATCGGAGGGAATCCGGATGAAGAGAACTGCATGGTGGATGGCGGCGGTGGCCGGCCTGCTTCTCGGGACGGCCGGCGCGGTGAATGCCGCGGACGAGGTCCAGGTGGGTGTCGGCGCCAACTACTGGGTGATGCTCGACGACATCGACGTCGATGAGGTGGACGAGGAGGGCTTCGGCTACCTCGTCACCCTTCAGTTGCGGAACAACATGGTGGGCCTCGGGTTCGACGTGGAGATGATGCCCGAGCGGTTCGGCGAGGACGCCTATGCCGGTCAGGCCTACATCATCCTGGGCGAGGGGCTGTACGTTGCGCCGGGCATCGGCATCAACAACGTCGACGGGGACTTCGCCGAGGAGCCGTTCTACAACCTCCGGGTCGGCCTGAACGTCGAGGTCGTCTCGGGCTTGTATCTCGACATCAACGCGAACTACCGGTTCAACGAGATCACGGAGATCGACGAGCAGGTCGGGGAGATCGACACCGACACGATCTTCCTGGGCGCCGCCCTGCGGCTCCAGTTCTGACCGGGGGCAGGGTCCCTGCGCGGGCGGCCGGGTTCCGGCCGCCCGCTTCGTTTCACGGCCAGGGGATCGGCTCGCAGAGGGCCCGGAGGTTCTCCGCGGGCGTCCCCGAGGGGATTTCGCAGCCGGCATTGGCCATGAACGGCGCGCCGGCCTCGTCGAGACAGCGGCGGATGCCCTCCCGGATCGATGCGGGCGTGCCGCGGAGCACGGCCGACGCCGGGTCGAGGTTGCCGGCGAGCGTCACGTGCGGGCCGACGGCCGCGCGCGCGACGGCGAGGTCGACCATGTGGTCCACGTCGAGGATGTCGACCCCCAGCGAAGCGATGCCGCCCAGCAGGTGCGTGATGTCGCCGCAGATATGCAGGCGCACGCGCGCGCCGGCGGCGCGGACCGCGTCGACGAGCTGCTTCTCGCGCGGCAGGATCAGGGTCTCGTAGGTCTCCGGCGAGACCTGGCTGGCGACGGCGTCGCCGATGCCGATCGTATCGGCGCCGGCGTCGATCTGCGCGCGGGCGAAGTCGATCCCCGTCCGCGCGCAGCGGTCCATCAGGTCGCCGCAGTAGGCGGGGTCGTCCATCAGGTCGATCAGGAAGTTCATCACGTCGCGCAGGTCCGCGGCCTCGGCGGCGGGGCCCTCGATCCAGCCGAGGATGGAGTGGCGGCCGCCGTCCTGCGCCCGGTAGGCGGCGCAGGCGTCGACGCGGTCGCGCATGCGGGTGGCGGCGAGCGGGTCGGGGCGGGGGAGGGCGTCGAGGGAGCGGTCGTCCGCCAGCGGATGCGTCGAATGCGGCACGCCGTCGCGCTGGTACTCGACGACGCCCCCGAAGCCCTGCGTCTCCCGGTAGGGGTCGGAGATGCAGCTGACCTGGTCGAAATCGAACGCCTCGGCGCAGGCGAGGTTGGACTTCACCAGCACGCGGTGGTCGGCGGCGAACTCGCCGTAGTTCGACCCGATGAACTCCGCGGCGTACTGCATCAGGATCGGGATCCGCGGCACCACGTCCGGCCGCCGTCCCTCCAGCACCGCCCTGTACCGTTCGCGACCGTTCATGCAGCACCTCCCGGGTCCGGATCCGCGCCGGAGTCTATCCGCTCCCCCGGGCCCGCACCAGCCCGCCCCGGACTCTCCCACCCGCGGCCGGTCCCGACGGGGGGCGTCGTCCGGGGCGGGGGCGGGATGCGTCCGCCCGGCCACTCCGGGCTGGTTTGCGGTGCGGGGGCTGGCTAGTATGACCGGCCGCCCGTGCTGACGCGGGCGAAGGGGATCCACGGCCATGCTCGACATGAAGTTCATCCGGGAGAACGAGGCGAAGGTCCGCGAGGCGCTGAAGAACCGCGGGTCGGACTACGACCTCGACGCGCTGCTCGCGCTCGACCAGCGGCGGCGCGCCGCGCTCACGGAGGTCGAGGCGCTGAAGAACGAGCGCAACTCCAAGTCGAAGGACATCGGCCGCCTCCGCAAGGAGGGCCGGGACACGGCCGCGATGCAGGCCGCGGTCCGCGCGATCGGCGAGCGCATCGAGGCGCTGGACCGCGAGGTGCGGGAGGTCGAGGCCGACCGCGACCACCGGCTCCTGCTGCTGCCGAACGTGCCGCATTCGACGACCCCCGTCGGCCCCGACGCCTCCGGCAACGTGGTCGCCCGCACGTGGGGGACGCGCCGCGCGTTCGCCTTCGCGCCGAAGCCGCACTGGGAGATCGGCGAGACGCTCGGCCTCTTCGACCTGCCGCGCGCGGCGCGGATGTCCGGCGCCGGCTTCCCGCTCTTCCGCGGCGCGGGCGCGAAGCTCCAGCGCGCGCTGATCCAGTTCATGCTCGACCTCCACGTGAAGGAGCACGGCTACACCGAGGTCGCGCCGCCGTTCCTCTGCAACACCGCGGCGATGACGGGCACGGGGCAGCTCCCGAGGCTGGCGGAGGACATGTACCACATCGCCTCCGACGACCTGTACCTGATCCCGACCGCCGAGGTTCCGGTGACGAACATCTACCGCGAGGAGATCCTGCCCGGGCCGCTGCCGGTGGGCCTCACCGCCTACTCGCCTTGCTTCCGGCGCGAGGCCGGCGCGGCGGGACGCGACACGCGCGGCCTGATCCGCGTCCACCAGTTCGACAAGGTCGAGATGGTCCGCTTCGTCGAGCCCGCCACGTCGTACGACCAGCTCGAACTCCTCGTCGGCCACGCGGAGGACGTCCTGCAACGCCTCGGCCTGCACTACCGCGTGCTCGCGCTCTGCTCGGGCGACCTCAGCTTCGCGGCGGCGAAGTGCTATGACCTGGAGCTGTGGGCGCCGGGCCAGGACGGCTGGCTCGAGGTCTCCTCGTGCAGCAACTTCGAGGACTTCCAGGCCCGGCGCGCGGGTATACGGCATCGCGGGGCGGACGGCCGTCCCGCGTTCGTCCACACCCTCAACGGCTCGGGCGTCGCGCTGCCGCGCCTCGTCGTCGCCCTGCTCGAGAACGGCCAGCAGGCGGACGGCTCCGTCGACCTGCCCGAGGCGCTGTGGCCCTACATGGACGGCCTGCGGAGGTTCGAGGCCCCGGCGTAGACCGGTCGCCGCCGCGTCGGGCTCCACGGTGACGAACTCCAAACTCCAGGGAAGGGGGAAGGAGCCACGGAGGAAGACCCGGAGGTTCCCCGTGGCCGGCGGCGTAGACCCCGGCCACGCGGCGCGTCGGCGCCCGGGTCTGCACGCCGTCCGCCGCGCGATCCGCGAGGGCGGTCTGCTGGACGGCTGCCGGTGCCTTCTGCTCGGCGTCTCGGGCGGGGCCGATTCCGTCGCGATGGCCCACCTGGTGCGCGCGATCGTTCCCGCCCGCGGGCCGCGGCTTGTGATCGCGCACCTGCACCACGGGATCCGGGGCGCCTCGGCGGATCGGGATGCGGCGTTCGTGCGGCGGCTGGCGGAGCGGCTCGGCGTCCGGTGCGTCGTCGGCCATGCCGACGTCCCGGCGCTCGCGCGGGCGCGGCGGGAGTCGATCGAGATGGCGGCGCGCGCCGCGCGGCACGGCTTCTTCCGCCGGGTGGCGGAGGAGGCGGGTGCGGACCGCGTGGCGCTGGCGCATACGGCGGACGACCAGGCGGAGACGGTCCTGCTGCGGCTGTGCCGGGGCGCCGGGTCGACGGGGCTGTCGGCGATGCTGTCCGATGCGACGATCGGCGGCCTGCGGGTGGTCCGTCCGCTGCTCGGCGTGTCGCGCGCCGCGATCGAGGCCCACCTGCGGGGGCTGGGGGAGCGGTGGCGGACGGACCCGACGAACCGCAGCGACGCGCACCTGCGCAATCGCGTCCGCCGGCGGGTGATCCCGGTGCTCGAGCGCGAACTCAACCCTTCGGTGCGCGACGCGTTGTGCACGGCGGCGCGGCTGCTGGGGGACGACGACGCGGTCCTCGAGGGCCTGGCGCGGCGCGCGCTCCGGCGCCCGGGGTCCGGCGCGGGCGGGCTCGACGCGGCGCGGCTGTGCGCGTTGCCCGTGGCGATCCAGCGCCGGGCGGTCCGCGAGTGGATCCTGTCGCGCGGGGCGCCGGCGGATGCGGCGGGCTTCGCGGCGGTCGGGCGCGTCCGCGATCTGGCGGCGGGCGCGGGCGCGTCGGCGACGCTGGGGCGCGGGTGGACGGCGATCCGCGAGGGCGGCGAGGTACGGCTGGAGCGGGCGCGCCGCGGTGGGGCGGAGCCGTGGATGCCGGTGGACCTCCGCGTGCCCGGGCGCACGGAGATCCGGGCGGCGGGCCTCGTCTTCGCCGTGACGCGCGGCCGGGGATTCCGGCGCGTGCGCGAGCCGGGGCCGGGGGCGGGGGCGACGACGGCGTGGCTTGACGCGGGTCGCGTGGCGGGCCGGCCGCTGACGGCGCGGCCGTGGCGGGCGGGGGACCGTTACCGCCCCGCTCGGGGCGCCGGGCGAGGCGAAGATCCACGACATCCTCGTCAACCGGAAGGTCCCGCGCGGCCGTCGCGCCGGGCTTCCGGTGGTCGAGTGCGGCGGCGGGATCGTCTGGCTCCCCGGCCACCGGGTGGCGGAGGGCTGGGCGGTGAGGGGGAGGTCGGGTGCGAGCTGGCGGATGACGATGCGGGGGGCGGTCGCGCATTGAATCCGGCTGGCGGGGGCCTATACTTCACGAAAACCGGGACGTCCGACGGGTCCCAAGGGGAATCATGAAAACGCGCATCGCCATCGGAATCCTCCTGGCCGCGGGGGCCGTCCGCGGTCCCGCAGCCGACGTGTCCGCCACCATCGCGGGCGATCGCGTCAACCTGCGCGCGCGGCCGACGCTGCAGGCCGAGGTCGTCGGGCAGGTGAACGACGGGGACCGGATCGCCGTCCGCTCCTTCTCCAACGAATGGGTCGAGGTTGCGCCGCCGGCGGGCATCGAGTTCTGCGTGCACCGCGATTTCGTCAAGGACGGCCGCGTGCAGGTGTCGAAGCTGCAGGTGCGGGCGGGGCCCGGGATCAACTACAGCAAGGTCGGCATGATGGTGAAGGGCGACGCGGTGAAGGTGATCGGCGAGTTCGGCGAGTGGCTGAAGATCGCGCCGCCGCCGGGCTGCTCGCTGTGGGTCACGCGTTCGATGGTGAAGCTGCCGGAGCCGAAGCCCGTGGTGGCGGCGAAGCCGGCGGTCGTGGCGGCCGCCACGTCGGCGGTGGTGGTGGCGGCGGGGCCGAAGCCGGTGGCGGTGCCGCCGTCCGTTCCGCCCGCCGTGCCCGCGCCGGTCCGCCCGGCGGTGCCCGCGCCGGTGGCGCCGCCGCCGGCGGTCGCGTCCGTCGCGCCGGCGGCCGCGGTGGCGTACACGCCGGACGACCTCCGGCTGGCGCCGGTGGACAACCAGGGGGCGGTCGTGATGCGCGAGGGGCGGGTCCGCACGACGGTGCTGGTGCTGGGGCGTCCGTCGCGCTACCACCTCGTCGACGAGGCCGGCGGCGAGACGGTCTGCTACCTGCGCGGCAACGACGCGCAGTTGCGGACGTTCGTCGACCGCAGGCTCCGGATCCGGGGGCGCCAGTTCTGGGTGCAGGGCAACCGTCATCCCGTCGTGGTCGTCGACCAGATCGCGCCGATCGGGAACTAGGGTGTAAACGCTTGGAGGGGCCGTTGCGGCTGTGGTAGCGTGCGGCCGGCCTGCGGGTGAACCGAAAGGGCGATTTCATGGCGCGGTTCCGGATCGTGATGTTGGCGTTCGCGTGGATGGCGGGGTGGGTCGCGGCCCGCGGCGCCGTGTTCGACGTGGGGGGCGACGACAATCCCGACGCGGGGTTGCCCTACGACATCCGCGCGGAGAAGCTTGGGAGCGCGCGCGGGGGCAATCTCCTCACGGCCGAGGGCAACGTCTACATCCGGCAGGGGCGCCAGGTCATCACGGCCGGCTACGTCGAGGTGAACCGGGAGACGGACGAGCTCTACGCGCGCGACCGGGTCGTCTTCGTGCGGTGGGACGGGACCGTCTGGAAGGGCCCGGAGCTTCGGTACAACTTCAAGACCGGCGCCGGCGATTTCGGGAAGTTCCTCCTCTACCGCGATCCCTACTACCTGCACGGCGCCGGCTTCACGATGGTGTCGCGCGACCGGATCGAGATCCGCGACGTCGTGCTGACGACCTGCGAGGGCGACGTTTTCGCGAGTTCCAAGTCGTCGCCGAGCGCGCGACCCTGACCGACCAGAAGTACCTGACGATGTACAACGTCGTCACCTACCTCGGCCCCGTGCCGGTCCTCTGGACGCCGTACTACCGCCGCAACCTCACCGGCGGCCGCGGAGGCGGGTGGGCGGTGATGCCGGGCTTCAGCTCGCGTCTCGGCGCCTTCGTCGTGTCGACCTACCACTACTGGTTCGACGACGCGGGGCTGCTGCAGGGCGAGACATCGATCAACGGGTACTCGAAGCGCGGCGTCGGCGTCGGACAGAACGTCCTGTGGGGCGGCCGCGAGGGGCAGGGCTTCCGCGGCAACCTCGACGGCTTCTTCATCAGCGACAGCCAGCTCTACCGCAGCGAGCAGGAGCAGGCCGAGCGCGAGGACACCCTGACCGAGTCCGAGCGGTACCGCCTCCGGTTGCGCCACACGGCGAGCGTCACGTCCCGCGACGCCCTCTTCGCCGACGGAACCTACCTGAGCGATCCCTACGTCCAGGAGGACTTCTTCCGCCGCGAGAACCGCCGCCGCGTGCAGCCGGAGAACCGGGCCTCGTGGACCCACCGGGGCGACGCCTACATCTTCTCCCTCCAGGCCAACGGACGGCTGAACGACTTCTACAGCAACGTCAACCGCCTCCCGGAGGCGACGCTGACGATCCCGTCGCTCCGGCTCGGGAACTCGCCGCTCTATTACGAGAGCCGGACCACGGCCTCCGCCCTGACGCGCGTCTATCCCGAGACGTCGGACGACGAGGAGTACGACGCGACGCGCGTCGACACGCTGCACACCGTCTACCTCCCCCGCCGGTTCTTCGGCTTCCTCGCGCTGACGCCGCGCGCGGGATGGCGCGGCACGCATTACTCGACGACCTACGCGCCGGCCGTCTCGGTCACGAACCAGGTGACGACCGTCGACTCGAACGGCGTGTCGACCGTGACCGACGAGATCACGACGACGCGCGATGAGCTCGGCGCCGACTTCCGCAACCTCTACGAGATCGGCTTCGAGACGTCCTACAAGGCGTACAAGGTCCTCCACGAGGGCGAGACCGTGTGGGGGCGCGGCCTGCGGCACGTCGTCGAGCCCTACGCGAACTACTCCTACATCCCCGAGCCCGACCTGCTGGCCGAGAGCCTGCCGCAGTTCGACTCGGTCGACGGGCTCGCGGGCCAGAACGCCGTCCAGTTCGGCTTCCGTCACAAGTTCCAGACGCGGCGGCCGACGTTGCTGTTCGTCGACCACTCCGTCAACCGCACGGACGACCCGGTCGCGCGGAACGCCGAGGGCATGGACCAGACCGAGCTCGGCGAGATCGCGACCGCCGACCAGTGGAGCGTCCACGACCTCGTCAACGCCGACATCGGCACGATCTTCCAGCTCGATCCCGAGGTCGACGAGGAGGAGTTCGGCCCCCTCTACGCGAACGCCCGGTTCTGGCCCTCGCGGTCCTTCCGGTTCGACTTCAAGTCGCGCTTCGACCTCTACGGGGAGGGGATGACGTTCTTCGACGGGCAGCTCTCCTACAGCCCGCGCGGCGGCGCCTTCCAGTTCAACGCCAACTACCTCTTCCAGAACGACCGCCGCGACCTGATCGCGAGCCAGATCCAGTTCAACCCGCGCGGCAAGTGGTCCTTCGGGGCCTACGCGCGCTACGACATGCTCGACAGCCGCCTGGAGGAGCACTCGTACTTCCTGCGCCGCAAGATGGACTGCATCGGCTGGGGCATCGGCATCGTGCACGAGCCCGGCTACGACGGGCGCGAGGACGAGGTGACCGCCTGGGCGCAGCTCTGGCTGCTGGCCATGCCGTACCTGACCGCGAACCTCGGCGGCTGAGCCGGAGCGCCCCGCCCGTGAACGCGTCGGACCAGGCCCTCGTCTTCGGGCGGCATCCCGACCCCGGGCTGGTCGCCGTCGAGCACGCCCCCGCCGCCGGCGGCGACCGCATGGTCCTCTTCCGCCGCTCCGGCGACCGCGTGACGTCGGAGGAGGTCCCGTTCCGCCCGTTCCTGTGGCTCGAATCCGCCGCGACGCTCGACGGCTTCGCCGGGCCGCACGAGACGGAGCCGCTCGCGGGAGACGGCGCCCTGCGCGCGCTGGCGCGGGTCCCGACGTGGAAGGCGCTCGACCAGGCCCTCGCGTGGCTCCGGAAGACCACCGGCCTCGGCGCCGGCGACGCCCGCGCCCCGTACTTCGTCCTCCAGGACCCGGTCCAGCAGTTCCTGATGGACTCCGGCCGCACCCTGTTCCAGGGGCTGACCTTCGGCGGCCTTCGCCGGATGCAGCTCGACATCGAGACGCAGACCGAGGAGGGCTACGAGTTCTCCAATCCCGACCGCGAGGGCGACCGCATCCTCGCCATCGGGCTCGCGGACAGCACGGGATGGAGCGGGACGATCGACGGATCGCGCCTCGACGAGCCCGCGATGCTGCGCCGCTTCGTCGAGGCCGTCCGCGAACGGGATCCCGACGTGATCGAGGGACACAACGTCTTCGCGTTCGACCTCGACTACCTCGTCCGCCGCGCGCGCCGGCACGGCGTGACGCTCGGCATCGGCCGCGACGGCTCGGCGCCGCGGATCCGCTCCGGGCGGTTCGTCTCCGCCGACCGCACGATCCAGTACCCGCGGGCCGACGTCTTCGGCCGCACGATCCTCGACACCTACTTCCTCGTGCAGATCTACGACGTGGGGCACCGCTCGCTGCCGGGGTTCGGCCTCAAGGAGGTCGCGCGCCACTTCGGCTTCTCGCCGCAGGGGCGCGAGACGATCGAGGGCGGCGAGATCGGCCGCGTGTTCCGGACCGATCCCGCGCGCGTGCTGCGCTACCTGGCCGACGACGTGCGGGAGACCGCCGCCCTCGCGGCGCGCCTGGCGCCGGTCCACGTCGCGCAGGCGCGGATCGTCCCGATGGGCCTGCAGAACGCCGCGCTTCGCGGCAGCGCGGCGAAGATCGACGCGCTGATGCTCCGCGAGTACCTCGCGGGGCGCGCCGCCGTGCCGCGCCCCGGCGCCGGCCGCGCCTTCGAGGGCGGGCTGACGGACCTCTTCGAGACGGGCGTCATCCGGACCGTGCACCACTGCGACGTCCGCTCGCTCTATCCCTCGCTCATGCTCGCCGAGGGGCTCGGCCCGGCCTCCGACCGGCTCGGCGTGTTCCTCCGCCTGCTCGGTCATCTCCGCGCGTTCCGGCTGGCGGCGAAGGACCGCATGCGCGCGGCGGCGGACGACGACGCGCGGGCGTCCGAGGATGCGTTGCAGGGCACGTTCAAGATCCTGATCAACTCCTTCTACGGCTACCTCGGCTTCGAGATGGCGCGGTTCAACGACTTCGACGCCGCCGAGCGCGTCACCGCGCGCGGACGCGAGGTCCTCTCGGGCATGGTGGAGGCCATCCGCGCCGCCGGCGGCCGGCCGGTCGAGATCGACACCGACGGCGTCTACTTCGTGCCGCCGGCGGGGGACGCCTCGGGCCTCGAGGCGTTCCGCGCCGCGGTGCGCGCGACCCTGCCCGCGGGCATCGAGCTCGAGTTCGACGACGAGTACGAGGCGATGTTCAGCTACCGCCGCAAGAACTACGCGCTGCTCGCCCGCGACGGGGAGATCCTGATCACCGGCGCCGCGCTGCGCTCGCGCGGCCTCGAGCCGTTCCTGCGCGACTACATCCGCGCGTACCTCGACCTGCGGCTGCGCGGACGCGACGCGGAGATCGAGGAACTGACCGCCCGCACCCGGCGCGCGATCGTCAACCGCGAATGGGACGTTCGCCGGCTGGCGAGGACCGAGCGCCTGCAGGACGCGCCCGAGACCTACGCCGCGAAGCAGAAGGCGGGCGGACGGGGCCGCAACGCCGCCTACGAGCTTGCGCTGGCCTCCGGAAAGACCTATCGGGCGGGGGATGCGATATCGTACTATGTCACCGGCGAGCGCAAGAGCGTCGCGGTGCACGCGGCGGCCCGCCCCGTGTCGGCCTGGAACCCGGACCGGCGCGACGAGAACGTGCCGTACTACGTGGCGAAGCTCGAGGACCTGGCGGACCGGCTGGCGGCCGGCGGCGGAGACGGGGATGGGGACGGGGATGGGGCGATGTCCGCGGCGCGGCCGGCCCGGCGAAGGAAGGCGGAACCGACATGAGAAACACGAAGGAACCGACGCACGCGCGCCGGTGCGGGCGGCGCGGCGGTTTCACCCTGATCGAGATCCTGGTCGTGATGGCGATCATCATGGGCCTCGTGACGGTGGTCACCGTCAACGTCCTCCAGAAGCAGCAGAAGGCGCGGGTCGACACCGCGAAGATCCAGGTCCGCGAACTGCAGAACGCCGTCGGACACTACCAGGTGGAGCAGGGGCGCATCCCGACGATGGAGCAGGGGCTCGACTCGCTGGTGCGCAAGCCGGCGTCCTCGCCCGTGCCGGAGACCTATCCCGACGGCGGCTACCTGGCCAGCCGGCGGCTGCCGCGCGACCCGTGGGGCCGCGAGTTCATCTACCTCGTGCCCGGACGCGAGGGGCTGCCGTTCGAGATCGTCTGCTACGGATCCGACGGCGAGCCGGGGGGCGACGGCGATGCGGCGGATATCTCCACCGCGGACCTGTAGGCGCGCCGGCCGGGCGGCCGGGTTCACGCTCGTCGAGATCCTCGTCGCGCTGGTCGTCGCCGTGATGTTGTGCGGCGCCATCGCGGCGGGCCTGGCGCTCGTGATCCGCGAGGAACGGGAATCGGCCGACGCGCAGGAGATGTCGCTGGCCATCCGGACCGTGTCGGCCGCGCGCACCCTCGACCCCGCCGCCGCGTCGGCGCCCCCGCTGGGTGGACTGTCCGCCGAGCGCGCCCGCATCGAGGTGGGGACGGGCGACGACAAGGACGCCTGGGACCAGTGGTCCGTCTACCGCCCCGACCGGCCCTCGCGGCGCCTGCGGCTCCTGTTCCCCACGAACGGTGTCCCGGAGCCGTAGGGGCGCATCTCCGGTCGGGTGCAGCGCTGACGAAGACGCTCGCACGGGCTTTCCGTTCGGCCGGGCGAGCCGCCCGGCCCTACCCGTCGTTCCCGAGACGTCCGTGGTAGGGCCGGGCCGCCGGCCCGGCCGTTCGATGGATCCCGGTAGCCATGCAGGTTCCAAGAGGCGCCCGCAGGATCGGGTCAGTGAATCGGAGACGCGCCCGCCCCGGAGCCGTAGGGACACCGGGACTTGGCGGGGGTGCCCCGTTCCGCTATCGTTCCCGCGAGGCAGCGACGCAGAGGGCCACCGATGAACACATGCCCTGTCCGGGATCCCGCCCGCTTCATGGGCCGCCGCGATTTCCTCGCGATGGCTGCGACCTCGTCCGCCGCCGCGCTGGCCGGCTGCGTGACGAACCCCGTCACGGGGAAGTCGCAGTTCTCCCTCGTCTCCGAGGACCAGGAGATCGCGATGGACCGCGAGAACGCGCCGCACCAGGTGTCCGCCGATTACGGCGCGGTCCGTAGTGACGCCGTCAACCGCTACGTGGGATCCGTCGGCACCGCGCTGACCGGCGTCAGCCACCGGCCGTCGATGCCGTACTCGTTCCGCGCGGTCAATGCGTCCTACATCAACGCCTACGCGTTTCCCGGCGGGAGCATCGCGGCGACGCGCGGGATCCTGCTCGAACTCGGCGACGAGGCGCAGCTCGCCGGGCTGCTCGGCCACGAGGTCGGGCACGTCTGCGCGCGGCACACCGCGTCGCGGATGACGACCGGGATGCTGGCGCAACTCGTCGTCGCGGGCGCCGCGATCGCGCTGGAGCAGTCGGACAAGGGCGAGGCGGCCGCGGTCGTCGCCGGCCTCGGCGGCGTGGGGGCGGGCATGCTGCTGGCCCGCTACAGCCGCGCCGACGAGCGGCAGGCCGACGCGCTCGGCATGGAGTACATGACCAAGGCCGGGTACAACCCGCAGGGCATGGCCGGCCTGATGGAGGTGCTGCTCCGGCAGGAGAGGAACAAGCCCGGCGCGCTCGAGATGATGTTCGCGACCCACCCGATGAGCCAGGAGCGCCACGCCACGGCCCTCGCCGCGGTCCGCTCGACCCACGCCGCCGGGGCGGGGCTGCCGGTCCACCGCGAACGCTACATGGATTCGACCGCGCCCGTCCGCGCGCTGGCGGACACGATCCAGGCCGTGCAGCGGGGCGACACCGCGATGGCCGCGAAGAAGCCGAAGGAGGCCGAGGGCCACTACGCCGCGGCCCTGCGGAAGACGCCGGACGACTACGAGGCGCTGCTGAAGATGTCCGGCTGCCTCCTCAAGCAGAACCGGGCCGCCGAGGCGCAGGCCTTCGCCAGCCGCGCGAAGCAGGCCAATCCGGGCGAACCGCAGGCCCTCCACGCCGAGGGCTTCGCCGCCCTGTCCGCCGGGCGTGCCGACGCCGCGCACCAGTCGTTCGCCGAATACGCGAAGCGGCTGCCGGGGAATCCGACGACGCTCTTCCTCGACGGCCTCGCGCTGGAGGCCATGGGGCGGAAACGCCAGGCGGCGGAGCGGTACGCCGCGTACCTGCAGGCGGTCGGGGAGGGACGGGAAGCGGAACACGCCGCCCAGCGGCTCACCGAATGGGGCTTTGCGAAACCATGAACAGGTCCGAACTCATCGTCGCGCTGGACGTCGCGGATTCGTCCGCCATCGGCGGCATCGTCGACCGCCTGCCCGACGAGGTCCGCTGGTACAAGGTCGGCCTCGAACTCTTCGCGGCCGAGGGACCGAAGGCGCTCGAACCGCTGGCCGCGCGCGGCCGGCACGTCTTTCTCGACCTCAAGCTGCACGACATCCCCCGCACCGTCGAGCGGGCGGTCCGCGCCGCGGCGCGCCACGGCGTCGGCCTGCTCACGCTCCACGCGTCGGGCGGGCGCGCGATGATCGAGGCCGCCGCCGAGGCCGCGCGCGGGGCCGGGCCCGCGGCGCCGAAGATCCTCGCCGTGACGGTCCTCACCAGCCTCGACGCGGCGGATCTCGCCGCGATCGGCGTCGGGCGCGCGCCGGCCGACCAGGTCCTCGCGCTGGCCGAGGTGGCCCTGTCGGCCGGGGCGGACGGGGTCGTCTGCTCCCCGCAGGAGGCCGCCGCCATGCGCAAGCGCTTCGGCGCGGGACCGCTGCTCGTGACGCCCGGGATCCGCCTGCCGTCCGACGCCGTCGGCGACCAGAAGCGCGTCGCGACGCCCGCGGGCGCGGTGCGCGACGGCGCCACGCACCTGGTCGTCGGCCGGCCGATCCTCGAGGCCGCCGATCCCGCCGCCGCCGCGCGGCGCGTCCTGGCGGACATGGCCGCCGGAGAGGCCGGCTGAGGCCGGACGATCCGCATGACCGAGGGCGTGCTCGTCTCGCTGGTCTCCGCCGCCCACCTGGCCGCGTCGACCGCCGCCTCGCTGCACGCCATCCGCATCAAGCGCGAGGCCAGTTCGGCCCTGCTGTGGCTGGTCGTGATCTGGTCGTTCCCCTTCGCCGGCATCGCGCTCTACCTGGTGCTCGGCGTCGACCGCATCGCCGCGAAGACCGCGCTGCGCGTGAACGCCCACCGGGCGTTCCGCGACCGCCACCGCGCGCGGGAGCCGGACTCGCTGCCGATGGACTACTGGCGCGGCATCCGGGATGCCGGCGTTGCGGAGCCCGCCACGGATCAGGGACGCGCGCTGCACCGCGCGATCGATCCGCTGCTGCCGGACTTCCCCCTCGTCGGCGGGAACCGCGTCGAGGTGCTCGTCACCGGCGACGAGGCCTACCGCCCCATGCTCGACGCCATCCGCGGCGCGCGGCGGCACATCAACCTCCAGACCTTCATCCTCGCCAACGACGCCGTCGGCCGCGAGTTCCTCGACGCGCTCGTCGAACGCGCGCTCGCCGGCGTCGAGGTGCGCGTGCTGTTCGACCGTTTCGGATCGACCCCCGCCGTGCTCGCGGGCTTCCTGCGCCGCTACCGCCGCGCCGCGCCGGCCTTCCGCCTCGCGGGCTGGACGCAGGCCATGCCGCTGCGGCGCCAGTTCCAGCTCAACCTGCGCAACCACCGGAAGATCCTCGTCGTCGACGGCGCGACCGCCTTCACCGGCGGGATCAACCTCGCCGGCATCAACGTCACGCGCCCCGGCGCGCCGGCCCACCGCGACTACCATTTCCGCGTGGACGGCCCGGCGGTTCAGGAACTGCAGTTCTCGTTCCTGAGCGACTGGCACTTCATGACCGAGGAACCCGTGGAGGACCTCCTCGCGCGGGACTTCTTCCCCGAGATCCGCGCCGCCGGCGACGAGCGCGTCCGCGTCGTCAACGGGGCGCCGTCGCTGGACGCCGAGACGCTGCCCGACGTCATCTTCGCGATGCTCGTCGCCGCGCGGCGGCAGATCCTCGCCGTGACGCCCTATTTCGTGCCCACCGCCGACCTCGTCCGCGCCTTCCGCGCCGCCGCGATGCGGGGCGTGGAGGTCAAGCTGCTGGTTCCGCGCGACAACAACCACGTCTACGCCGGATGGGCCGGCCGCTCGTTTTACGAGCCCCTCCTCGACGCGGGCGTGCGCATCGCCGAACGGGAACCGCCGTTCATGCACGCCAAGGCGCTGATCGTCGACGACGAGGTTGCGCTCGTCGGCTCCGCGAACCTCGACTCGCGCAGCCTGCGGCTCAACTACGAGACGAACCTGCTCGTCCACGATGCCGGGTTCGCCGGCCGGCTCAAGCGCGCCGTCCTCGACGATTTCGCCCGCGCCGCCGAGATCAACCCGGCCGACTGGCGCCGCCGCTCGACGCTCCACCGCTTCGCCGAGAACGCCTCGCTCCACGCTCCACCGCTTCGCCGAGAACGCCTGCGCGTTGCTCTCGCCCGTGCTTTGAGCAGAGCGAAGAGCGCAGAGCAAAGAGCGGAGAGCAGAGAGCGCAGAGCAAAGAGCGGAGAGCAGAGAGCGCAGAGCAAAGAGCGGAGAGCAGAGAGCGAAGAGCGGAGAGCGCAGAGCAGAGAGCGGAGGTCGGAATTCGGAGGGAGGAGGTCGGAACTTGGACCCTGAACCCCGCAACCTGAAACCCGGCTCTTCTTTCGCCTGAAACCTGACCCCCGGCTGTCCGGCCGACGCGAAGCCCGAACCTCAGACGCCCCTCTGGTGGGTCATCCGTCCCGGCCGTCGGCCGCCGGGAGAGCGGTACGGATCAGCCCGCGCAGGGAGTTGAACAGCAGGATGTCCCCGGCTCGCGAAAGCTCGTCGCGGAGCACGATACCTTCTCGGATCGTTCCGCGGCGGAGGAGCCGTTCGCGCATCGTGCCGCGGAGCAGGCCGCAGGAAGCGGCGGGCGTGATCCATGCGCCGTCGATGCGCACGGCGACGTTCGCAAGCGTCGATTCCGTGATCTCGCCGCGTTCGTTCCAGAGAAGGATGTCGTCGAATCCCGGCCGCGCGGCGCGGGCGTGGTCGTAGGCGGCGCGCCGGGTCGTCTTGTGCCGCAGGAACCGGTCGGCGGAGTCCGCCGGGCCGGCCGCGAGCGCGATGCGCCACGTCCGCCGCTCCGCGCGCGGATCGAACGGCGCGGCCTCGACCGACGGCGTCCCGTCCGCATCGACCAGCAGCCGCACGCGGTGCGGGCGGGGCGGCCATCCCGCCGCCGCGGCGTCGAGCGCGCGGCGCACGGCGGCGGGGTCGAGGGGGACGTCGAAGTGGTCCGCCGAATCCGCGAGACGGGCGAGGTGCAGGGCGAGGAGCCGGAAGCCGCGGCGTGGTCGCCAGAGCATCGTCTCCAGGAGCGAGAAGGGCGGATCGGTTTCGAAGAGCACCTGCGCTTTCGTGCGGCATTCCTCGAATTCGGCGTCCGGGGAGGAGTCCCACACGATGCCGCCGCCGGTGCCGTAGACCGCCGAGCCGGCGCGGCGGTCGATGCAGGCGGTGCGGATCGCGACGTTGAACTCCGCGCGCCGGCCCGGGGCGGACCAGCCGATGCAGCCGGTGTAGACGCCGCGCGGCGAGTCCTCCAGCCGCGCGATGATGCGCGTCGCCTGCACCTTCGGCGCGCCGGTGATCGAGGCGGCCGGGAAGAGGGCGCGAAGGATGTCCGTCAGCGGGGCGCGGGTCGCCGCCGCGACCGTCGAGGTCATCTGCCAGACGGTCGGGTAGCGCTCGACCTCGTACAGCCGCGGCACGTGCACGGAGCCGGGGGCGGCGATGCGGCCGAGGTCGTTGCGGACCATGTCGACGATCATCAGGTTCTCGGCGCGGTCCTTGGGCGAGGCGGCCAGGGTGGCGGCGATGCGCCGGTCCGACGCGGTGTCCGGCCCGCGCGGCGCGGTGCCCTTCATCGGGCGCGAGACGATCCGCGTGCCGTCGAGCGCGAAGAAGAGCTCCGGCGATGCGGAGGCCAGGGCGAGATCGCCGGTGTCGATCCACGCGGCATGGCGGCCGCGTTGCGCGCGGATCATCGCGGTGAAGAGGGCGAAGGGGTCGTCCGGGGCCGCGGCGCGCAGTCGGTGGGTGAGGTTCACCTGGTAGGTCTCGCCGCGGGCGATGCAGGCGCGGATGTCCTCCACCGCGCAGGCGTGGGCCGCGGCCGACACCGAGGGGCGCCAGTCGATCCGGGGCGGCAGGCCGGCCGGGGGCCGCCACGACGCGGGGAGCCGTGCGGGCTCGTCGAAGAGGCCGAACCAGAGCAGGGGGCCGGCGGCGGACGGATGCACCGCGAGGGCCGAGTCGAAGGCCGGCGCGGCGTCGTAGGCCACGAAACCGGCGGCCCACAGCCCCGCCGCATTCGCCGCCTCGACCTCCGCCAGGGCGGGGAGGACATCGGCGATCGCATCGGCGCGGACGATCCGCCGGGGCTCCGCAAACCGGAGCCACGCGGAGCCGTCGCCGGCCTGCATCAGCGCGATGGGCGGCGGCTCACGGCGGACCGGAACGTCGGCGGTCTTGGTCACGGCCGGATCATCCGCGCGCGACCCCGACGTTTCAAGCGCGCCCATTCGGCGGTTGAGTCCGGCGGGCACCGCGGGGTAGGCTCAAGGTGAAAGGGGAGTGACATGAGCGAACGGGTGGACCGGAGGAAATTCCTGGGGCTGGCCGGTGCGATGGCGGCCCTGTCGGCGACGGGCGCGGCGGCGCAGGCGGCAGGCGCGGCAAAGACGGTGAGGATCCTGGGCGTGTCGTGCAGCCCGCGGAAGGGCATGACGACATCGAAGGCCGTGCAGGCCGTTCTCGACGCGGCGAAGGCCGTGGATGCGCGGATCGAAGTGGAACTGGTCGACTTGGGCGGTCTCAAGGTGGCGGGCTACGCGAAGCCGCCGCCGGAGGACGACTTCACGCCGCTGCTGGCGAAGCTGCAGGATCCGGCCCTCGCAGCGCTCGTGATCGGCTCCCCCTCCTACTACCGCGGGCCGAGTTCGCTGTGCCGCGCCTTCATCGAGCGGTGTTCGCCGTTGCGCGATCCGAAGCCGGTTCTCGCGGGCAAGCTCCTCGGGTGCGTGGCCGTCGGCGGCACCCGCAGCGGCGGACACGAACTCGTCATCGCCTCGATCCAGGCGGCGATGCTCTGCTTCGGGATGATCCCGGTCGGCGGGCTGTCGCCGGCCACGCCCGGTGCGACGCTGCTCTCGGAGAAGGACGACATCTCGAAGGACGAGGCGGGGCTCGATACGGCGAGGAAGCTGGGCGCGAGGCTCGCGGAGCTGGCGCTGCGCTGAGCCCGGGCCGTCCGCGGTTCGGTCGTGTGGCGCGTCGTGCGATCGCTGCGCGGCCGCTATCTCCGCAACTCGGAACGAATTTCCGGCCCACCGGGACAAGCCCGGTGGGACCGATTGCGCAGGTGGGAGGGCAAGCCCGGTGGGACGGTTCGCAGGCCCGGTGGGACCGGCTGCACGGGTGCGAGGACAAGCCCGGTGGGACCGCTAGCACGGGCGCAAGATGGGACCGGGATCGCGGGTGGATGGACAAGCCCGGTGGGACCGTTTGCACGCTTGCTGGGGCAGGCCCGGTGGGACCGTTTGCACGGGTGCGAGGACAAGCCCGGTGGGACCGGCTTGGATGTTGGTTGTTGGGTGTCGGTTGTTGGCTGTTGGTTGTTGACTCCCCCGCGTACCGATCGGTATGGTCCAGAACATGGCTGCCCGGCGTGCGGACATGGCGGATCGGCTGGGGAGGAGCGCGTTCGAGCTCTTCGCGCGCGAGGGGCTTGAGGGCGCGAACCTCGACGAGATCGCCGCGCATGCCGGCGTCACGAAGGGCAGCCTCTACTGGCACTACGGCTCGCGCCAGGAGCTGGTCCTCGCCGCCTGCAACCACTACTACCGCCGCTGGCAGCGGCAGGTCCACGCGGTCCTCGCCCCACTGACGGACCCCATGGCCCGGCTGCGGCGCGCGCTGGACTTCAGCGTACGCTCCTGCGTGGCCGATCCGGCCAACCGCCGCTTCACGACCGGCCTCTTCGCGCTGATGCAGTCCGACGCCGCCGTGCGGTCGAGCTGGTTCCAGTTCTACGACACCGTGCGCGAGTTCTACCTCGGCCTCGTGGCGGCGGCGAAGGCGGCCGGGGTCTTTCCGCCGGGCGATGCGCGTCCGCGCGTGGATCTCATGCTGGAGGCGATGGAGGGGCTCAAGCTCCGCGCGGCCTTCGAGCCGCACATCGCGGATCCGGACGAGCAGGCGGCGGTGGCCGCGGGGCTCCTCGAGGTGGTGGTCGGGAGGCCAGGGAGCCATACCGTTCAGTATGGTGGGAAGCCCGCGGCGTCGCGCCGCGGCGCGAAGGGAGGCGGAGCGTGAGCGGAATCCGGATGTCGGGCGGCGCGCGCATGGGGCGGCGCCGGTTCCTGGGATCGGCGGCGGTGGCGATGGCGGCGCCGCTGGTGCTGCCGTCGCGCGTGCTGGGCCGCGGCGGGATCGTGGCGCCGAACGACCGCATCGGCATCGGCGTGATCGGGCTGGGCGACCGCGGGCCGGCGCATATCCGCGGCCTGCTGCCGGTGGACCCGGTCCGCATCACGGCGGTGTGCGACGTGTTCCGGTCGAAGGCCGAGAAGATCAAGGGGCTGGTCGACGGTCACTACGGGGCGGCGGCCGGCGCGGGCTGCGCCGCGGTCCAGGACTACCGCGAGGTGCTGGCGCGCGACGACGTCGACGCGGTCATCATCACCGCGCCGGAGAACTGGCACGCGAAGATGTCGATCGACGCGATGCGCGCCGGACGCGACGTCTACTGCGAGAAGGCGCTGACACTGACCGTGGCCGAGGGGCGGGCCGTGTGCGACGCGGTCAAGCGCACCGGGCGCGTGTTCCAGGCGGGCACGCAGCAGAGGTCGGACCGCAACTTCCGCTTCGCCTGCGAACTCGCGCGCAACGGCTATCTCGGGAAGGTCCACACCGCGTGGGTCGGGGTGCCCGGGGGCCGCGCGCTCGGCGTGCTGCCGGCGGCGCCGGTGCCGGACGATCTCCAGTACGACCTGTGGCTCGGTCCGGCGGTGTTCAAGCCGTACCGCGACGGGCTCTGCACGTACAACTGGTACTTCGCGAGCGATTACTGCGCGGGCTGGATCCAGAGTTGGGGCGTGCATCACGTGGACATCGCGCTGTGGGGCGCGCCCGCGCTGGCGGCGTCGAAGCTGGAGGTGGAAGGCACGGCGACGTTCCCCGACGAGGGCGACGGCGACGTCTCGTACGCCTGGCACACGCGCTTGCGCGAGCCGGGCGGCGTGCTGCTGGACTTCTGCTCCGACGGCGAGGCGAGGCACGGCCACGGCGTGAGGTTCGAGGGCGACAAGGGCTGGGTCCACGTCGTGCGCGGCGGGATCCGGGCGGAGCCGGCCTCGCTGCTGGAGACGGTGCTGAGGCCCTCCGACGAGCACCTGTACGTCTCGAAGGAACACCAGCTCAACTTCCTGGAGTGCATCCGAACGCGCCGCGAGCCGGTGGCCCCGGCCGGGGCGTGCCACCTCGCGACGACCGCGACGCTGGTCGCGGACATCGCGACGCGGACCGGGCGGCCCATGGTCTGGAACTGGGCGGCGGAGCGGTTCGAGAACGACGATGCGGCCAACCGGATGCTGTCGCGCGGCTATCGCAGCCCGTGGACGTTGTGAGGGTGCCATGAAGTGTCACGTGTCGGGTGTCGGATGTCGGGGGATGCTGCATGTGGCGGTGGCGCTGGCATGGGCGTCGTCGCACATGGGTCTGGCGTCGATGGCGCCGGATGTGGCGGAGTCGCTGAAGGCGCTGCAGGCCTACGAGACGGGCGCGTCGTTGAAGCCGGTCAAGGCGGTCGAGGCGTACGCGATCCGCTCGATGAACGATCGTGCCGCGCGTACGGACCTGGCGGCCGCGCTGGCGGCGGCGTTGGACGATGCCGCGACGAAGCCGGACGCGGTGGCCTATCTCTGTCGCGAACTCGGCCGCGTCGGAGGCGCCGCCGAAGTGCCGTCGCTCGCGCGGCGGCTGGCCGAGGACCGCCACTCGGATGCGGCGCGGCTGGCGCTGGAGATGATTCCCGCTCCGGAAGCCGGGCGGGCCCTGCTCGAGGCCCTGCCGCGGCTGTCCGGCAAGGCGCGGATCGGCGTGATGCACTCGCTGGCGGCGCGCCACGAGGCCGCGGCCGTTCCGGCGCTGGCGAAGCTGGCGCGTGATCCCGATGGACCGACGGCGGAGGCGGCGGTCCGTGCGCTCGGCGCGCACGGCACGAAGGCCTCGGCGGAGGCGTTGGCCGGAGCGGCCGGTCCGGCCGCGCGCGCCGCGAAGCTGGAGTGCGCCCTGCGCCTCGCGGCCGGCGGGGATCGCGCGACGGCCCTGTCGCTGGCGCAGCCGGTGGTCAAGGCGGGGGGGGCGCCCGCGGACCAGGTCGCGGCGCTTTCAACGCTGGCGCGGATCGACGCCGGGGCCGCCGCAGCGGACCTGCTTGCGGCCGCGGCCGGGCCGGACGACTTCGTGGCGGAGTCGGCGATCGGGATCCTGTCGCAGACCGCCGACGGCGCGGCCACCCGGGGCATGGCGGCGAAACTGGCCACGCTTGCGCCGGTCCGAAAGGCGCTGGTGCTCGACGCCCTCGCGCTGCGGGGCGACGCATCGGTGCTGCCGTCCGTGCGGCCGCTGCTGCGCGATACGGACGGCGGGGTCCGCGAGGCCGCCGCCCGCGCGTTGGGCGCGATGGGCACGGCGGAGGATGTCCAATGCCTGGCCGCGTCCGCGGCGGGTGGGAGCCAGGCGGCCGGCGAGGCGCTGGCCGCAATCCGGGATCCCAAGGCCGACGAGGCCATCGTGTCGCTGACGGGCCGGTCCGAGCCGGGCACCTGCGTGGTCCTGGTCGGGGCGGCCGTGGCGCGCCGGAGCGCCGGGGCGGCGGCGATGCTGGCTGGACAGCTTGGCGCGGCGGAGTCCGCGGTGCAGGTCGCGGTGGCCCGCGGTCTGGCGGCGATCGGCACGTCGTCGGAGTTGAAGGCGCTGCTTTCGTCGCTGCGCACCGCGACCGGGGCGGCGGGCCGCGAGATGGAACTGGCGGTGATCGGCATCGGCCGGCGCGCGGGTGCGGATGCGGGTACGGCATCGGTCGTGACCGCGGCACTGGCGGCCCCGGACCTGCCGGCCGGGGCAGCCGCCGCCTTGCTGCGCGTGCTCGCGGGCCTGGGCGGTCCCGGGGCGCTGGCCGCCGTGCGCGAGCGCGCCGGCAGCCAGACCGAGGCGGTGCGCGATACCGCGATCCGCGCGCTGTCGGACTGGGCGGACGCGGACGCGCTGCCGGATCTGCTGGCGCTGGCGAAGGAGGCCCCGTCGCCGGTGCACCGGGCGCTGGCGCTGCGCGGCGCCCTGCGACTTGCGCCGGCCGCGCCGAAGCCCCTTGAATGGCTGGCGAAGGCCGTGCCGCTTGCGACGGACGCGGAAAGCCGGCGCGCGATCTGTTCGGCGCTGGGCGAGACGTCGGGGCCGGCCGCGCTGCGGATGGCGCTCGACCTGGCGAAGGACCGGGAGGTCGCGTCCGAGGCCGCCTTGGCCGCCGTCGCCGTTGCGAGGAAGCTCATCCGTCAGGACGCGCCGGCCGTCGAGGCGGCCATGGCGGAACTGGTCGCGCTGAAGCCCGGCCCGCCCGCGGAGCCGCAGGCGCACGCGCTGATCCGCGAGGCGAAGGGGCAGACCTCCGCGAAGACGATGTCGCCCGCCGACCGTGCCGCGCGCGTGGCGGAGATCGCGAAGGCGCTGCCGGCCGGGCAGACGCTTGCGGCCTATCTCGATTGCGGCCCCGAATCCGAGTCGCCCGAGGCGCCGCAGCGGCTCAGGATCGGCGGCTCCCGGCCCTACTTCTGGGATGGGGCGGTGGCCGCGGCGGACGTGCCGTCGGCCTCGGTCGCGTTCTCCGACGCCGAGGTCGCGATCCAGGTGACGGGCCTCGACGCGAAGCGGGCCTACCGGCTGGTGGTGGCGTGGTGGGACTTCGACGGCAACGGGCGGAAGCAGTCGGTGTGGGTGATGCGCGGCCGTGCGCTGCCGCCGACCGACCTGCCGTCCGGCCGCGAGGGCAAGGGCCCCGCCCGGATCGCGGTCGACCTGCCGGGCGCCGACGGCGATTTGCGCATCGGCGTGCGGCGCGAGGGCAGCGGCAATGTCGTCGTCGGCGAGGCGTGGTTGATCGATGCCGGTCCGGCAGGCGCCGCGACGGCCGCCGTTGCCCCGGCCGCGAGCGCGGTGCCGGCCGGGCCGCGCAAGCGCGTGCTGCTGGCGACGGGGCTCGAGTATCCCGGCCACAAGTGGAAGATCACGGCTCCGCTGCTGCGCGACGCCATCGCGGCCGACGCCCGTCTCGCGGTGGAGGTGTCCGAGGATCCCAAGGCGTGGGGCGCCGCGGACCTGAAGACCTTCGATGCCATCGTGCTCAACTACATGAACTGGGAGGATCCCGGGCCCGGCGCCGCGGCGCAGGAGAACCTCCGGGCCGCGGTGTCGAACGGGACCGGCCTCGTGCTGGTGCACTTCGCCTGCGGCGCGTTCCAGGGCTGGCCCGAGTTCGTGAGGATCGCGGGCCGCGTGTGGAATCCGAAGCTGCGGGGCCACGATCCGCGCGGACCGTTCCGCGTGGTCATCGCCGACCGCGACCATCCGGTCACAGCCGGTCTGGCGGACTTCGAGACGGAGGACGAGCTCTACACCTGTCTCGACGGCGACACCCCGATCCGCGTGATCGCGACGGCGACGTCGAAGGTCGACTCGAAGGTCTACCCGATGGCCCTGGTCCTCGAGTACGGCAAGGGGCGGGTCTTCCACTGCGTGCTGGGCCACGATGCGAAGGCCTTCGAGGCGAAGACGGTCGGCGACCTCTACCGCCGCGGCACGGCCTGGGCGGCGGGACTGAAGGTGGAATAGGCATGAAACGCTGGATTCGTCCGGCGGTGATCGGCGTTCTCGCCGGGATGGGATGGGTGCCGACCTGCACCGCCGGCGGGCCGACCGGGTTGCGCTTCGAGCCGGCCGGCGCCGGGTTCCGGTTCGACACCGGGGAACTGCGCGGCGTGCTGCGGGGCGGGGGGCGGCCGGCGGGGCTGACGGAGCTGGTCGATGCCGCCACCGGCACGAATCTCGCAGGTCGCAACGGGGTTCTCGGATTCTACCGCCTGCTGGACGCCGACACCCGCCACCCCGACGGGTGGGGCTGGACCGGCGGCGCGGCGCGGGTGCTCTCCGACGGCGCCGTCGAGGCGACCTGGCCGGCGGACGCGGCCCATCCCTTCGAGCTGCGCGCGGTCTACCGCTGGCGGACGCCGTCGACGCTGGACCTCGAGACGACGCTGACCGCGCGGAAGGCGCTGCGGCGGATGGAGGTCTTCGTCGCATCGTACTTCAACGGCTTCGCCGACTCGCGCGTTCTCGCGAAGACCGCCGGCGGCGCGGCCTTCGTGGCGGCGGACGAGGCCTCGGGGGTCTGGCAGGCGTTTCCGCGCGACGAGGCTGCGGTCGCGACCGTGCGCGACGGCCGGTGGGCGCGTCCGCCGCACCCGGTCGAGTGGGCGATCCGTCCGCCGTTCGCCGCGCCGCTCGGACTGCGGCGCGATGGGCCGACGGGACGGACGGTCCTCGTGATGGCCCGGCCGGACGACTGTTTCGCGGTGCTGACGCCGCACGGGGCGGAGGCGCACCGCTCGCTGTACCTCTCGCTCTTCGGGCGCGACCTCGGCCCGGGCGAGTCGGCCTCCGCCGTGGTGCGGCTGGCGGTCGGTCGCGGCATGACCGATGCGGCGGCCGTGTCGGCGTGGGAGGAGTTCCGCAAACCGTAGGAGGACGGCCATGGGTGCGAACCGGATCGAGGGAATGAACGGCGCCGCGGGCGGGATCAGCCGCCGCGGGTTCCTGGGCGGCACGCTGGGAGCGGCCCTTCCGCTCGCCGCGATCGCCGCGCCGGCGGCGGAAACGAATGCGCCGCCCGTGAAGCCGCCGGTGCACGACCGCAAGGTCCGGATCGGCCTCGTCGGCTGCGGCGGGCGCGGGAAGTGGATCGCGCAGCTGATGCAGGAGCACGGCGGCTTCGTGTTCCATGCCGTCGCGGACTACTTCGAGGATGTCGCGCGCGCCGCGGGGGCGAAGCTGGGCGTCGACCCGTCCCGCTGCTTCAGCGGGCTTTCCGGCTACAAGCGGCTGATCGAGAGCGGCGTCGAGGCCGTCGCGATCGAGGATGTGCCGTACTTCTACCCCGAGCAGGCGAAGGCGGCGTCGGAGGCGGGCCTGCACATCTACATGGCCAAGCCGGTCGCCGTCGACGTGCCCGGCTGCCTCGCGGTTGGCGAGGCCGGGCGGGTGTGCGCGTCGAAGCGGCGCTGCCTGCTGGTCGACTACCAGCTTCCGACCGACCCGGTGATGATCGAGCTGGCGGCGCGCGTGCGCGACGGCGGGCTCGGGGCGCTGACGCACGTCCTGTCGTTCGGCTTCGGCTGGCACGCGTGGCCCGACCCGCCGGTCGGCCCGACGATCGAGAGCCGCCTGCGGGACCAGGTCTGGCTCTCCGACACGGCGCTCAGCGGCGATACCGTCGTCTCGTACGACATCCACATCCTCGACGCGCTGGTCTGGCTGCTCGGCGAGCGACCGGTGCGCGCGTGCGGCCACTCGCGCACGTGGCGCACCGAACCGCACGGCGACCGCACCGACACGCTCTCGGCGATCTACGAGTTCGCCGGGGGCGCCTGCTGGACGCACGTCACGCAGGCGCTGGACAACCACTGGGACGATCTCGTGACGCTCTCCGCGAAGGTCTTCGGCACGGTCGCCACCGTGTCGCTGCAGTACAAGGGCGGGAAGGCGTACCTCCGCGGCGGGCCGAAGACCTACGCCGGCGAGATCGGCGGCGTCTTCAAGGATGGCGTGGTCCGCAACATCGCCGAGTTCCACCGCCGCATCTGCGAGGGGCCGTACGACACGGTGTCGGCGCAGCGCGCCGTGGACGGCACGCTGACGGCGATCCTCGGGCGCGAGGCCGCGGCCCGGCGGGGCTGCGTGACGATGGACGAGCTGATCCGGGAGAACCGGGCGATCGAGGCGGACCTGAAGGGACTGAAGTCATGACGGCGGGTATGACCCGGCGTGAGTTCGTGGCCGCGGGGGCGGCTGCGGGTGCGGTTCTGGCGGCGACGGGTGCGGCAAGAGCCGCAGGGAAGGGAGCGGGAGCGATGAAGATCGGATTCCACACGGACGCGTTCAACTCGACCTACAAGAGCTTCGAGGACTGCCTGAAATGGGCGCAGAAGAACGGCGTGCATTTCATCGAGTGCGGCCTGATCGACGGCGTGAGCTGGATCCACGGGCTCGGCTACCAGCCGCACGTCGCGCTCTACGAGGATCCGGAGCTGCTGCGGCAGAAGATGGCGGGGTACGGCGTGCGGTTCTCGCAGGTGGATGCGGCCTTCCCGCTGTCCGGCAAGGACGGGCCGCTGCGCGGCGTGCCGTACGTCATGAAGTCGATCGCGTGGGCGAAGCTGGCCGGCTGCGACCGGGTCGACACGACCGACGGCCTGCACGCGCCGGAAGGGTTGAAGGACCCGCAGGCGATGGACCTGATGAAGTCGGAGTACGAGCAGATCATCGAGGTCGCCGCCGCCCACAAGGTGGTCGTCAACATCGAGCCGCACGGCTACTTCACGACGCGGCCGGACATGATGGAGCGGATGCTGGCGTTCTGCGACAGCCCGTACCTTCGCATGAACATGGACACCGGCAACACCTTCATCGCCGGGCAGGATCCCGTCGCCTTCCTGAAGCGGTTCATCGGCAAGGTGAGCCATGTCCACATCAAGGACGTCTCCGAGTCGCTGGCGAAGGCCGTCCGCGGCGGCATGACCGGGATCGCCGTGAGCCATTGCGCGCTGGGCGACGGCGTGAACGCGGACAACATCAAGCAGTGCCTCGCGGTGCTTCGCGACAGCGGGTATACGGGCGTCCTGAGCATGGAGTGCGAGGGGCAGGGCGGCCCGATGATCGAGCAGTCGCTTGCGTGGCTGCGTCGCACGCTGAAGGAGCTCGGGATCCCCGAGGATGCCTGAGCGCGGGCCTCACGGCGCCGCGGGAAGCATGTCCAGCAGCAGACCCGCCTTCGTGCGGAGGAACGTGGACGGCGTGTCGCGCGCGAAGGCCTGCAGCGCGGCGCGCCAGGCCTCCGGGGCCCCGGTGCGGAGACCGGTGCGCTGGAGATAGCCCAGGATGGCGGTGGAGACGGGGGAGCGCGCGGACGCCCGCGCGGCGAGGTCGGCCCGCAGGGCGGCGTCGAGGGCGGGCGACGTGAAGCCGGCGTCCGCCCACCAGTCCAGGAAGGCGGACCTCGTGTCGTCCGGGAGCGTTCCGTAGTCGCCGGCGAGGCAGGCTTGCGGGCGGAAGGGGTGCGAGGCGCGGCGCAGGTAGCGGAGGGCGGCGGTCCGGACCTGCCGGTTGGTCGCGCCGATCAGTTCGTAGGCGAGGTCCGCCGCCTCGGCATGCGGGATGCGGCTCGCTTCCATCCGGTCCACGAGCCACCAGGCCTTCAGCGGTTCGTCGCGCCGCAGCCAGTCGCGCACGTCGCCGGGACCGACCCACGCGAGGGTCCACTTCTGGAGCACGGGCGGAAGGGCGACGTTCACCAAGTGCCACACGGCGTGGGTCGTGTAGAACGCCTTCGGCACGGCGCGCTCGGCGTAGTGCGCGACGGTGGCGCCGGTGACGCCGTCGATCGGTCCGGCCGTGCCCTCGCCCCGCTTCGTCGCGGCGCGCGGCGCCGGGAGGTCGCCGAGGGCATGGCCGGGGTCGCGGAGGATGCGGTCCAGATGCCGGTAGTCCCGGGGCAGGAACGGATCGTGCTCCGCCTTGGTGAACGGGTGCCCGGTCTCGACGCGGTAGCCGAGGAACGAGCCGTCCTCGGCGAAGAAGGCATCGAACTTGTGCGGCTTGCAGACGGCCTCGGCCCAGCCGCAGACATCGAGCCATGCGCGGCACACGTAGTGCCGGCGTCCGTCCGCGGCGCGCCGCAGTTCCAGGGTCTGCTCGGTGCCGCCGGGGGGCGTCCACGCGCGGGATTCCACGAGGTCCGACGCACCGAGGTCCGGGGTTGAGTCGAAGACCGCGGGGCGAGGGCGCGGTCCCGACGCGACGATGCATCCGCCCGTCGCGAGCAGCAGCGACGCCGCGCATCCGCGCAGGAGGCGGCCCCTCGGCGAACGGCGCCCGCGGGCGGGGGACGATGTCCGTTCCCGGATCCGTGTCATCCGTGCAATCCGTGGTGCATCCCGGCCGGCCGGATCATTCCGCGAACGCCACGCCGGTGATGGTCAGGCCGCCGGAGCGCGCCGGGCCCGAGGGCAGCACGAACGCCAGGTGCGGCAGCCCGTAGTGGGCGCCTTCCTTTCCCGGATGGCCGGGGATCGCCACGACGCCGGCGGGGAACGGGCGCTTGTAGACCGGGTCCTGGCCGAGCTTCCACGCGACGACCATGTCGGTCTTCGTCCAGCCCTCCGGCAGCTTCGCATCGCCGCGCGAATGCACGGCGATGAAGACGTCGACCGGCGCGTTGACGGTGAAGCGGTAGGCCCGGGCGGGCTTGCCCGAGTCGCCGCGCTCGGCGACGACGCGCGTGGCGGACCGGAGCGCATCCGGCAGCGAGGCGATCTCGAAGCTGCCGCGGATCCGCTGCGCGGGCGTCGCGGCGTCGACTGCCTCGACCTTTCGTCCGCCGCCGTGCTCGGGGCTCATCAGGTTCTCGCTCTCGGGGCCGGGCCGGACGAGCGCCTTGAGTTCGTCCAGGTGCTTCTCGTAGACGCCGCGCGGCGTGGTGCCGTGCTTCTTGATCAGCGAGGCCGCGTAGCCGGTGGCCGCGCCCATCTGGCCGCAGGTGTTCATCACGCGCGGGCCGCCGAGACCGACGTGGGAACAGCTGAAGCAGCGGCCGGCCATCATCAGGTTCACGACGTTGGTCGAGTAGAGCGCGCGGAAGGGGATGTAGTAGCGCGGCACCTTCTTGAAGAGGGCGGTGGAGAGGTAGTCGAAGGGATAGGCCGGGTCCTTCACCTGGCGCTGGAAGTGGAGGTCGACGTCGCGCGTCTCGGTCACGACGGCGTCGGGGAAGGTCCGCCCCTCGGTCATGTCGGAGAGGGTGTAGAGGTAGTCGCCGACCAGCCGTCGCGACTCCCGCTTCCCGCTGATGTAGCCGACGAACTTCAGCGAGTGCGAGGCGAACTGCGACAGCTTCTTCGCGTTGGCGAACGATCCGTAGATCGCGCGCAGCACGTGGTCGCGGATCTCCTCGGCGTCGTCGAGCGCGTCGTAGCGGTCGCTGGAGAACTCCCAGAACCACTCGCCCTTGACGGAGACGTTGGTGCCCGAGACCGCAACGGCCCACGGCACATCCGGGAAGTCCGACGGGGCCGCCGCGATCTCCGAGTTCCACAGGAGCGAGACGCCCATCATCCGCTTGTCGGGCGTCCCGGGCGACCAGAGGTCCCCGTGCTGGTCCCAGCCCTCGCCGAACTCGTTGCGCGACTCGCGGCCGTAGCGGAACTTCGCGCCGGCCCACGCGCCGATCCAGCCGTCGCCGGTGGCGTCGATGAAGCACGGCGCCGCGAACGACTTCACCTCGCCCGTCTCGATGTGGCGGGCGTTGACGCGGACGATCCGCCCGCCCTCCGTGGCGACCCCGTACGCGCGCCAGCAGAGGAACTGCTTCACGCGCGGCTCCGCGTCCATGGTCGCGTGGCGCTTGCGGTCGTCGGCGAGCGCCTCGGCGGATCCGTTGGGCCAGTGCTCGGAGTTGATCCGCTTCAGGATGCGGTCGGAGAAGCCGGTGATGCCGATGGTGTGCACGCGGACCTCGCCGCTCGCGTTGCCGCCGAGAATGGGGCGGTCGTGGATGAGGGCGACGGTCAGGCCCTGCTCGGCGGCGGCGAGTGCGGCGGCGCAGCCGGAGATGCCTCCACCGACGATGACGACGTCGAAGGCCCCGGCGGACGGCGGGATCTCCGGGATGCCGAGGAGCCGGTTGCGCCACGCGCCCATCGCCTTCGGATCGTCCGGCGGACGCGAGGCGCCATCGGGGGCGAGGAAGATCGCATCGCAGCGGCCGTCGAAGCCGGTGAGGTCCTGCAGATCGATCCGGAGGGCGCCGGCCTTCAGGTTGACGGCGCCGCCGTCCTGCCACGTCCACCCGGCGTGGACGCCGAACTCCGGCGCGAGGGCGCGGCCGTCGAGGAGGACCTTGAAGCGGCCGGGCGCCTCCCAGTCGCCGGGCGCCCAGTTGCGCGTGCGGACCCACACGCGGTGGGAACCGGCCGTCGGGATGTTCACGGAGGTCGAGGCGTTGTCGACCGGCTTTCCGAGGCCGTGCGCGATCAGGTAGGGCGAGCCCATCTGCTCGACGAACTGCTGATCGACGCTCCACCCGCCCTTGTCGGCGAAACCCTCGGCCTCGACCAGGATGCCCTGCTGCGCGAAGCCCGTCGCGCAGGCCGCCGCCAGGATGCCCGCCATCGCCCGTCCGATCGTCATACGCAATCCCTTTCCGTTCATCGTCTCGCCACCCTGCCCGAGAATGCCGCAGATGCGGAGGTTTGCAAGCCCGATGGAGAGAAGGACGAAGGACCGGGATCCGAGAACCGGGAGCCGAAGGTGGAGGTCGGAGGCGATTTGAACCCCCGCCTCCTGTCCGTCCGCGGCAGTTGCCGTCCGCGTCCGGTTCCCGTACGTTGCCGCGGATGACAACACGGTCCGAGACGATCGGGGGCGCCGCCCGGGCGCCGCGCGGGAAGCCGGGGTGGCTGCGGAAGCCGCTCGTCCATGGCGACAGCCCGGTGCGGCGCGTGGTGAAGGGGCTGAGCCTGCATACGGTCTGCGAGGAGGCGCGCTGTCCGAACCGGAACGAGTGCTGGAGCGCCGGGCGCACCGCGACGTTCATGATCCTGGGCGGAACCTGCACGCGGCGCTGCGGGTTCTGCAGCGTGGCGACGGGGCGTCCCTGCGCGGCGGATCCGGCCGAGCCGGAGCGGGTGGCGGAGGCGGTGGCGGCGATGGAACTCTCCTTCGCCGTCGTGACGATGGTCACGCGCGACGATCTCGGTGACGGCGGGGCGGGGGCGATGGCGGAGACCGTACGGGCCGTCCGCTCGCGCGTGCCGGGCTGCCGGGTCGAGGTGCTGCCGTCGGACCTGGGCGGCGTCCGAGCGAACCTCGAGGTCCTCCTGGCGGCCGCGCCGGACGTGCTGGGGCACAACCTCGAGACCGTGCGCGGCCTGACGCCGCGCGTGCGATCCGGGGCGTCCTACGACCGGTCGCTCGAGTTCCTCCGCCGTGCGCGGGAGATCGCCCCGCGCGGCGTGACGAAGTCGGCGATGATGGTCGGGCTGGGCGAGACCCTCGACGATCTCCGGGGGGCCATGGACGATCTGCGCGCGGCCGATGTCGATGTGCTGGCCATCGGCCAGTATCTCCAGCCGACCCGCGCCAACCTGTCCGTCCAGCGATACTGGACGCCGGACGAGTTCGACGTCCTGCGCGGGGAGGCCCTGCGCCGCGGCTTCGCCCACTGCGAGGCCGGACCGTGGGTCCGGTCGAGCTACAAGGCCGACGCGATGTACGCCTCCGCCGTCGCCGCGCGCGCCGCCCGCCCCGCATGACGCGGCCCGGCCGGGCCCTGCGCGGACTCGGGGCCCCCGGGTGCGCGCGACGACCGGGCCTCGATTCGAGGATCGCCTCCCCGCCGGTCTCCCCTTCTCGATGGGGCGGAGAAACTCCCTCTCCAACGGCTCGGTTTCGACGGAAGCCAGAGGCTTCAGCCCTGTTCCGCCCCTCCGCCACGTTGCATGAAATGTAACGATCGTTACATTTCATGCAACGCGGCGGGCGATCCCGGGCGTGCGCGCAAGCGCGGGGCAGGCTATTCTTCCAACCGTTGGACGACTGCCGCCGCCGGGTTTCCAAGGGTTGGACGATCGCGGGCGCGCGGGGCGGGGGACGGCATGGACGAGATCGGACGGATGGACCGGGACCACGTGTGGCATCCCTACACGCGGTTCTCGGCGATGGACGACGAGCCTCTGCCGGTCATCGTGCGGGGGGAGGGCATCCACCTCGTCGACGATCGCGGAAACCGCTGGGTCGACGCGATCTCGTCCTGGTGGTGCTGCGCGCTCGGCCATGGCCATCCGCGCGTCGTCGAGGCGATCCGCCGCCAGGCCGGCGACCTCCAGCACAGCATCCTCGGCAACCTCGCGCATCCCGCCGCCGCCCGGCTCGCCGCCCGGCTGGCCGGGCGGATGCCGGATCCGCGCGTGCACGTCCATTTCGCGTCCGACGGCGCCAGCGCGGTCGAGGCCGCGCTCAAGATCGCGCTCCAGTACGCGCACAACACGGGGCGGCCGGAGCGGACGGACCTCCTCGCGATGCAGGGCGCCTACCACGGCGACACGCTCGGCGCGGTGTCGGTCGGCTTCCTCGACGCCTTCCACGCGCCGTTCCGCCACGTGCTGCGGCCCGCGGCCCAGGTGCCCGTCCCCGCGTCCCCTGCGGACGAGGCCGCGTGCATCGAGGCCGCGCGCGGCGTCTTCGCCGCGCACGGCGGGCGCGTCGCGGCGCTGATCGTCGAGCCGCTGTGCCAGGGCGCGGCCGGCATGAGGATGCACA
>VGWF01000032.1 GCA_016873715.1 Lentisphaerota bacterium | reverse complement strand
CGGCCACGCCAAGGAGGACCGCAACAAGGAGGGTGTTCATCATAGGTTTCCATTGAACGCCCGAGGCGCGAGGCTATTGCAGACAACCTCCGCGTACGGCATTGTAGCCGGGCCCGGACGAACGAAAGGATCACCGCCATGCAAGCCGTGCAGACGCCCGACGCCCCCAAGGCGATCGGACCCTACTCCCAGGCCGTCGCCGCCGGACCGCTGCTCTTCGTCTCCGGGCAACTCGGGCTCGATCCCGCGACCGGCGAACTCGCCCCCTCCCTGCCCTCGCAGGCGCGGCGGGCCATGGAGAATCTCCGGGCCATCCTGCGGGCGGCGAACCTGGACCTGGGCCACATCGTGAAATGCACCGTGTTCCTCGCGGACATGAAACAGTTCGCCGAGTTCAACGTCGTGTACCAGGGCTTCTTCACCGCCCCCTACCCGGCCCGGGAGGTCGTTCAGGCCGCGAAGCTGCCCAAGGATGCCCTCGTCGAGATCTCGGCGATCGCGTCGGTGGAGGAATGAGGTTCGACCCCGGGGGAGACCGCTCGATGAGACCTGCCATCCGGCTTGCCCTCTGTCTCCTGTCCGTCGCCACGGCTGTCCGGGCCGTCGGGACCGGTCCGGACGGCCGGATCGAGATCCGGATCCCCGCCCAGCCCGCGCTCTCGCCCGACGGGAGCCTCCTCGCCTTCGAGTGGCGCGGAGACATCTGGATCGCCGCGTCGACCGGCGGCGAGGCGCGCGTCCTCGCCCCCCATCCCGCCCCGGACTCCGGCCCCGCCTTCTCTCCCGACGGAGCCGAGATCGCCTTCCTCAGCCAGCGCGACGACAGCGCGCAGATCCATGTCGTCCCCGTCGCCGGCGGCGCCCCTACGCAGGTCACGTGGCACACCGAGGGCTTCAAGTCCGTCCGGTGGTTCCCCGACGGCCGCCGCCTTCTCGCCCGCGCCGAACGCGACGGATCCGGGTTCGACGACGACCGCCTGCTCGTCATCGACCGCACCGCCCGCCGCGCCGAGGTGATGCTGTTCGACGATTACGCCGGCGACGCCGACCTCTCGCCCGACGGCGCCCGCGTCCTCTTCACCCGCGAGGGCGTCGACCCCTACCGCCTCGGCTACCACGGCAGCACCGCCTCGCAGATCTGGATCCACGATGCCGCCACCGGCGCCTTCCGTCACCCGCACGCGGAGCCGACCCCCCAGCGCTTCCCGCTGTGGCGCCCGGATGGACGGGGCTTCTACTTCGCCGGCGGCCCCGGCGGCGACCTTTCCGTCTTCGATCTCGACACCGGCGCGGCCCGGATCCTGATCTCCGGCGCCCAAGCCCCGATCGCCGCCGCCGGCATCTCGCGCGACGGCTCCGTCCTCGTCTTCCGCCGCGGCTTCGAGTTCGAGCGCATCGATCCCCGCGCCCCGGGCCCGCCGATCCGCGTGCCGCTCTGGACCGTCGGGACGCCCCCGCCGACACGGGACCTCCGTCGGTGGTACGAGACCGTCTGGAACCTCTCCGCCTTCGGCACCGTGGACTTCACGACGGACGGCCTCCAGGTCGCCTTCACCGCCGGCGGCGACGTGTGGGTCATGGACACCACCCTCCGCGAGCCCCGGCCGGTCACCTCGGGCACTCTCGATTTCGACACCGAGGCGGCGTTCTCGACCGACCGGTCCTGCCTCTACGTCCTCCGCGACGACGGCCTCGGCATCAACCTCTGGCGCGCCACGCGCTCCGATCCCTCCTCGCCCTGGTGGCAGGCCGGCCCGTTCGGCGCGTGGTCGCCGCGCACCAACGCCGCCGGGCGGACCTGGCTGCAGCACGATTCCTTCCGGCTCGAGCCGCTCACCGGCGACCGGCTCGTCCGCCGGCAGCTGAAGCCCAGCCCCGACGGCTCGAAGCTGTGCTGGATCGAGGGCCCGGGCTCCGTCGTCGTCGCGTCGACCAACGGCGCGGCCGCGCGCATCGTCGCCCGCTCCCCGATCGGCGCCACGGCCGCCTGGTCCCCGGACGGACGCTGGCTCGCCTGCTCGCTCCACGACAGCGGCGGCAACAGCGACGTGTGGATCGTCTCCGCCGACGGCGCCCGCGAGCCCTTCAACCTCTCCCGCAACCCCGCCGACGACCGCTGGCCGGCCTGGTCGCCCGACGGACGCATCGTCGCCTTCACCGGCCGCACCTACGACAACGAAACCGACATCTACTACGCCTGGCTTTCCCGCGAGGACGCCGACCTTGACGAGCGCCGGCGCAAGATCGAGAAGGCCATCGAATCGGCCGCGAAGAGCGCGCCGAAGAAGGACAAGGCCGCCGCCGAAAAGAGGAACGAAGGCGACCGCAGGACCGTAACGATCGATTTCGACGGGCTCGAGGACCGCGTCCGCCGCATCAAGCTCCCGGGCTGCGTCCCCGAGCACCTCTTCTGGTCGTACGACTCCAAGGCGCTGGCCTTCCACGGCACGGTCGGCGGCAAGCGAGGCACCCACCGCGTCAACTTCCCCGACCCCGGCGCCACCACCCTCGTCAGCGAGAAGACCGGCACCCAGGCCCGGTGGGTCGCCGAGGGCGGCGGGAGGATCCTGTGGCTCGTCGACGGGAAGCCGGCCGCCTCGGGCGACCTGTACCCCTTCTCCGCCCTGCACGTGATCGACTGGCGCGAGCACCAGCGCCTCGGGTTCCGCATGGCGTGGCGCGAGCTGCGCGACCGCTTCTACGACGAGCGGCTCAACGGCCTCGACTGGGAGGCCGTACGGCTCGAGTTCGAGGACGAGGCCGCCGCCGCGGTCGACGAGGATGCCTTCGCCCGCGTCATCCGCATGATGCTCGGCCGCCTCAACGCCTCGCACATGGGCTGGACCCCCGAGAAGAAGGCGTGGTCGAGCGGCCAGTGGCGCGTCCGCACCGCGCATCTCGGCGTCCGCTTCGATCCCGCCTTCGCCGGCCCCGGACTCCGCATCCGCGACGTCCTCCCCGGCGGCCCCGCCGACCGCACCGATTCGCGCCTGGCCCCGGGCGAGGTGATCCGGTCGATCGACGGCGTCCCGGTCGATCCCGCCCTCGACCTCACCACCGTGCTCAACGGGCGCTGGCCCCGCGAGGTCCGGCTCGAGGTCGCCGGCACGAACGGCGCGGCGCGAACCGTCGACCTGTCCACCATCGGCTACGACGAGGCGCGCCCGCTCGTCCGGCGCAAGTGGATCGAGGACAACCGCCGCCTCGTGTCGGCACTGAGCAGCAACACGCTCGGCTACCTCAACATCGAACGCATGCAGCTGGGCAACCTGCGGCAGTTCGAACGCGACGTCTACGCCGAGGGCCTCGGCAAGGACGGCCTCGTGATCGACGTGCGCAACAACCCCGGCGGCTTCATCTCCGAACAACTCCTCTCGATCCTCTGTCACCCGCGCTACGCGATCACCGTCCCCCGCGGCGGCGAGCCGAGCTTCCCCGAGGACTACCTCGGCAAGGTCGTCTGGACCCGGCCGCTCGTCGTGCTCTGCAACCAGAGGACCGGCAGCAACTCGGAGATCCTCTGCCACGCGATCCGCGCGCTTCGGCGCGGCCGCATCGTCGGCGTGCCCGGGGAGGGCGCGGTGATCGCCACGCCGGAGCAGAAGATCCTCGACCTCGGCTCGCTCAAGGTCCCCCACCGCGGCTGGTTCACGCTGGCCGAGGGACAGGACATGGAACTCCGCCCCGCGATCCCCGATGTCGTCGTCTGGCCCGAGCCCGGCGAGATCCCGGGCGGCCGCGACCGGCAGATCGAGGCCGCGGTCCGGGTGCTCCTCGAGGATGTCGCCGCCGCGCGCGCCAACCCGGGCCCGGCTCTCATCCGCGCGAGCGAACGGAAGTAGGCTCGCCATGCGCATCGCCTTCATCGCCTCGGGAGCCCTCGCATGTCCGGCGCTCCAGGCGGTCGCCCGCCGGCCCGGCGACCGCGTCGTCGCCGTCGTCACGCAGCCGGACCGCCCGCGCGGCCGCCGCCTCCAGCCCGCGGCGTGCCCCGTTGGCGAACTCGCCGGACGCCTGGGTCTCCCCGTGATGCAGCCGGAGAAGGCCAGCGCACCGGAGTCGATCGAGGCCCTCGCGGCACTCAAGCCCGACCTGCTCGTCGTCGCCGCCTACGGCCAGATGCTCAGGCAGGCCCTGCTCGACATCGCCCCGCTGGGCGCGGTCAACATCCATCCTTCCCTGCTGCCGAAGTACCGCGGCGCCGCTCCGATCCAGTGGGCGATCACCAACGGCGACACGGAGACGGGCGTCGCCATCCTCTACGTCACTGCGCGGATGGACGCCGGCGATCTCATCCTCATGGAACGCGCCCCGATCGCGCCCGACGACACCGCCGGCACGCTGGAGCCCCGCCTCGCCGACCTCGGCGCCCGGCTGCTCGACCGCGCCCTCGATCTCTTCGGCACCCCGCCCGTTCCGCGAGTTCCGCAGGACGAATCGCAGGTCGTTCTTGCGCCCAAACTCGCCAAGGAGGACGGCCGCATCGACTGGTCGATGCCCGCGGAGTCGATCCGCAACCGGATCCGCGGCTTCTCCCCGTGGCCCGGCTGTTTCACCACCGTCCCCGGCACGCCGCCCGTCACCCTCAAGATCCACGCCGCCGAGGTCGGGACCGGCTCGGGCGAACCCGGCACCGTCCTCGAGGCCGGCGCGAAGGGCATCCGCGTCGCCTGCGGTTCCGGCAGCCTCCGCCTCGTCCGCATCCAGCCCGAGGGCCGCCCCGCCATGACCGACGCCGCCTACTGCTGCGGCCGCCGCGACCTCGCCGGCCTGCGGTTCGGGGGATGACGCCCCGCGGCCGCACCGTGCCCCCCACCCTGGGAAAAGGCGCGGATTGGGCTCGTCCTTTGCGCCGCGAATGTGTACCCCCACCTCGGAGGAAGCGTGCACCGGGAGGGTGGCAGTTCACCGTTGGCGCACCGGGGTGTGCCGTCGAGCACGACACGGATCCTGGCCGCCACCCTGTGCGCCCTGGCCGCCGCGATCCGGCCGGCCCCCGGCGCGCCGGACGCCCGCCTCGAGGTCCCCCTCGTCTTCGAACACGCCGAGTCGGCGCTGGTGGACAGTTTCGCCACGGGCAAGTCGTCGGGCTGGATCTGGCTCCCGCCGACGGGCGAGGGCGAGGCCCACCTGTACGTCGGCAACGTGCCCTACGGGTTCGCGCTCCGCACGCGACTGGTGGTCGAGTATGAAGCCGCCTCCGTATGGCCGGGCAACATCGTCCCGTGCCGCGCATGGATCGAGCCCGACGAGGACCCCGACCAGCCGGAGCTCTACAGCAGCTTCGGCATCGAGGTCGGCGTGCAGTGCCGCCCGATCGTGATCGAGTGGCCGGTGCTCTCCTACGGCAAGGACTTCCGGATCAGCTACACCGACGACGGTCCCGCCCCCCTCGGCACCAATTTTCTCGGCGGCATCGACCAGGTCGACACGTTCCAGATCCCCGTCGCCACGATCCTGAAAGGCGTCGCGCGTCCCTTGGTGAAGTCGATCGCCGGCCTTCTGAGCAGCCTCGACGACGCCGGCGTCAACCTGTTCTCCGTCAACCTGTGCGCCGAGGGCGTGGTCGAGGGAACCGACATCCAGGTCGGCATCGGCGACCACACGCTGAGGTTCCGCCAGTACGGCGTGGCGGCGGCGACCAACTTCACGCTGTACGTGCCCATCAACCGGCCCGATCCCTACGCGCCGGCCCACCCGGTCCCCATCCTGCCGATCTACCACCACAACTTCTATCAGACCGACGGCCTCGTCTTCTCGCTGATCTCGCCGTTCGAACTCTGGATCACGCCTTCGATCGTCGAGCGGGCGGGAAGCATGCTGGCGGGCAACTACCAGCCGCCGTCGGCGGCGCTGCTGACGAACGCCAGCTTCTACAAGAAGAGCCAGTCCGGCGCCGCGACGCGGGCGAAGGAGAACCCGGAGATCGCCCTCCCGATCACGGGGCAGCCGAACCTCCCGGACCTCACGACGGTCGACCTGGTCTGCAATCCGTTCAACGACGACCGCCACACCGGCGGCCGGGCCTACGCGGCGGAAACGACGACCGTCCGGTTCACCGTCGCCAATATCGGGGCCCGGGCCACGCAGACGAACGCGCACCTCGAGTACTCCGTCACCGTCGATGGCGCGACCGCGGTGCCGCCGACGCTGATGCGCTCGGGCGGACGGACCTGCGTCATCCCCGCCGGAGGCTCGACCAACCTCTTCTTCCATCACGTGTTCACCGAGGGGCCCCACCAGGTGCGTCTGCGCACCGCCTATCTCGAGGTCAAGACGATGACCAACGGCGCGCCGGTCTACGGGCTCGGCGACGCCAACGTGAACAACAACATGGCCGTCACCGTCCCGGTCTACGCCCATCCGCCGCGGGGGACGGTCACCGGCCGGTGCCATCCGAATCCGGACGCCCCCGGCGCGGGAATCGGCGGCCTGCTTGTCTGGCTGCACGGCACGGGAGGCTCCCGCTGGGCCACGTCGAGCCTTGCGGCCGGCGACGCACGGGGCACCTTCCGGTTCGAACGGGTCCCGGCGGGCGACTACATGATCGAATTCCTCGTGCCGTCCAACGGCGCGCCGGACGGCCTCGACTACGTGCCCAAGGCCGTCGCCTTCGTGCACCCGGAGGGCGGCACCACCGAACTGGACGGGCAGTCCGGGATGTACATGCTCCAGTTCCAGGACGTCATGGGCATCCTCGAAACCCCGTCCCACGCGCGCATCGCGGGCGTTCGGGCCGAGTACGGCAACCCCGTGCTCTGCACCGGCACGAGCGCCGCGAACGGCGTGGTCACGTTTCCCCGGGTCCCGCCGCGCGGGCTGGTGTCCTGCGCCTTCCACCACGACGCCTACGAGTCCAGGAAGATCCACTTCGACCCGCGCGTGGAGTTCACCGCGCAGACGAACGCGTGGATCCCCTCGTACGTCGACGCCGAGACCGACGAGCACGTGAGCGGCTGCTTCGTGCAGCTGACGCCGGACACCCGTCCGCCCGCGCTCGACGTGCAGCCGCCCGCGAGAGGCGGCGCCTGCACGACGAACCTCGCCCTCTCGTTCCGGACGACCGACGGGGCGTGGAAGGACTCCCGCGAGTGGCGGTGGCAGATCCAGTCCGCCGACGGCCTGTCCGTGGTCCAGGACAGCGCGTGGGCCGCGTACGCGACGCCCAGCAACCGCGCCGACTTCGTCGCCAACGCCTGGAATCTCTCCGCCCTGACCAACGGCGCCTACCGGCTGGCCCTGATGGCGCGGGACGCCGCCGGCCTCGTCACGACGCGGTACGTCCCCTTCGTGCGGGACACGGCCGCGCCGACCTGCACCGTGTCCGTCGCGGGAGGCGCGGTCTCGACCGCGGACGGCTGCGCGGACGTGACGGTGACGCTCGCCCGGCCCGAGTCGATGACGTGGTCCGTCGAGCTGTCCAACGACGGCGCCACGTGGTCCGCGCCCGCGGTCTTCAGCGGCTCCTCCACCGGCGTCGTGCGCCGGTGGCGTCTCGCGGGGGACCTCTTCGCCGGGACGGTGACCGTCACCGCGCGCGTCACCGACGCGGCGGGCAACGTCGCCGGGGCGTCCGACGCCATCGCCGTGGACACCACCGGCTACATGCAACTGGCGGGCGGGGCGGACTTCATCGGCACGACCAACATCCCGGTCGACGTGCGCATCATCCCGCCGCCATCCTCGATCGCCCACATCGAACCCTCTTTCGGCGGCTCGGTACCCATCGGCTCGCATGCCACGAACCGCCATCGCGCCCAGGCCATGGCGCTGACCGGCACCGTCAATCTCGCCGCCGTGCAGATCCGGCTGACCGCGGTCGGCTCGCCCGGCCCGCTGCATCTCAAGCTGGTCGGGACCCTCGGCACGGATCCCACCGGCGGCCCCGCGCCGCTGGCACACGCCGTGCTGACCGCCGACGCGATTCCCAGCAACAGCGAGTGGATCGCCACGTTCCCGGCGCCCGTCGCCGTCTCGGGCTCTCCGTTCCTTCTGCTCTACGAGGATGGCGGGACCACGCAGGACTACTACAACGTGTCCGCCGGCTACAGCGCCTACGGAACCGGAATGCTGCGCTACGATTTCGTGCCGGGCATCGGGTGGGTGGTCGCGCCGATCAACCCCTCGTTCGGATGCGAGACCCTCGCCTACCGGCTCCAGGACGACCGCCGAGGAAGGATCCGCTGCGCCGCGGACGGCACCTGCGACACCGAGCCCTGGCACACCTACCTCGGGCCGGCCACGGGCCTGTTCACCGCCTCCGTCGCCGGCGCCGGATCGAGGACCGTGGCCGTGCAGTACGAGAACTCGTACTCCAACAGCCTCGCCGGAACCTACTACGACTCGATCTGGGTCGACCTCGCACCGCCGACGGTCACCGGACTGACCGTGATGGCTGTCGACACCGCGGCCGGCATCGTCCGCGTCGCCCTGACGGCCCTCGACGCCGACGCCGGCATCGCGCGCATCGAGTGGTCGCTGGACGGCGGCCTGCACTGGTCGTCCACGAACTGGCAGCCGGTGCTCGACCTGCCGTTCAACACCTCGTTCGGCGACGTCCGGGTGCGCGCCGTGGACCGGTCCGGCCTCACGGGCCCCGTCGTCGCGGCCCAGACCCCATCCGACTCGTTCCCGCCCTCGCTGGGCTTCTGGATCAACGACACGGCGGCCTACACGCGGAATCCGACCGTGACCCTGAACTTCGCGGTGTCGGACGACCGCGGGGCGACTTCGTGCGTCGTTCACGTGCAGGACCTCGTGCTCGGGAACTCCTACGGCCCCTTCAACGGCGGCACGGGAGCCGTGGCGGTGACGATCCCCGCCTCGCCGATGCAGTCGGCCACGGGCGCGGTGGACGTGGTCGTGGACGGCCTCTACACGTTCCAGGCGGGCGTCCTCGACTCGGCAAACCACGCCTCCGCGGCGGTCCGGAGAAGCATCCTTCTCGACCGGAACCCGCCGACCATCCGGTCGATCGTCCTCTCCGATGCCGGCGGCCGCGCATGGGTCTCCAACGCGCAGTTCGTCGCCCGCATCGGCGTCGAGGATGCCTTCGGACCGCTTTCGCGACGCATCCGCATCAACGGCGGCGCGTGGTCGGACTGGCTGCAGGCGCCCCACGGCGAGTTGCTCCTGTCCCTCGATGCGCCCCCGCCCCTGCCTACGCGGCACACGCTGGACGTGGAGGTCATGGACGGAGCGGGCAACACCGCGACCGGCAGCGCCTCCATCAAGGTGAACCGCCCGCCCTCGCGTCCGCTGGCGCTCGCCCCCTCCGGCGAGATCGGTTCGCGCACCCCGCCCCTCTACTCGGACTCCTTCTCGGACCCGGATGGCGACGCGTTCGGGCTCGCCGAGTTCATCGTCCGGAACGAGTCCAAGGCGATCATCATCCACAGCGGCCCCCTCGCCGCCGACACCTACGTCGTGCCCGGGGGCTTCCTCGTCGAGGGCAGCAAGTACGAGTGGCAGCTCCGCATGATGGACGCCGACGGATTGTGGTCCCCCTGGAGCGAGGCCACCACCTTCCAGATCGCCCGGGACTCCGATGCGGACGGCCTCAGCGACTCCATCGAGGACGCAACGGGCACGCACCCGGAGAAACCCGACAGCGACGGCGATGGGATCCCCGACGGCGTCGAGGACCGGAGCCTCAACGGCATCGTCGACCCGGGGGAGTCCGACCCGCGCCTGGCCGACACCGACGAGGACAAGCTCCCCGACGGCGCGGAGGACCTCAACCACAACGGCCGCCGCGATCCGGGGGAGACCGACCCGTGCAACCCGGACAGCGACGGCCTTCCGGACGGCAGGGAGGACGCCGACGGCAACGGCATCTTCGACCCCGGACTCGGCGAGTCCGACCCCCGGCGCCCCGACACGGACGGCGACGGCCAGTCCGACGGGGTGGAGGATCGGGCGGGGACCGACCCCAACGACCCCGAGGGGCGGTTCACGGTCGACGGGATGGAATTCCGGCCGACCACGCAGAGGCTCTACCTCCGATGGCGCGGACGCGCGGGCCGCACCTATCATCTCTACGGGTGGCCCTCCCTGCTGAACACGCAGCAGACGCTGATCTCCACCCAGACCCCCGGGGGCGGGATCCCGCCGTGGTACCTTGTGGTCGATCAGAAGTTCACCCACGACGGCATCGTGTCCCAGCAGTTCTACCGCATCGAAATGGCGGACCCGTAGTAGCGAGCCCCTTCACAGGCTTGCCCGGCGGGGGCGTTCCTGCTATCCAATCGGCCGCGGGAACGGCCATGCTCAAGTCCCTTCGCGTCAGGAATCTCGCGGTCGCGGAGAACGTCTCGGTTGAGTTCGGACCGGGCTTCAACGTCATCACCGGAGAAACCGGCGCGGGCAAGTCCATCCTCGTCGGCGCCCTCGCCCTCCTGCTCGGCGAACGGGCCGACAAGACCCTGATCCGCACCGGCGAGGAACTCTGCTCCGTCGAGGCGGTCTTCGAGCTCCCCGACCCCCGCGAGATCAACGGCATCCTCGAGGGCCTCGGCCTGCCCCCCTGCGAGGGCGGACTGCTCGTCTTCCGCCGCACCATCCGCGCAACCGGCGGGCAGATCCTCGTCAACGACAGCCCCGTGACGCTCCAGGCGCTCAAGCAGATCGGCGACGCGCTCGTCGACATGCACGGTCCCCACGACCACCAGTCGCTCTTCCGCACCGATGCCCAGCTCGCCGTCCTCGACGCCTTCGGCCGCTGCGGTCGCGAGCGGGAGGCCTACGCCGAGACCTACGCCCGCATCCGCGACATCGAGCGCCGCAAAGCCGAACTCTCCATGGCCGAGGCCGATCTCGCGCAGCAGGTGGACCTCCTCGAGTACCGCGTCCGGGAGATCGAGAAGGCGGAGATCCGCGAGGGCGAGGAGGAGGAGGTCCGGAAGGAGCACCTCGTCCGCGGCAACGCGCAGCGCATCCTCGAACTCGCCGGCCACGTCGCCGGCGCCCTGACCGAGCAGGAGGCCTGCGCCTTCAACGCCCTCGTCGCCGCCCAGCGCCCGATGGAGGAGCTCTCCCGCCTGCTCCCCGCCGCGGCGGAGTGGCGCGAGGAGATGGCGCAGCTCGCGGCTCGCGTCCAGGAACTCGGCGTCTCCGTCGCCCGCGAGGCCGAGGCGGTCGAGGCCGAGCCCGCGCGGCTCGAGTGGCTCGACCAGCGGATGGCGACCTACCAGAAGCTCCAGCGCAAGTACGGCGGCACCGTCGCGGCCGTCCTCGAGACCCTCGAAACGTCGCGGACCCGCCTCAAGGACCTGCGCACGCGCGCCGAGCAGGTCGCCGCGCTCGACGCCGAGGCCGCCGCGCTGCGCGCGGAGCTCGAGACCCGCGGCCTGGCGCTCCGGAAGAAGCGCGCGGCCGCGGCCGGTGAACTCGGCGAGGCCGTCACCGGCGAGCTCGAGTTCCTCGGCTTCCCGGGCAGCGCCTTCGCGGTCGAGCTCTCCCCGCGCACGCCGGAGGCGGACGGCATGGACCACGTCGAGTTCGGCTTCGCGCCGAACGTCGGCGAGGCGATGCGGCCGCTTCGGCTGATCGCGTCCAGCGGCGAGATCTCGCGCCTCATGCTCGCGACGAAGGCCGTGCTCGCCGAGCACGACCGGATGCCCGTGCTGGTCTTCGACGAGATCGACGCCAACCTCGGCGGCGAGATGGGCCACGCCGTCGGCCGCGAACTGGCCGGCGTCGCGACGCGCCACCAGGTCATCTGCATCACCCACCTGCCCCAGGTCGCGGCCCACGGCACGCTCCACCACGCCGTCCGCAAGGTCGTCCGCGACGGCCGCACCTTCACCCAGGTCGACCGGCTCGAGGAGAAGGCCCGGATCGAGGAGCTGGCCCGCATGCTCGGCAGCGGCGACTCCCGCGCCGCCCTCGCCCACGCCGTCGAGATGCTCGCCCGCGCCCGCCGCAAGACGCCGCGCTGAGCGGCCAGGAGTTCACAGGTTCCAAGGTTCGGACGTTCGCCGGTTCGGAGCTTCCAAGGACTGGAAACACAGCCCCGTCAGGACGTCAGACAACGCGCATGGCGACCCCACGAGTCCCGGGCTGCGAAGCCGTACCGGGCATTGGCCGGCCGCTCATGTCTGCCGGGTCTTCTGCACAGACTGTCCATCCATCCTCTCGGCGAACGTCAGGGGTGTGCTGCTGGCGAGCCTCGCAGCGGGTCGCCAGTAAGCCCCACCCCTTGGGGGATCTGAATCTTCACGCGCTTGCTCGGCCCGAAGAGTCCTGTGCTGTCGAATGTCAGGTAGGTCTTGCCGTCGGCTTCATGGACTCTCGGGTTGGGATTATCACTGAACCAGTAGACGCGATTGGTCACACCCTCGCCCACGTAAGGGAACTCTGGGTTTGGCGCCGCCTTCTGAAACAGAGCATCCCATGCTTCTTTCGAGAGCAGTCGCGGCATGTCCATGACGAGGAAGTCGACGTAATGCTTGCCGCCAATCGTTTTGACACGGCTGTTCAAGTGACGTTTGGCCTCTGGAAACTTGGTCCAGAACGCGGATAGCTCGTCTGCCGTGAACGCAGCCTTTTGTTGAACAACGTGTTCTCGGAGGCGGATCGTCCCCGTCTCGTCGAATACAACAAGCTGATACGGGTTGTGAATCTGGATGTCCGACATGCCGACTATGTATCTCCCATCCGGGCTTACCCACAAATACGAGAGTGCCGGCGATGGCATGCGCCAGAGCCTCTTTCCTGTCGTCTTACTCCAGACTTCAACGTACGCACTACGATTAGCCTCGCTAAAGGGTGTGTCCGGCTTCTCTGGGTCATCGATATGCGGATCCTTGCGCCAATCATGAAAGTGAAGCGCGATGGAAGAGTCCGATTCTGCCCATATGCGCACTACTCCATTGTACGCGACCATATCTGCCAGAGAACTGCCGACCACCAACCACAGGGTAATCGCTGCAAGTCTCTTCATGGCGTGCCATCCCCAACCTATATTCTACCGACCAGTCACTCCTCACGGTTTCGTGCCGGTCCGCACCTGTTTCTCCGGCCTCCATCCGTCGACCCTGCCTGCGATGTTGCGCCCGTGGGCCGACGGGGTTCAAGCGGTTTCGGGCAGAGTTGGCCGCTCACTCCGGTCCCCGTCTCCCCACTCCCGCCCCATACGTTCCGCGTTCCAAGTTCCGAGTTCCGGGTTTGGCCGTCAGCCCTCTCCCGTCTCCCAACTCCCCACTCCCGTCTCCCGCCTCCCGCCCCGAAGCCCGAACTTCGATGTTGGGCGTTCGATGTTCGGTGTTCGATGTTCAATGCTCGCCGACCCTTGGGTATTGAGCCCCCGCGGCCTCGCATAGCTCGGCCCTCCATCCCTCTCGTTGGATGTTGGTTGTTGGACGTTGGGTGTTGGCTGTTGAATGTTGGCTGTTGGCCGCTGAGTCGGCTCGCCGGGCGTTCGATGTTCGGTGTTCGATGTTCAATGCTCGCCGCCGACCCTTGGGTATTGAGCCCCCGCGGCCTCGCGTAGCTCGGCCCTCCATCCCCCTCGTCGGATGTTGGTTGTTGGACGTTGGTTGTTGGGTGTTGAGTCGGCTCGCCCGTCGTTCGATGTTGGGCGTTCGATGTTCGGTGTTCGATGTTCAATGCTCGCCTACCCTTGGGTATTGGGCCCCCGCGGCCTCGCATAGCTCGGCCCTCCATCCCCCTCGTCGGATGTTGGTTGTTGGACGTTGGGTGTTGGATGTTGAGTCGGCACGCCCGTCGTTCGATGTTGGGTGTTCGATGTTCGGTGTTCGATGTTCAATGCTCGCCGCCGACCCTTGGGTATTGAGTCCCGCGGCCTCGCATAGCTCGGCCCTCCATCCCCCTCATTGGATGTTGGTTGTTGGACGTTGGGTGTTGGCTGTTGAATGTTGGCTGTTGGCCGCTGAGTCGGCTCGCCGGGCGTTCGATGTTCGGTGTTCGATGTTCAATGCTCGCCGCCGACCCTTGGGTATTGAGCCCCCGCAGCCTCGCATAGCTCGGCCCTCCATCCCTCTCGTTGGATGTTGGTTGTTGGACGTTGGGTGTTGGATGTTGAGTCGGCTCGCCCGTCGTTCGATGTTGGGCGTTCGATGTTCGGTGTTCGATGTTCGCTGATCGCCCCGCCCCACTCGCCGCTCGACACCGCGCCGGTTCCCGCTATCGTCGGGGCGCATGAACCGTCTTCCCATCCACGACATCCGGCAGGAGCTTCTCGACGCGGCGCGCGAGTGCCCGCGGCTGGTCGTCCGCGCGCCGACCGGGTCGGGGAAGTCGACGCAGATCCCGCAGATGCTGCTGGACGGCGGCCTCCTCGGCGACGGCCAGGTCGTGGTCCTCCAGCCGCGCCGCCTCGCCGCCCGCCTGCTGGCCGCCCGCGTCGCGCGCGAACGCGCCTGCCGGCTCGGGACGGAGGTCGGCTTCCAGATCCGCTTCGAGAACGTCTGCGGACGCGATACGCGCATCCGCTACGTGACCGAGGGCGTGCTGATGCGGCAGATGCTCGACGACCCGTCCCTGCGCGGCGTCTCGGCCGTCATCTTCGACGAGTTCCACGAGCGGCATCTCTACGGCGATGTCTCCCTCGGCCGCGCGCTGGACCTCCAGGCGAAGGAGCGCCCCGACCTGCGCATCCTGGTCATGTCCGCCACGCTGCGCGCCGAGGCGCTGGAGAAGTACCTTTCGCCCTGCCGCGTGCTGACCTCCGAGGGGCGGACCTATCCTGTCGACATCGAGTACCTGCCCCGCCCCGTCGAGGAGCGCGAGGGCGTCTGGACCGCCGCCGCCGCCGCGTTCGAGCGGCTCGTCGCCGACGGCCTCACCGGCGACGTGCTCGTCTTCATGCCCGGCGCCTACGAGATCCAGCGCACGATCAACGCGATCCGCGACAGCGGCGCGTCGGCCGGCTACGCGGTGCTCCCGCTTCACGGTGACCTCCCGCCCGAGGCGCAGGACGAGGCCGTCGCCCCCTCCGGCGGCCGGCCGAAGGTCATCGTCTCGACCAACGTCGCCGAAACCTCCATCACGATCGAGGGCGTGCGCGCGATCATCGACAGCGGCCTCGCCCGCATCCCGCGCTTCGACGCCGGGCGCGGCATCAACATGCTGCTGATCGAGCGCATCAGTCGCGCCTCGGCCGACCAGCGCGCCGGGCGCGCCGGCCGCACCGCGCCGGGACGCTGCATCCGCCTGTGGACCGACCGCGACCACGCCGGCCGCGCCGTCGAGGAACTGCCGGAGATCCGCCGCGTCGATCTCGCCGAGATCGCGCTGACCCTGAAGGCCTCGGGCACGAACGATCTCCGCACGTTCCGCTGGCTCGATCCGCCCGAGGCACGGTCGCTCGACCGTGCCGAGACCCTGCTGCGCGACCTCGGCGCCGCGGACGACACCGGCGCCATCACGGACACCGGCCGCCGGATGCTGGCCTTCCCCCTTCACCCACGCTACGCCCGCATGCTGATCGAGGCCGGCACGCGCGACGCCGTCGCGCCCGTCGCCCTGATCGCCGCGCTGGTGCAGGGCCGCGACATCCTCTTCCCGCGCGCCGGCAAGGACACCGACGAGCGGCGCGACGACCTCTTCGGCGACAAGGCGGAGTCCGACTTCTTCCGGCGCATGCGCGCCTTCACCTATGCCGGCCGGTGCGGCGGCGACCTCGGCCGCTGCTCGAAGGCCGGGATCCGCGTGCAGGGCGTGCGCGAGGTCGCCGCGCTGCGCGACCAGTTCCTCCGCATCGCCCGCGCCGAGGGCCTGCCGGTCAACGAGACGGCGCCGGACGACGACGCGATCCAGAAGTGCATCCTCGCCGGCTTCGTCGACCATCTCGCCGCGCGGGTCGACGGCGGCACGCTGCGCTGCCGCCTCGTCCACGGCCGCGCGGGCGTGCTCGCGCGGGAAAGCGCGGTCCGCCACGCCCGCCTGCTTGTCGCCGCCGAGGTGCGCGAGATCGAGGGCCGCGACCTCGAGGTGATCCTCTCGCTCGCGACCGAGGTGAAGCCGGAGTGGCTGCGCGAGATGTTCCCGGCGGACTTCAACGACCGCGTCGAAACCCGCTACGACAAGGGCGCGAAACGCGTGACCGCCGAGCGCCAGGTGCGGTTCCGCGACCTGCCGCTGGAGACGAAGCCCTGCGATCCCGACCCGGAAGCGGCGGCGGACCTGCTGGCCGCCGAAGTGCTGCGCGGCGAGATCACGCTTCCGCTGTGGAACGAGACGGTCGACCAGTGGCTCTGGCGCGTCGCCGCGGTGGCGCGCCACCTGCCGGAACTCGGCATCCCGCCGTTCACCGACGACGAGCGGCGCGCCGCGATCCGCGCGGTCTGCGCCGGCGCGATGTCGGCACGCGACCTCAAGGACCGGCCCGTGCTCGCCGCGGTCAAGTCGCGCCTCGAACCGCGCCTGCTGGGCCTCATCGAGAAACAGGCGCCGGAGCGGGTCGAGCTTCGCAACGGCAAGCGCGCGCGGGTCACCTACGCCGCGCAGGGCGCGCCGTCGATCGCGATGAAGATCCAGGACCTCTACGGCGTCACGGAGTCGCCCCGCATCCTCGGCGGCCGCGTCGCGCTCGCGGTCCAGATCCTCGGCCCCAACCAGCGCCCCGTCCAAGTCACCCAGGACCTCGCCGGCTTCTGGAAGACCACCTACCCGAAGGTGAAGCAGGAACTCGCCCGCAAGTACCCGAAGCACGAGTGGCGGTAGGCGGGAGGCGGGGCGAGCAACGAACGCCGAACATCCAACACCGAACGCCGAAGTTCGGACTCAACAGCCAAAGCCCAACATTCAACGGGAAGGGGCCGACACTCGACACTGGCCACTCGACACTGCTTCCCCTCGCCCCTGCCGGTGAAGCGCCGTGGGGCTCAAGATCCAATCGGGAAGGTGAGGCGCGGATCTCAACCGCGAGATTTCGGTCGAACCATGGCTCCAGCGTTCGGCCGCGCGGAGCGCGGCCCTCCCAATCCGGCCGTCCCCATTCGGTTGCCCCCATTCGCCTGCCATCCTCCGGGCCGTCCTCATCGAATCCGTGGGATCCTTGTCATCCGTGGTTCAGCGTTCGGCCGCGCGGAGCGCGGCCCTCCCGGCCGTCCCTATTCGGTTGCCCCCATTCGCCTGCCATCCTCCGGTCCGGCCCTCGCCCCCCGTCCCTCGCCCCTCTGCAGGTCACCGATGTGCGGAACGGTCCTCGCCGAGCCAGAGGCCGCCGAGGACGCGCAGGGGCCAGTGCCACAGGACGCGGACGATCAGCCGCCCGGCGGCCACCGAGTGGGGCTCGTGGATGCCGCCGAGCACGTTCTGGCTGGCGGCCATGACGACGAGGCCGGTGGCGAAGAACGCCGCGAACGCGACGCCCGGCGACCCGGCCAGCGCGGGCAGGCCGCGCATCCACTCGATCATGGCGCCCCAGAGGACGGCGCCGAGGCCGGCGGTAACGCAGGTCAGGACCTGGTTGACGGCCATCGAGCGCGTGAGGTCGTCGCGCGGGCAGAACGCCAGCGTGAGGCGCGTCACCGCGAGCCCGTGCGCGGTGCCGAGCATGCCGAGGATGAACGCGGCGGCCGCCGCGGCGGAAGCGGTGATCCGCACCGGTCCCGCGGCGACGACCGCCCAGAACGCCAGCAGCGCGATCTGTCCGAGTCCCGCCAGCCGGATCACGGGCCGGCTTCCGAAGAGATCCAGGCTGCGCCCGATCAGGGCCGCGGTGACGAGCGAGCCCAGCGTCGAGGCGGCCATCACGTACACGACCGTCCCCGCGCCCATGCGGCCGAGGTCCCGCAGGAAGACGACGAGGAAGCCGCCGACGCCGGACATCGCGACGCCCTGCAACATCGTGTAGCGCGTGATCCGCCGGAACGGCGCGTCGCGCCACGCCCGCCGGACCATGGCCGCCGCGCCGTCACCGGCCGGCGCAGGACCGGTGCGGGGCGGCGGACACGGCACGCGCTCGAAGAACCACACGCTGCACCAGCCGGCGGCGAAGGAAACGACGAACAGGACCGTGTAGTGCCACGCCGGCGGATCGCTCCCCAGGAACCACCCGCACACGACCTGCGCGACGAGCGTGCCGGCGTTGACGGCGAAGTTCTCGCGGCCGAGGTAGCGCCCGCGCTGCGCCTCCGGAACGATGTGCGCGAGCCACGGGTACCACGCGCCGGAGGCGAATCCCCGGATCACGTTGAAGCCCAGCAGCAGCGCGATCATCGCGGCCAGAAGCCAGCCCGACGGCACGTGCCCGACCAGCAGCGGCAGCGGGGCCATGCCGAGCATCATGTAGGACCGCGTCCGCCAGCCGGCCATCATCAGGCGCCGGTAGCCCCAGGACTCGGCGAGCCGGGCCGACGGGATCTGGAGGAAGACGAAGAGCGGCGTCAGCGCGAGCAGCAGCCCGATGGCGGCCTCGCCCGCACCGAGCAGCTTCGCCGCCAGGACCATCGGCGAGCCGAGCGCGATGGTGAAGTTGACGGCGTTGAGAACCTGGAAGCCGACGAGCCGCCGCGTGAAGGCGGGCAGCGGCGCGAACGACGAGGAGGCCTGGACGGACGGCGTCACGGCGGGGTGGCCGCGGGCGCGCCGTAGGCGCCGGCGCAGAAGGCCCGCCAGTCGGCCGTCAGCCGGGCCTCGTCGACGCCGAACACCGGCTGCAGGTGGCGGCCGAGATCGAAGGTGTTCGCATCACGCACCGCGGTGAACAGGCCGGGGAGCCGCGTCGCGTAGGGCTCGCGCTCCAGGAACATCCGGAAGAGGGTCATGAGCTGCCAGTAGTCGGCCACGCGCACGGGCCGGTCGGTGCAGAGCTCGCCGAACGGCTTCGCGGCGCCCGACGCGATGGCCTTCGCGATCGACGCCGCGAGGCCGTCCTGCGGCACCATCGCGATCTGGAAGTGGTTCGCGACGCCTTCGTGCAGCCATCCGCCCGCGCAGACGAGCCCGCCGGCCTGCGCAAGCCATGCGTGAACGAATTCATGGAAGTAGACGGGGCGCCGCGTGCCCTTGGCCGGATCCCAGAACGAGGTCGCCACGCCGACGACGGTGTAGCCGTCGGACGTCGGCGGGGACGCCTCCGATCCGAGCCTCTCCGCGATGCGGCCGGGGAAGGCGCGGTAGTCGGCCTCGTTGGCGAACACGGCCAGCACCGGCGGCCGTTCCGGCGGCGGCAGCGACGGGAGTTGCCGGCGCAGGTCCGCGGTCAGCCCGCCCAGCGCGGCGGCGAGATCCTTGAGATCGAGATCCGCGCAGTCGGTCAGCACGGCGAACTCCGCCGACCGGACCGCCCGCACCGCGCCCTCCGCGGCCTCCGGGAACGCGATCGCGCGCAGTTCCTTCAGCCCGATCTCGACCCCCAGGTCCGGCTCGCGGACGAAGGCGACATCGTCGACCCACAGGTCCGCCGCGCCGCGGAGGAGAAAGGCGAAGTGGCGCACGGAGGTCCATCGCGGCAGCCGCACGCCGCCGGTGCGGAAGAAGCGCAGCGGGAGTTCCACGCGCGTCCATCCCTGCGTCGCGACCGTGACCTTGCGCCAGAACTTCGACACCCCGTCGGGCTCGATGAACTGCACCTCGAACTCCGCCGGCAGCGGGGCGGCATCCGCGGGCCGGACGCGGAAAGTCAGGGCGCATTCGTTCGTGAGGATCTCCGGGAGGACCGTCTTCCGCGTGTAGAGGAACCCCTTCGCCGGGCCGTGCAGCCGGAGCGCGTGACCCGGGGCGGCGCCGTCCGCCGGGACGGGCGCGATCCCGAACTCCAGCCCGCCCTGCGGCGCGTTCCAGTCGGCCGCGGTTCCCCGCGTCTCGAAATCGAGCCAGACCGTCTCCGCGGCCCCCGCCACGGCGGCGCAGCAGCCGAGCAGGCCGGCCGCGATCCGGGCCATGGCGCGGCCCGAGGCACGGCCGTCCCGCCGCGCCGCGGCAGCCGCGACCGGGGGTCGCGTCCGTGCGCAAGGCGCCGGCCGATTTCCCTTTCGTCCCGTTTCCATTTCCCTAGAATACCGTTTCCGGCTGTCCGCGTCAGGGGTGGCGCGGACGGCCCGGGGAGAACGACGCGATGAGCACGAACCGAACGACCCGCAGGGATTTCCTCCGGTCCGCCGCGCTGGCCACCACGGCGCTGGCCGCGCCGTTCGTCGCACGCGCCGCGGCGAAGCGGCCGAACATCGTGTTCATCTTCTCCGACGACCACGCCTACCAGGCGATCAGCGCCTACGGCGACAAGCGGCGGCTGATCCAGACGCCCCATATCGACCGGATCGGCCGCGAGGGCATCCGCTTCGACCGCTGCGTCGTCCCGAACTCGATCTGCGGACCGAGCCGCGCGACGATCCTGACCGGAAAGTACAACCACCTGAACGGCTTCTACAACAACTCGAACTGCCGCTTCGACGGCTCCCAGGCGACGTTCCCGAAGATGATGCAGGCCGCGGGGTACCAGACCGCGATCATCGGCAAGTGGCACCTCATCAGCGATCCGACCGGCTTCGACCACTGGCACATCCTCCCCGGCCAGGGCATCTACTACAACCCGCCGATGATCCGCAACGGCGAGAAGGTCCAGCACGAGGGGTACGTCACCGACATCATCACCGACCTCTCCATCGAATGGCTCAAGGGCCGCGACAAGACGAAGCCTTTCGTGCTGATGGCCCAGCACAAGGCCCCGCACCGCGAGTGGGCGCCCGCGCTGCGGCATCTCGGCCACGACGGCGACCGGCAGTACCCCGAGCCCGAGACGCTCTTCGACGACTACGGCGGCGACCGCGGCCTCGCGTGGCGAGACCAGGACATGACGCTGGAGAAGACCTTCACGGAGATCGACGCGAAGCTCAAGGCCCCGGGAAGCCTCACCCCGGAGCAGCGCAAGGCGTGGGACGCCTACTACGAGCCGCGCAACGAGGCGTTCCGCAAGGCGAACCCGACGGGCAAGGATCTCGTGCGCTGGCGCTACAACCGCTACATGCACGACTACCTCGGCTGCATCCAGTCGGTCGACGAGAGCGTCGGCCGGATCCTCGACGCCCTGGAGAAGGAGGGCCTGGCCGAGAACACGATCGTGATCTACTCGGCGGACCAGGGCTTCTACCTCGGCGAGCACGGCTGGTTCGACAAGCGGTGGATCGTCGAGGAGTCGCTGCGCGCCCCGCTGCTCGTCCGCTGGCCCGGCGTCACGAAGCCGGGCGGCGCGAGCCCGCGCCTCGTCTCGAACCTCGACTTCGCCGAGACCTTCCTCGACGCGGCCGGGCTCCCCGTGCCGGCCGAGATGCAGGGCCGCAGCCTCGTTCCGCTGCTGCGGGGCGAGACGCCGGCCGACTGGCGGAAGAGCTTCTACTATCACTACTACGAGTATCCCGCGCCGCACCGCGTCCGCCCGCACTACGGCGTCGTCACGGAGCGCTACAAGCTCGCGCATTACTACAAGCCGGACGTGGACGACTGGGAACTGTACGACCGCGAGAAGGATCCGCTGGAGACGCGCAACTTCATCCGCGATCCCGCCTACGCCTCCGTCGTGGCCGAACTGAAGACCGAACTGGAGCGGTTGCGCAGGGAAGTGAAGGAGACCGAGCCGCCCCCGCGCGAGGCGTACGGCAACCAGGCGTTTGACGGCGAAGCGCCGGCGCCGAAACCCGGCGGACCGGAGGCGGGCGGCGGAGCGGGCCGCAGGAAGAAGCCCTCCGACCCCTGAGCCGCCGGTCGGCCGTCGGGCGGGTACTCCTTGCCTGCCCATCCCGATTCCGGGCTGTCCAATCGGCGCCTTTGCAAGGAAGATGGACCCGATGGACCCTGTCCCCCAGCCCGCCGGCACGCCCCGCGGCTTCGCGATCCGGATCGCGGGCCGTCCGCCGCTGCGGATCCGCCTGCCGGGCCGGGTCACGGCGGCCGCGGCGCCCCGCGCGTGGTTCCGCCTGACGCGCCTTTCGCTCGCCGCCTCGACGGTCCTCCACACGGCGGCCGTGGCCGCATTGCTCCAGGTGACGGGTGTCGGCGATCGCGCCGCGCGCGCGGCGGGCGAGATCATCCACGTGGTCTACCTGGGCCGGATGGCCGAACCGAAGCCCCAGCCTCCCCCGCCCCCGCCGCCGGTGCCTCGCGCGCCGGAGCCCGTCAGGGCCGAACCGGCCGCCGTCGTGATGCCGGATCCGCCGCCGCCCGCCGTCACGGAGCCGGTCCCCATCGTCCTCACCAACGCCGTACCGGTCGAACCCCCACCCGCGCCGCCGCCCCCTGCAGCGATCGAAGCGGCGCCGCCTCCCGGCGAGGGGGCGGAGGAACCGGCTGCCGCCACGGCGATGGCCCCGGAACAGGCAACGGCGATGGAAGACGGACCCGCCTGGGACGCGATCCGCACCGCGATCCACCGGCACCTCGCGTATCCCGATTCCGCCCGCCGGCGCGGGGAGGAAGGGCGGGTGGTCCTGCAGTTGATCGTCGGGCGGGAAGGCAGGCTGGAGCAGGCCGGCGTCCTCGCCGAAGGCGCCTCCGACCGGCTCGCCGCCGCGGCCCTGACCGCGGCCCGCCGGGCCGCCCCGTTCGACTCCGCATCGCGGGGCGAATTCCGCATTCCGATCGTCTTCCGCCTGTCGCCCGCGGCGGGTCTGTAGACCGGTCCTCCGCCATGACCGCCGACGTCCGATCACCCTGATTCCGGACGGTCGGTCTCCGGCGGCGCGGCGGGGGATTCCGGCGCCTGCATCGCCGCGCCACAGAACGCGCAGACGGCGGCCGCGGGATCGTTGGCGGCATAGCAGGCCGGGCAGCGCACCGGATCCACCGCGCCCGCGGCAACCGAGACCTTCTCCGCGAGACGGGCGGTCAGGTGGTCGATCGCCGGCTGCAGGCTCTTCCACAGCATGAGGAGAACCCCGAGGGCCGCGAGCAGGACCGCGACGCTCAGGATCGTCGTCAGCGTCGGGAAGTGAAGAACCGCCTCGTTGAAGTGCGCGACGTGCGGCAGCAGGAATGCGTACAGTCCACCCGCGAGCAGCAGCAGCACCGCGTGACCGATGGCCGTCGCAAGATCCCCCATCCACGCCTCGCCCCCGAGCCACCGCCGCAGGCCGCGCGCGGAAAGGGCGTGGAAGACCGCCAGCGTGCGGACCGGCCGGTGGGCGCGGACCGCCAGCACCGCCACCGCGATCGCGACGGCCAGGTGGATCCAGTCGCCCGCCATCATGACCCCGCGGTAGCCGCGCGACTTCACGAAGAGGCCGAGGATCCACTGAAGCACGAACAGCGCGACGATCCCGACGGCGCACTTGACCAGCCGCTGCACCGCGTCGCGGTACTCCTGCGGCCCGACCTCCGCGCGGCCGGTGCGCAGCGACGCCGTCACCCGCTCGATCCACCCGGCCAGCCCGAAGAGGACCTTCCTGCCCCACACGAGGAACCGCCGGGCCAGCGCAAGCGCCACGCGCCACGCGGGAGGCTTCGAGGCCGGGGCGGACGCCGCGGGGGCACGCGGACGCGCGGGCGGACGGGCCGGCGCGGGGCGCGGCGGTGTGACCGGCGGCGCGGGACGCGCCGGGGATGCCGGGGGCACAGGCGGTGTACCGGGCGCAGGGGCGGCCGGCGCGGCAGCCGCGGGCCGGGGCCCGTGCGCAACAGGCGGAGGCGGAGGCGGCGGCCGCCACACGGGCGCGGGCGATGCCACCGTCGCCTCGACCGGCGCCGCCGTGGCGGCCGGCACCGTCACCGGCTTCCCGCACGAGGGGTTGGGACACGCCACCGTCTGCCCCGCCATGTCCTCGGGCGCCTCGAACCGCTGCCCGCACGCGCCGCAGGTGAATCGGATGTCCATGGCCGTCTCCCTGCCTATCGCTTCGCCGTCACTTGGATCGCCAAGGTCTCGATCCTCTCTGCCAACCCGTTCTTCAGCTCCGTGATTCGGAACGAGAAGGACACGCCATCCACCTCGGCAACACGAACCAGGCCCACCGCATCGTCGTTCCGGAATGTGCAGAGATCCGCGCGGCTGTTCCGCTTGGCACGGGTGAAGAACATCTTGGCTGTCGTCCCGAAGAACTCGATCTCGATGGCGAGTTCGCCCAGCACCTCTCCCGAAACGTCACGGACTTGCCCGCTGGCAGGGTACTTCCGCGGAGCCCCGGATTTCGACATGCATCCGATCTGGAACGTCTGTTCCACCGGCCGCCGGTTCTTGACCTCCTCGGCCATCGCGGACGCGAGACGTTTCTGCAACTCCAGGACGCGATTGGTCGAGGGTTCGTCGGGAGCCGCGGCCAGGGCCTTCCCGCACTCCTCCGAACAGCGGTCCCAGTCCTTCTGGCCTTCGAACTCGACCGCGGCCCGGAGGATCCGATCCACGTCCTCCCGCCGGGCTTGGAGCGCTATGCTCTCCCCCGCGCGGCGGGCCTTGTCCAACGCCTGCGCCCGGTCCGCGTCGCTCTGCGCGCTGCGCGCCGCTCCCTCGTAGTCCCGCTGGGCCTCGCGGAAGTCGCCCTTCTTCTCCGACAGCTCTCCCGCGGCGATGGCGCGGGCGTATGCAACGGCGGTCTCCCGCTCACCCCGGAGGGCGTTCTTTGCCCGGTCGAGCGCCATCGCCGTCTCGAATTGGTTGGACAGCGCCACGGCCGCCTCGTAGGCGTTGATGGCATCCTGCCACCGACGGGCGGCCGCCGCCTCGGCGCCCTCGGCGACGAGGGCCGCATAGCGGCCCGAGCCGCCTGTCGCCGCCGGCGGGTCGTCGTCCGCCGGCTTCGTCGTCCGCGGCGCTTCGCGCTCCCCCACGGCGCCCAGCCGCGACTCCATCTGCCGCGTCACGTAGTCGACGATGCCGGAGATGATGCCGGTCCTCCAGGTCATGGCGGCCCAGGCGACGGCAAGCAGGGACAGCGTCACCGCGATGCCGCCCGCGATGCGCCAGCCGCGCCGCACCCTCCAGAGCGGACCGACGCCGAACTTGCGGCCCGCCGGCGCGCGGTGGCCCTTGGCGTCGGGTCCGGCGGTGAGGATCAGTTCCGCCAGCCGGTCGAGGTGCTCCTCGAGCGGCGGGGCCCAGGCATCGACCCAGTGGATGCCCTCGAGCAGGTACTCAAGCTTCGGCCCCGGCTCGACCTTCTGGATGCGGATCGGGTAGATGGGATGGCTCGCGCGCAGGGCGCGCATCAGCTCGCGCTTGACGTGCTGCGATTCGTTGGACGAGCCCGAGAGCAGGAGGATGAACGTCTGCGAGCTCTCGATGCCGCGGATGATCTCCTCGTCGTAGGGCGTGCCGGGGTCGATGTCGCGCGGGGCGATCCAGCAGCTCACGCCGCGGCTCTCCAGGATCTCGCAGATCTGCAGGGCAACGTCGTGATCCCGGGAGGAGTGGCTGAGGAACGCATGCTTCGACAGCCCGACCGTCGGCGCGGCGGGCGGCGGGGGATCCTCCGGCTCCGCATCCGCCGCCGGCGGGAGCACGGCCCCGGCGGCCTCGTCGAGGGGCTCGCCACACGACTCGCAGAACCGCGCCCCGGGAGGATTCCCGGCGAGACAGTGACGGCACTCCGGCCCGGCCGGCGGGGGCGCCGGGTCGTCCTCCACGGAAGGAACGGCCGCCGCGTAGGGTTTCCAGTCCGCGGCGCCCTCCTCGATCACCCACGTGGTGTCGTCGATCGTGCCGGTGCGATACAGGTCCTGCATCTGCCCGGCCGTGAGCGGGCCGACCGGCTGCCCGTCCCCGCCGGCGTAGTAGTAGTTCATGTCCGGAGACCCCCGGCACCCTGCCGGAAGGCGGTCGATGGGGCCGCGGGTCCCGGATGCCCTCCGTGCCTGTCGCTCATGAAATCCCCACGCCTCTCCTCCCGGCCGTTTCCCCTTCGACGGCGGCATCTCCCGCGGATGCGACCCCGGCGATCGTGCCCTCCGTGTCCGCGACTCAGACTGCCATACCCGGGACCGTCACGGCAAGGCACGGCCGACGCGGATTCCGCGTCCAACTCCCGACCGTTGTCGGAATGTGATGAAGGTGCGCTGACGGGAGGGACGCGCGCCAGGGTATCCGGGACGGCCGTACGAAAGGGGAGCAGGCATGAGACACGGGGTGGCGGGGGCGCTCGTGACGGGGATGGCGGTCGGAGCGTGGGCGGCCGGGGCACAGGCGCCGGCGGCCACGAACGCGCCGGGCGAGATCGTGGTGACGGCGACGCGGCTGGCGACGGATCCGCTGACCACGCCGGCGACGGTCCACGCGATCGACGGGCTCGAGTTGAGTGCGCGGCGGGCCCGCCGCACGACGCCGGACGCATTGCAGGGCGTCCCGTCGGCGATGATCCAGAAGACCTCGCAGGGCCAGGGCTCCCCCTTCCTTCGCGGGTTCACCGGGTTCCGGACCCTGATGCTGGTCGACGGCATCCGGCTCAACAACTCCGTCTTCCGCGACGGGCCGAACCAGTACTGGAACACGGTCGACCCCCTCTCGCTCCGCGGGATGGAGGTCGTGATGGGGCCCTCGTCGGTCCTGTACGGCAGCGACGCGATCGGCGGCACGGTCAACGCGCTGCCGGTCCAGCCCCCGCCCGCCGGCGGGCCGGACCTGACCGGGCGCGCCTACTACCGCTACGCATCCGCCGAGGACTCCCACACCGGGCGCCTCCAGGCCGGCGGCCGCGTCGATGACCGCACCGGCTTCGTCGTGGGGCTCACGATGAAGGACTACGGCGACGTCGAGGGCGGCGACGAGGTCGGCGACCAGCCCCACACCGGCTACGACGAGTGGGATGCCGACGCGATGATTACCCGCGAACTCGGCGACCGCGGCATGCTGACCCTCGGCCACCAGACCGTCCGCCAGAACGATGCGTGGCGGACGCACCGCACGGTCCACGGGATCGACTGGGAGGGCCTCGCGCACGGCACGGACAAGGTCCTCTCCTACGACCAGGCCCGCGATCTCACGTGGGCGACCCTCGCGGCGAAGGAACCCGGCTCGTTCGTCGACGACGTGCGGCTGACGGTGTTCCGCCACAGCCAGGCCGAGGACGAATACCGCGTCAAGGAGGACGACAGCGCGAGCCGGAAGGGCTTCGACGTCGTCACGTGGGGCGCCTCGCTGCAGTTCGAGTCGGACACCGACTTCGGCCGCTGGGTCTACGGCGCCGAGTACTCGCGCGATCTCGTCGATTCCACCGGCGACCGCCTGCGCGCCGACGGCAGCGTGAGCCGGCGCGACATCCAGGGGCCGGTGGGCGACGACGCCGCCTACGACATGCTCGGCGCCTACGTGCAGGACATCGTCCCGCTTGCCGCCGGCCGTCTGCAGATCATCCCCGGCGTCCGCTACACCTACTGCCGCGCCGAGGCCGAGCGCGTTCAGGATCCGGTCTCCGGCGATGTCATGAGCGTGGAAGGCGACTGGGACGCGGTCGTCGGCTCGCTGCGCGCCTCGCTGGCCCTCGACACGGAGGAACGGGTCGTGGCCTTCGCCGGCGCCTCGCAGGGCTTCCGCGCCCCGAACCTCTCCGACCTGACCCGCCTCGACATCGCCCGCAGCGGCGAGATCGAGACGCCGGTCACGGACCTGGATCCCGAGCGGTTCGTCTCCCTCGAGGCGGGCGTGAAGCTGCGCACCGGGAAGGTCTCCGCGCAGGCCGCGGTCTACCGCACGCTGATCGATGACCTGATCGTCCGCGCGCCGACGGGGCGGACGATCGACGACGCGCGCGAGGTGACCAAGCGGAACTCCGGCGAGGGATGGGTCCAGGGCCTGGAGCTTGCAGGGGAATACCGGTTCCTCGCGGACTGGTCGCTCCGCGCGATCGGCGCCTACATGGACGGCGAGGTCGACACCTATCCGACCTCCGAGCCCGAACTCGTGCGTGACGGCATGACGCGCCTGATGCCGCTGACCGCCGAGGTCGCGATGCGCTGGCAGCCCGCGGGAACCCGGTGGTGGGCCGAGGTCGCGGTGCGCGGCGCCGACGACGCGGACCGGCTGTCCGCCGAGGACCGTCGCGACACGCAGCGCGTCCCGCCCGGCGGCACGCCCGGCTACGCGGTCGGCGCGGTGCGCGGCGGCGTGCGCGTCCTCGACGACACCCACATCACCCTCGCGGTCGAGAACGTCACCGGCGCGGACTACCGCGTCCACGGCTCGGGCGTGAACGAGCCCGGACGGAACTTCGTGGTCGCGATCGACTCGCGGTTCTGAGGCTCACATCCCGCGGAGGATCTCCTCCTCCGAGGCGAGGAGGATCTCGAACATCCCGGCGGCGTCCTCCGCGGCGCGCAGGCGGTCGAGCGCGTCGGTCTTGTGGCAGATCGCACAGAGCCGCGCGAGCAGGTGCAGGTGGATCCGGTCGTCCTGGCTGGCGATCAGGAAGTAGACATCCGTCGTGAGCCCGTCCGGCGAGCCGAACGGCAGGGCCTGCACGGTCCGGGCGAGGACGATGAACGAATCGTCGAACATGTACGGATCGTGGTGCTCGGGATGCAGCATGGCGACGCCGCCGGGCAGCGCCGTCGAGGCCATGCGTTCGCGGGCCTCGAGGCTCACGCGGAGGTCATCCGGCTGCGCGACGAGGCCGGTCGCCGATGCGAGGCCGGCCATCTCGCGGATCAGCGAGGCGCGCGTCCGCGCCGCAAGTGCGGGCTCGATGTAGCGGATCTGCATCAGTTCGGGAATGATGGCCCGCTGCTTCGAGAGATCGTGGTACTTCGCGGTGGTCTTCCGGTGGAAGTCGTCCAGCCCGTCGCATTCGAGGCCGAGCACCCGGCACGAGGCCCAGGCATCGATATCCCTCCGCCGGAAGACGACCCGGCTGCCCAGCGATTCGAACGGGATCTCGCCGGCGCGCACGAGTTCGTCGACCTCGGCCTCCGTGACGTGGAGGTACTCCGCGGCCTCGCGGACGTTGAACGTACGATGCGGCATGGCACCCCGCCGGCCCGGTCGGCCGGATTTCCCGGCATCCTACGGAGGAAACCCGGGAAAGTCACGCATGCGGCGGCCGGGGGCGGGTGCCAACGTAGTCCTCACGCTCCGCGTGAGGACATCTCCGCAATCCGGATGGTCATCACGCGGAGCGTGATGACTTGCGGGGCCACCGCCGATCTTTCGCGTGCGATGGCCGGGCGGGCGGCCCTCAGGTCACGCGCACGACGCGGCCGGTCCGGCGCGCGCGTTCGGCGGCGAAGACGATGCGGTGCGTTTCGAGGGTCTCGTCGGGGCCGGAGAGGATGGCGGAGCGATCGCCGGTGGCGACGGCACGGAGGAAGGCGTCGAAGAGCCCGCCGTCGCCCCCGCCGTGGCCCGCGCCCGCGCGACGGCCGGCGCGACGCGAGGGGTCGACGACCCGCTCGCGGCCCGTGCGGAAGTCGGTCCACCGGATCGTGCGGCTGTCGCCGACGAGCTCTCCGCGCGTGCCGAAGATCCGCGTGGTGCGGTCGTACTTCATCGACGTGAACGCGGTCATCGTGAAGGTCGCGGTCGGCCCGCCCTCGAACTCCATGGCGACGACCTGGTGGTCGACGACGTCGTTGTCGCAGGCGTAGACGCAGCGTCCGTACGGCCCCTCGCGAAGCGCGCGGCGGACGGCCGCCGGCGTCGCCTCCGGCGCCATCACGTTGACGGGCCAGCCGCGCACGCCGCGCCGGAGCAGGCCGCGGTAGAGCCGCGCGGCGTCGTAGGCGCAGGTCCGCGCGACCGGGCAGTCGACGCAGCGGTCCGCCGCGCCCGCCGGGCGCTGCCCACGGCGGAAATGCAGGAGCGAGCCGAACGAGGAGACCCGGCGGCAGCGGCGCCCGACGACGTGGCGGATCCAGTCGAGATCGTGGCACGACTTCGACATCAGCATGAAGGTCGACTCCGCCTCGTTGCGCCAGTTGCCGCGGACGAAGGAGTGGGCCTGGTGCCAGTAGCCGACGGGTTCGAGATGCTGCACGCTGACCACGTCGCCGAGGACGCCGGACGCGACGACCTCCTTCACCGCGCGGGTGTAGGCCGTGTACCGCAGGACGTGGCCGACGGCGAAGACATTCCCTCCCCGCGCCACGGCGTCGCGGATCCGGCGGCAGGCCGGCCCGGTCGGCGCCATCGGCTTCTCGAGCAGGATGGAGTAGCCGAGGCGGGCGAAGGCGATCGCAGGCGCCTCGTGGAGGGCGTCGGGCGTCGCGATCACGACCGCATCGGCCATGCGGGGCCGCGCGGCCGCCCCGCTCCAGCAGCGGAAGACGCGGTCCGGCGCGATCCCGTGCGCGCGCGCCATCGCCTCGCGCTGGAAGGCGCGCGGCTCGGCGACGGCTACGACGCGGGCGCGATCCGGCCGGGCCGCCGCACATCGTGCGTAGACGCCGCCGCGATCGCCGGCGCCGACGATCAGAACGGTCACGGGGGCCGGGGCTGCGGTCATGGCGACGGGGCCGCTGCGGCCGCGTCGGGCGCCGCCGCGGACGCGGGGGCCGGGGCGTTCGTGCCGGGCGGCGGGGCGTACACGCGGACGTAGTCCACCCGAAGCGAAGCCGGAAGCTGGACGTCGCGCGGACGCTCGGCCACCCCCGCCGGCGGGAGCAGCGAGAGACACAGGAACTGGGGAACCTGCGAGACGCCCTGGCTCGTGCGGAACGTCTCGTGGCCATCGAGGGTAAACACGTACTCCCGCTCCGTCCAGCGCAGGCCGAAGACGTGGAACGCGGCGCTCGGAAGGGCGTTCGTGACCCCCGCTAGCGCGGCGTCCACCAGGGTGCCCGCGACGCGCTGGGGCGGTGCATTGGAGAGGAGGCGGACCTGGCCGGCCTCGTTCGTGCGGACGATGGGCGTGCCCGCGTAGGACTCCCAGAAGACGCCCTGCGACAGCGCCCGGTCCCGTTCGGCGTCGCCCGCGTAGGAGAAGACGTCGATCTCGGCGCCTGCATGCCACGGGCTGGCGGCCGGCGTGCCGATCGTCGCCGCGAGAAGCCAGAAGGCGCCGCGCAATCCGGCGGCGGTCTGCGGACGGGCGCGGATCTCGAAATAGCCGCGCGTCCGCCGGTAGGAGGGCTGCGTCGTGATCCACGCCGAGACGGGTCCCTCCTCCGTGTCGGAGGCCGTGAGCAGGAGGATGCCGGGCGCGGCGTTCGACACCGCGTCGCGCGAAAGCCTCAGCCATCCGCGCGGGCGGTCGGCAAGGAAGTGCGCCCATTTCGCGGTGTCGAGGGGGCCGTCGAACTCGTCGTGCCAGTCGAGCGTGTAGCCCTCCGGAACGTGGGCCGAATGCACGATGCCGGTGGATGGCTCCGCCGGCCGCGCCGGCGGGGCGATCGCACCCGCGAGGGCCGCCGCGGCCCACGTCGCCGCACCCAGGGCCCGGGCTGCGCTCACTCGCCGCCTCCCCCGCCGTCCGTGTGCGACCCGCCGGCCGCGATGGCGGAGCGGTGACGGTCGAGGTCGGCCTGCCGCGCCGCGTACTTCTCCTCGCGCCATGCGTCGACCGGGCAGGGCCGGAAGCCGTCGGCATCCGGCTCCGGGTTCCGCGCGAACTCGGCGGCGCCGGCGCGGACGATCGCCAGCGCCTCGGCACGGCGCGGATCGTCGGCCGCGAGGGCCGCGAGACACGGGCTGAGGTCCGGCCGCTCGAACGCGATCTGCGGCCCCTTGCTGCCCCCGTGCGAGAGCATCTTCCGCAGCGGGACGCCGGTCAGCGTCTCCAGCCGCTCCACCTGCTTCGAATCCAGGGGCGACCGCCCCGCCGGGTTCTCCGGGTGGGCGCTGGCGTAGCTCGGGTAGTACGGGGCGTTGAGGTCGATCCAGGTGACGATGCGGTCCCAGTCCTCCGGCGTCAGCCGGACGCCCGCATGCCCCTTGCGGAGCACCTCCACGAGCCGGCTCGCGTGGGAGCCCCACGACCGTGCCGGCTGGACCGGCGCGGGACCCGCACCGATCGCGCGGATCGCGCCCCGACGCCAGAGATCGATGTACGAGGCGTTGAACGCGAGATCGCGATCGCCCGCGAGGATCAGCTTCTCCCCCGCGGGCTTGCCGAAGTCGTGGCAGCGGACGCAGTGGTCGTCCCACACCGGCTGCACCTCGGCACGGTAGTTGAAGAGCCGTTCCGGCCCGCGCCAGGGCTGCAGGCGCGCCGGCCCGCCGCGGCCGGGATGCCGCACGTAGGAGCCGACCGGGGCGGCCATCGACCGGTCGTCGTGGCAGCCGATGCAGCCGGCGGTCTCGCCCGGCTGGACGATCGTCCCGCTGCGCATCGACTGCACCATCCTGCCGTCGGCGTCGAGGAGCTGGAAGTACACGAAGCGCTCCGAGGGAACCGCGAACCACGCCGAACCGTCCGCGGCGACGGGGACCGTCCCGAGGATCCGCTTGTTCGCGAAGTCGTGCCAGTTCATTGCCGGCCCCTCGATGCCCTGCCCGCCCCAGGTCGGCGCGGTCCACTGCCGCTTCTCCGGCGATTCGACCACGCGCAGCCACTTCACCGACCCGGGCTCGACGCCCTGCATGTGCGTGCCCGCGTAGACGTCCGCGACGTAGAAGGAGCCCTCCGCGGGCCCGCGGTCGTCGCGGCGCGCGGGGATCGCGGGAGGACGCGGGCGCGCGGCCAGCGGCATCGGATCGAAGCAGCCCGGCGCCTCCGCGTGCAGCAGGATCTCGTTGCCGAACACGTCGAGCAGGAAGAGCCCCATCGCCTCGCCCTCGCCGGTCATCCGCGCGCAGAGGAAGTGGCGGGCGCCGAGCGGATACGGATCCTCGTACTTCGGCTTCACCGATGCGAACCGGTCGAAGAGCGACCAGCCCTCCTCGCTGATGAGCCGGGTCGCGCTCGCGGGCCACGTGCGCACCACCGGCCCGGCGCCCTCGAGTCCGCGGCGGCGGTCGACGAGCGCCAGCGCGCCCCACGGCCGGTCGTGGCACGAGCTGAAGGTCGCGAGGAAGAGGTCCGAGTCCGGCACGGCGCGGCCTTCGAGCACGGCGCCGGGCGAGGCCGTGTTGTTGCCCCAGTAGAGCGCGTGGCCCGTGCCGTCGGGATGGACGGTCCAGAGCCCCTGCGCGTCCCCGAAGTTGCGGTCGACGTACTCCCAACGGTCGTAGAGGATGCGGCCGTCCGGCAGCAGCGCGCCGTGGCCCTCGAAGAGCGTGCTCTTGCCGATCTGGCGGATGTTCGAGCCGTCCGCGTGCATCCGGTAGAGGTTCGCCATGATGTGCCGGTTGCACATGCAGTACTTCGGCTCGCGGGTGGAACTGAAGGCGATGCCGCCGTCGGGCAGGTACAGCGGGTCGAGGTCGTCCACGTCCGCCGCGGTGGTGAGCTGCCGCAGCCCCGTTCCGTCCGCGCCGACCTCCCAGACGTGGTAGCTGTCGGCCGGCGTCCGCCGCAGCGACACGAGCACGCGCGTGCCGTCGAAGCTCACGTCCGGGTCGCGCACGACGCCCTCGGGCAGGTCGATCAGCGTCCGCACCGCGCCGCCGCGGGCGAGGTCGATCGCCTTGAGCGCCCCGCCGGGCGAGAACCGCCCGCTGTTGAACTCGTGCTGCGCCGCGGGGAAGAAGGTCTCGGTGTTGTGATGGCCCTTCGCAAACTGACTGCGCACGACGAAGAGAATCGGGCGCCCGCTCACCAGGGGATTGGCGATCAGCGCCTCGCGCCGCAGGGCGTCGAACTCCGCGCGGGCCGCCGCGTCGCCGGCGCCCAGCCGTCCCGCGACGGCATCGATCCGCCCGAGATAACCGGCCGCGCCGGGGTAGCGGTCCCCGAACGACGCCGCCAGGTCGGTCACCGCGGCCCGCAGCGCGGCGACCTCGTCCGCCGGCGAAGGCTCGCCCGCCCGCGCCGCCGTCACGGCCCAGGCAAGCGCAACGACCGCGGCCAGCCGGCCGGCCCCGTGCGGAACCAGACTCGAAACGCAGCGCGCCATCACAGCCGGGAAGTTATGCCAGCAATCGTCGCGGGCGGCAACCGCCCCGCGCCCGGCCGGAGGGGCGTTCAGCGGCGTGCGCGGTGCCGGCGGCGGAAGGACAAGGCGGCCAGCCCGCCCAGGGCAAGCAGGAGGGCGGCGGAGGGCTCCGGCACGGCACCGGGCTCGAAGACGATGTCGCCCGGCCCGGTGAAACTGAAGCTCCCCGTGTTCTCGAAGTCCGCGACGGAAACGCCGGCGTCGCCATGGGCGGAGGCATACACGTCCAGCGAGTAGTCGACGGCATTGAAACCGCCGATCACGCCGCCGACCGGAAGGGAACCCGCCACGCTCACGTGCCATCCGTTCGCGATCGCCGTGCTGGACACCGTCACGGCGAACACACCGGTCTGCACCCCGGTGTGGATATCGTAGTACCCTCCCTGCGAATCGAACTCCTGGACCAGCCCGTTGTGGTTCAGCACGGAGAGGCCCGAGTAGCTCGCCCCGGGGGTGCCCTCGACCGCCTCCGGGTAGTACACGCGGAACCCCACGGAGACCGACGCAAAATCGAGGAAGACCGTGCTCGACGGCTGGATGGTCAGGTCACCCTCGAAGGAGAAGTTGAAGGCGCCCGCGAAAGGCTGCCCGCCGGGCAAGGTCCCCGACGTGGCCCGCCAGCCGGAGGCGCTCCGGCCCGAGGCGGCGCTCCACATCCGCCCGGTGACCAGCTGCCCCGTGGTCTCCGCGCGCGCGTAGGCCTTGAGATCCGCATCGGCCGTGATCTGGCTTCGGACCACCGCCGCCCCACCGTACGGCGAGGCGGCGTCGGAGAGACTTGTGCGCCCCGTCTGGGCCTTCAGGTTCGACGCGCTCGGGTTGCCGAACTGCTCCGGCGGGGCCGGAATGCCGCTGTTGTAGGCGTTCCAGAACCGCCATTCCGTGTCGAGTTCCTCCGCCGCGGAGAACGACAGCAACTGCGCGCACGCGCCGGTTGCCATGACAAGCCCCGACGCCGCCCATGCGACAGCTCTCATGCCCCCCTCCCGGCGCACGGCCTCCCGACGCACCCTGTCCGGCCCCTTCGAATACGGGCGTCCGGACGGCACAAGGGTAGGGTCCGAGCCGGGCCTGTCAAGCCTGCAGATCGCCTTCCCGCGGTCGCGCGACCGCCCGGGCCGGACGCCTCACTCCGCCGCGGCTGAGGGGCGACGGCTCACGGCGTCCGCGCCGGCTGCCGCAGGACCGCGCCGAGCTGCTCCGCAAGGCCCCGCACGAGGTCCGCCGGCGCGCCGTCGAGGACGTTGACGTTCTCCCCCGGGTCGGTCGCGTGGTCGTACAGTTCGCGGCCGGCGACGGCCCCCTGCTTGTCGACCCATTCGACGTAGCGGTGGCGGTCCGTGCGGAGGGCCGTGCCGAAGTTCCCGCCCATCCGGTACTGGCTGACCGCGCCCGCCTTCCACGGCGCGGACGGATCGTCCAGCAGCGACCGCAGGCTTCGCCCCTCGATGCCCGCCGGCGCGGCCAGCCCGGCGAGGTCGGCGAGCGTCGGGAAGATGTCGATGAACTCGACCACGGCCGGGGTCGGCCTGCCGGCGGACTTCATGCCCGGCGCGGCGATCATCAGCGGCACGCGCGTCGCGCCCTCGTAGTTGTTGTGCTTGCTGCCCCACCAGCCGTGCTCGCCCATGTAGTAGCCGTGGTCGCCCCAGAACACGACGATCGTCTTCTCGCGGAGGCCGAGCCGGTCGAGCTCGCCGAGCAGGAGGCCGATCTGCGCGTCGACGTAGCTGATCGCCGCGAAGTAGCCGTGCAGGCACTGCCGGCCGAACTCCGGCGTGATGACCCGGTCCTTCGGGATGTTGCCGTACCAGAGGAAATCCTGCCCCGACTTCGCGGCGAACACCGGCGCGCCGCGGGGGACGAAGTTGTTGGTGGGAATCCGGATGTCCTCCGGACGGTAGAGGTCCCAGTAGCGCTTCGGCGCGACCCACGGCACGTGCGGGTTGGCGAAGCCGACGGCGAGGAAGAACGGGCGGTCCGGCGTCTTCGCCAGCGCGCGCAGGGCCTCCAGCGCCTGGCGCGCGGTGTCCCCGTCGAGCAGAGCCTCGTCGGCCACGTCCGGCCCCTCGAACGCCGGGCCGCCGAACGACGGACGGTTCGGCCCCTTCTCCTCGATCGGGATGCCCTTCGCCTTCATCTCCGCGGCACGCGCCTTCACGCGCTCCATCCCCGCCGGCCCGTAGCGCGGCGCCTTCGAGTGCCACGGCGGCTCGTTCCACGACGCCGGGTCGTCGATGCCGACGTGGTAGATCTTGCCCAGGCTGCGCGCATGCCAGCCGGCGTTCTTGAACATCTGCGGGAGCGTCACGATGTCCGGCATCGTGCTGCGGAGCGTCGGCCCGATCTGGTCGATCTTCGTCGTCGAGATCCGCCGTCCCGACAGCAGCGAGATGCGCGACGGCGAGCAGAGCGCCTGCTGGCAGTAGGCCCGCTCGAAGAGCCGCCCGCGCGCGGCCAGCCGGTCGAGGTTCGGCGACTTCACCAGCGGATCGCCGTAGCAGCCGAGCTGCGGCCGCATGTCGTCCGACGCCAGGAAGAGAACGTTCAGCCGCTCCGCCGCCGCGGCGCCTCCGGCCAGCGCCAGCACCCCCGCCACCGCGCCGATCCCCATCCGTCGCTTCATGCCGAATCCTCCCGGGCCCGCCGACATCCGGCTGGCCATTTGCGGAAACCCACGTATCGTAGGCGCGAATCTGGGCGATGGCGACACATTCGAGGGCCGGACCATGAAGACCGTGAAGACGCTGTTCGAGAACAACCGGCGGTGGGCGGCGAAGGCGGTCCGCCGGACGCCCGACTTCTTCACGCGCCTCGTGCACAAGCAGACGCCGCAGTTCCTCTGGATCGGCTGCGCCGACAGCCGCGTGCCGGCCGAGGCCATCGTCGGGCTCCTGCCGGGCGAGTTGTTCGTCCACCGCAACGTCGCGAACCAGGTCATTCACACCGACGTCAACTGCCTCGCGGTGCTCCAATACGCTGTCGACGTGCTCCGGGTGCGCCACGTCATCGTCTGCGGCCACTACGCCTGCGGCGGCGTGAAGGCGGCGCTGGACCATGCGGCCCACGGGCTGATCGACAACTGGCTCCACCCGATCCGCCAGATGCGGGAACGGCACCGCCGCGAACTGGCGGGCATTGCCGACCACGCCGCCCGCGTGGACCGCCTCTGCGAGATCAACGTCCGCGAGCAGGTGCAGCACGTCGCCGGCACGACAATCGTCCGCGACGCGTGGTCGCGCGGCCAAGCCCTCACCGTTCACGGCTGGATCTACGGAATCCAGAACGGGCGCCTGAAGGACATGAAGCTCAGCCTCGCCTCCATCGCGGAGGCCGAGGCCGCCCGCGCGCCCCGGCGGCGCTGACGCAGCAGGGTTGAGGGCGGAGGCGAACGCGAGATTCCGTGGAGTGACGCCCTCTCCGGCCTCGCATAGCTCGGCCCTCCAGCACAGGAGAGGGGCGAGGGTCGAGGGGCGAGGGCCGGCCCGGAGGATGTCATCCCAATGGGGATGGACGCCATGGGCAGGGACAATGGAAGCAGGTCTTGGAGGGGCGAGCTACCGCGAGCCCGAAAGCAGACCCTCGTGACGCCCTCCCCGGCCTCGCATAGCTCGGCCCTCCAGCACATGAGAGGGGCGAGGGTCGAGGGGCTGAGGGCCGGCCCGGAGGATGACATCCGAATGGGGATGGACGTCTGGGCAGGGACAATGGAAGCAGGTCCTGGAGGGGCGAGCCACCGCGGGACACTTCGTCATCGGTGCGCATGATCGGAAGCGCCGGCCCCGACACCCTCCGCCGCCGGTCTCGCCGACGGCGCGCCGGGCTGCTATGGTGATTGTACAAGTCGAAGGGGACTGCGCATGAAACGATGGACGACGATGGCGGCGGGGCTGGCGATCGCGGCGGGAGCGGCGACGGGG
>VGWF01000031.1 GCA_016873715.1 Lentisphaerota bacterium | reverse complement strand
GGGGGGTTTGGCTTTCATTCCTGGTGCTGTTTGCTCTTGAGTTCCATGGATGCGCGAGCGACGCCTGACGTCACGGCGCACCAGCGGCGCGTTAGCGACGTATGGTGCCGCCGGTTGTTAGGCCTTCAGTCTTCTGAACAGAGCATCAACGTAGCGCCTGCCTTGGCCATTGGTCCTCTCTCAAGATGCCCGGCACCTCTACGTGGAACCCTTTTCTGCCCGTGTTGGGATCGATGAAGATGAAATACGTAAAATGCAGGCCGTTACGAGCCGTTTCCTCGTAGACGAGAACTTCTGACCTTGCCGGGGCGTAGCGTACGCTTACCATCACCTCTTCGGGCACATTGACGTTCGTAGATGCGAGAATGGCGTCGCCCAAAGGCTGACCGAGATCAACCAGAATCTGCGACTTGGTAGGCGGTGTGTTTGGGGGGCTGTAGTCCACGAGCCGTTGTCTGATGGGCAAATCCTTGGAGTGATCTACCTGGAGACACCTCTCGCCGACTATGTTCGTTGTGGCGGTGGAAACGACGTAGGCGAGCGGAACAAGGACGAAATACAGGGACGCTTTCGACGCCTTCTTGTGCAGCCACCAGCAGACGCCGAAAAGAACACAGATGATCACAGGAATCTGCAGATGCGCGTAAACGCCATAGTCAAGATGGCCATGCCGCTGCTGGACGGCAAGCAGCGGGATGAAGAGCACCATGAAAACAATCGATACGAGCATTGAGAAGGATTCCATTTACTATCCCTTTCGTTGGCCTAACGTCACGCCTCACCGGATTCCGAACCCGCTGCGGGTGAGGAATACGGTGGAGGCGATGGTTGGGCTTTCATTGTCTCCACTGATTGGCTCGTAGATTCTTCATCGCCAATTCCGCCGTCTCCTCAACTCTGCCTCTTCGTGTTTCTGGTCGCTTGGCCTTCACAATCCATTCCAGTATCCCGCGCTTCACCGATCTCGGAAATGCCTCGAAATTGCGCCTCGACTCGGGGTAACGAACCATCGCCTCGGCCAGATCCGTGGGAATATCAAGACGTTCTACCGCATCCAACTGTGTCCACGATCCGTCCTGCTTTGCCGTTTCTATTTTCGCTAGTCCGGCTGGGGTCATGTGCCCTTGGGCGATCATTTGAGCAACGCGTTTCTTGTTGAGCGCGGACCAACCTGTGCCTGCTTTACGCGGTGCGAACCAAAGCATGGAACGTTCATCATCCAACTTGGCAGGCTTGCTGTCGATCCACCCGAAACACAGAGCCTCTTCCGCCGCCTGTTCGAATGTCAATTGCTGTTTTCCAGACGCCTTCTTGTACGTGATTAGCCACAACCCCCTGTCCCTGTCTGAATTCTTCTGGAGCCAAGCTCTCCATGCTCGGCGAGTCTTTGGTTCAATTGAATTTGGAGGTGTCCTGGTCATCTGTCTTAAGCCCAACGTCGGAGGTCACCGGATTCCGAACCCGCCGCGGGTGAGGAATACGGTGAACCTCATGGTTCGCCGGTTCTTTATGGCATGATCTCCAGCGTGAGGGAGTAGTCCTTGTACCCAATAGTGCGCCAGAAGCGCACGGCCCGAGTGTTGGCCGTCAGGACCTCGACCGTCAACCTCTTCTGCCGCGGCCACACTCGTTCACGCAGGATATCGACGGACTTCCGGCCAATTCCCTCACTTCTCCTGTCTCGTCTCACGAACAGTTGCCTGAGGTAGACCTCCGCCGCGGTCTCCTTGAATAGAGCATACGCGACCGGGTCAACCTCCGGACCGAAGATCACGGCTTTGTACTCGCCACTGATCCATGCACGCATTCTCTCTCGCAGTTCTGGCACCGTCATGGCGTTCCTGTGACCTTCATCACGGATGAGTTGGTGATTCCACTCCGCGAGGCGGTCAAGATCACTGACTGTCGCAAAGCGATATTCCATCATCATCCTTCTCGGCGAACGTGTATTCTACGACCAGTCGCATTTCTCGGGTCGGCACCTCTCCGGCGTGGTTTCTCGGTCCTCCATCCGTTCATCTTGCAGACGATGCTGCGCCTGCCGACGGAGAGATTCAAGCGGCTTCTTGATTGAGGTTTCGCGCTGCGCGCCAGAGGGTTGGCGGGCTCGCCGCAAGCGCCGGCTTGGTGGAGACTGCGGTTGGGGTTGAGATTGGCCTGAGTCGGATCGTGGCGCAAAACCCCTCCATTACGAGGATATGCGACGCGTCGCATATCCCGGGCCGGGGCGTGCGGGGTGCCCAGGGCCCGGTCCGGGCCTGTTGTGGCTTGCTCGTTGGCGCAAAAGCCCGACACTCGCCACTTGCCACCCGACACTCCCCCCCCCTCGCCCCTCGACCCTCGCCCCTTCCGGAGAACACCGAACACCGAACATCCAACATCGAACACCGAAGTGCGGATACAACGGCCAACAACCAACGAGGAAGGGATGAGGGCGGAAACCTGAAACCTGAAAGAAGACGCCCCCTCGTCCCTCGACCCTCGTCCCTCGTCCTTCCCCCTCGCCCCTCGACCCCCGACCCTTTCGGAGAACACCGAACATCGAACATCCAACATCGAACACCGAAGTGCGGATACAACAACCAACGGGGAAGGGATGAGGGAGGAAACCTGAAACCTGAAAGAGAAGGAGGAAGCTGTCGGGGATCAATCGACCGCGCCGTTGCCTTCCTCCGCCCCGACACTCGCCACTGGCCACCCGACACTTTCCCCGCCCCTCGTCCGCGAAGTCAATTTTCGGCATGCGGCGGCCAGTCTGGGCCATGGCGGGGCGCGGGCGTTCGGACATACTGGCGGGGCGCGGGGCGGACGGTCCCGCGGCGGAGGCGAGCGCATGAACCGGATGCACGGATGGGCGGCGGGGCTGGCGGCGTGGATGGCGGGTGCGGCCGCGGCGGCGGAGACGCAGGCGTGGTCGATCGCGGCGGGGCCGTTCAAGGGCGACATGGACTCGCTGAAGGGCTACGCGTGCCCCGACTGGTTCCGCGACGCCAAGTTCGGCATCTGGGCGCACTGGGGACCGCAGGCCGTGCCGATGGTCGGCGACTGGTACGCGAAGAACATGTACGTCCCCGGCGCCCGGCGCAGCCAGTACGAGCACCACGTCAAGACCTACGGCCATCCGTCGGAGTTCGGCTACAAGGACATCATCCCGCTGTGGAAGGCCGAGACGTGGGATCCGGACCGCCTGATGGCCCTCTACAGGAAGGCGGGCGCGCGGTACTTCGTCAGCATGGCCTCCCACCACGACAACTACTACCTCTGGGCCTCGAAGCTGCACCGGTGGAACTCGGTCGAAATGGGGCCGAAGCGCGACGTGGTCGGCGACTGGCAGAAGGCCGCGAAGAAGCACGGCCTCAAGTTCGGCGTCTCCGAGCACCTCGGCGCCAGCTTCACCTGGTTCCAGACGAGCCACGGCGCGGACAAGGACGGCCCGAAGGCCGGCGTGCCCTACGACGGCGCGAACCCGGAGTGGCAGGACCTCTACCACCCGGCGGCGGCGCCGGACGACAAGGGCTGGTACAGCAAGGATCCGCGCTGGCACCGCCAGTGGTTCGACCGCATCCGCGAGCTGGTCGACGGCTACCAGCCGGACCTCGTCTACACCGACGGCCGCGTGCCGTTCGAGAACGAGTGCGGCCTGAGCATGATCGCCCATCTCTACAACGCCGACGCCGCCCGCCGCGGCGGCAAGCCCGAGATCATCTATACCTGCAAGCAGGAGTCCGAGGGGCGGTGGGTGCAGGATCTCGAGCGCGGCGTCATGAAGGGCGTCAACCCGCACCCGTGGCAGACGGACACCTCGATCGGCGACTGGTACTACAATCGCGACTGGAAGTTCCGCCCGGTGAGCTGGACCATCCACATGCTCGTCGACATCGTCAGCAAGAACGGCAACCTTCTCCTCAACATCGTGCAGCGTCCCGACGGCTCCCTCGACCCCGAGGTCGAGCAGCAGCTCGCGGATCTCGCGACGTGGACCGCGGTCCACGGCGAGGCGATCTACGGCACGCGCCCGTGGGACGTCTACGGCGAGGGGCCCGTCCGCGCCGGCGGCGGCCACTTCAAGGAGGACTTCGCCTACTCCGCGCGGGACATCCGCTTCACGACCAAGGGCGCGACGCTCTACGCAACGGCGCTCGGCTGGCCGGCCGACGGCACCCTGCTCGTCCGCTCCCTCGCCACGGCGGCGGGCCGGGTGACGAAAGTCGGCGTGCTGGGCCACGCGGGCGAGGTGGCGTGGAAGCAGACCGACGAGGGGCTCGCGGTCACGGTGCCCGCGGCGAAGGTGTCGGAGTACACGTGCTCGCTGCGCATCGAGGGCGCGGACCTCCGGCCCGTGCCGGTGGTCGAGCCGCCGGTGGTCGTCCTGGCCGACGACAAGGGCGCGTTCAACCTCCGCGCCGACGACGCCGAGCTTCACGGCGACAAGATCAAGGTCGAGATGAAAGGCGTCCACGCCAACATCGGTTTCTGGGACCTCCCGGCGGAGTGGGTCTCGTGGCGGCTCAGGATCGAGCGGCCCGGCGTCTACAGGATCGGCGGCCAGTTCGCGACCGTCCATGACGGCGCGGAATGCGTCGTCGAGTTCGCCGGCAGGACGCTGTCCGCGAAGCCCGCGAAGACCGGCGACTGGGCGGAGTTCAAGGGCGTCGGATTCGGCGCCGTCGAGGTGAAGGAGACCGGGGACCTGGTCCTGAACCTCAAGGCCCGCGACGCGGCGTCCTGGAAGTCGATCAATGTCCGGTCGCTGCGGGTCTCGCGGGAGCCCTGATCGTCGCATTCGAGTCTTGATCCCTGTCGATTGTCGCGCCACACTTGCCCTGCCGCGGGGCGGCTGGGAGGCGCGCCATGCAGGCGACGATGCGGGGATGGCCGGCGGCGTGCCGGCGGGTGCTGGAAGTGCTGGCGGCTGCGGCGTGGGCTGCGGGCGGCAGTCGCGCCGGGGCGGCGGTCTACGTCTACACGAACGAGACCGAATGGGCGGCGGTGGTCACGGGGCGGCAGATACTGGCCACCACGGCCGCAGGCGTGGGGATGGCGGAGGAAGTCCCCGCGCCGACGGCGAACAACATCGACGTCGGAAGCAACCTGACCTTCCTGGCCGCCACGACGGGGCTGTCCCGGTCCTTCCGCGTCGCCACGCTGGAGCCGGGCGCCACCTTCACGTTCAACGACAACGAGATCGGCCCCTCCAGCCCGCCCGGGGCGGGATACGAGAATGCGTTGTCGATCGGCGACATCGACAACTACGAGGACGACGACTGCGAGATCGTGATCCTCGGCGGCCCGCCCCTGCGCGCGCTGGCGTTCGAACTGGGCGACAACGAGCCCGGATTGAACGATCCGGGCCTGACGGTGTACGGAACCTCCGGCCAGGTCCTGGGCGGCCCGTTCCCCCTGCCGGCCGTTTCCGGCGGCTACGCCTTCCTGGGGGTTGTGTCGGACGAGCCCATCGGGCGCGCGGTGGTCGACGGCGACAACACCGTGCCCCAAGGGAACAACGACGACATGGCGATCCGCCACTTCCAGTTCGCGGACCCGAAGGCGCCGGCCGACATGCCCGAGATCCAGGTGGCGGGCACGGCCGCGGCCGACCAGGTGGCGCTGCGGTGGTCCTCGGCCTCGAACCACGTTTACTTCGTCGAGCGTAGCGCGGCCCCGACCACGGGGTACTCGTGCATTGCGTCGAACCTCCCAACCGAGCCGCCCGCGAATGCGTACACGGGAAGCGTTGGAGGGGCGGCCGCGTACTTCCGCGTGCGGGCACGCAGGAACTGAAGCGGGGAGACGCCCCCCGCGTCACGCGCGCGCCCCGGGTGCGGACCGGCGCCGACGGAGCGGCGCCCTCCATCGCCTCAGGATCGCGACCTGGCGATCGCCTCCAGGGCCGGGAGTCCGGCGGGGCAGCCGCGGAGGGCCTCCTCGAGCAGGCCGAGCGCGGGCGGGATGTGGCGCAGGAAGCGCTCCGCGCCGCGGATGGCGCCGAGGCGCGCGTAGGCGCCGAGAGCCTGCGTCAGGCGCTGCACGGCGGCCGGCAGGAAGACGTCCGGCCGGGCCCGGCGCGTTCCGACCTCCGCGACATAGGCGTCGAGCGCGCGCGTCCGCACGGCGGCGGGCACCCGGACGTAGGGATCGAACAGCAGCGAGGCGAGGTCGTACATCGCCGGACCGGACCGCATCCCCTGGAAGTCGATGAAGGCGGGGCGTCCGCGCGTCCAGAGGACGTTGCTCGACTGCAGGTCGCGGTGGAGCAGCACGGGCGGGGCATCGGCGAGCCACGACGACACCCGCCCCAGGTCCCGCGCCGCGGCGGCGACGAGAGCCGCGGGGGCGGGCAGGCGGCCCGCCAGGTACTGGTCGAGGAACAGGCGGTGCTCGCGCTCGTAGAGGGCGGGGCCGAAGGGCTCCTCGAGGCCGAGCCCCGAGCGGCGCGCGGCGGCGAGGCCGGCGACGTGCCAGGGGGCCATCGCGAGGACGACCCGGACGTAGGCCGCGGCAACGCGGGGCTCCGGCGCGCCGGCGATGACATCCGCGAGGGTCCGGTCGCCGAGGTCCTCCATCAGCACGAACCGCGCGGCGGGACGATCGGCCAGCAGCGCGGGCACGCGAACGCCGAGGGCGGCGAGGAAGCGGGCGTGGCCGGCGTAGCGGTCGTTCTCGGGGCGTTCGCGGCCGTGGCGGATCAGCATCGCGCCGCGACGGGAGCCGCGGAGGCGGAGGAAGGTGCGGTCCGATCCGCGGGGCTCGAAGGCCTCGGCGGAGACGTCCCCGCCGAGGCGCCGGCCGACCGCCGCGCGTTCGGCGGGGGCGAGGACGAGGTCCGCGCGGACGAGCGGTCCGCGGACGACGCCGCGCGCGACGGCGCCGCGGCCGACGATGGCGCCGCACAGCCGCGCGCCGGGTTCGACGCGTGCGCCGGGCCACACGATGGAGTCCTCGATCACGGCGCCGCGGCCGAGGACGGCATCCGGCGCGATGGAGGCGAAACCGCGGACGGCGAACGGCGGACGGACGAGCGACGCGGGGCGACGGGAGGAGCAGCATCCGACGTCCACCATCCAACGGCCAACATCCACCGGAGGGCATCCGGCATCCGGCCGGCCCCCGGGGCGGGCCCTTCCCTTTCCTCGTTGGCTGTCGGCTGTTGGCTGCCGGCTGCTGGATGTTGGCTGTTCGATGTTCGATGTTCGATGTTCGATGTTGGATGTTCGGTGTTCGATGTTCGACGTTGGATGTTGGATGTTGGTTGTTGGCTGTTGGCTGTTGGCTGTTGGCTGTTCGATGTTCGATGTTCGATGTTCGATGTTGGACGTTCGGTATTGGCTATTGGCTATTGGCTGTTGGCTGTCGAATGCCGCCCGATGGGCCTCGACCATCTGGCGCGGGGTGCCGAGGTCGGCCCAGAAGGCGCCGGGGATCGCGACGGCCGCGATGCGGCGGCCGGCGTTCATGGCGGCCTCGTAGGCGGCGACGATGGTGCCGAACGCCTCGCGCAGCGGCAGGAAGCGGAGCAGCTCCGGGCGCACGAGGTGGACGCCGCAGAAGGTGGCGGTGCCCGGTGCGCCCGGCGTGGCGCTGCGGAAGCACCGGACGCGTCCGCGGGCGGTCTCGACGGTGCGCGGGCCGCGGGCGGGATCGACCCAGACGGCGGCGACCGTCGAGCGCGCGGCGAGGGCGGCGCGCAGCGGGGCGGGATCGAGGGCGCAGGCGATGTCGGCGTTGACGATCCAGAACGGGCGGTCGCCGACGAACCAGCGGGCGCGGACCAGCGCGCCGCCGGTGCCGAGGGCGTCCGGCTCGAACGAAAGGTCCACGCGAAGCCCGTCGACCGGATTCGCGAGGATCCAGCGGAGCATCTCGCCGGCGCCGGCGTGGACGTTGACGACCGCCTCCGTGACGCCCCATGCGCGGAGCATCCGGAGCGTGCGCCCGAGCGGCGGCGCGCCCCAGAACGGCATGAGCGGCTTGGGCAGGTCGAGGCTGAGCGGGCGCATGCGCGTGCCCAGTCCCGCGGCGAGAACGAGGGCCCTGGTCGGAACGGTGCTCATCGAATGCGGGGCGTGATAGCACAAGCGGGCGCGGACCGCCGCAAGGAAATCGCGGACGGGCAGGCTTGCCACGGACTTCCGACGGGGGCAAGGTGGCGGCGAAATGAACACCGAGCACCGTCCACGTCTGTTCCTGGCAGGCCTGTTCCTGGCGGGCGCCGTCGCCGCCGCGCCCGCGGCGGAGTCCGCGACGCCGGCCGACGATCTGGGGCTCACGGCGGAGCAGAAGCAGAAGTCCGCGGCGATCCTGGGCGAGCGCCAGCCGGCGCTGACGGCGGCGTTGAGGGCGGCGTCGGCCGCGAAGCGCGAGGTCTTCCGCCGGGCCTACGCGGAGCCGCCCGACGAGGCGGCGATCCGCGAGGCGTCGCGGGCGAGCGCGGCGGCCGAGGAGGAGCTGGCGGTGCAGCGCGCGCGGATGACGGAGGCGCTGCGGTCGATCCTCACCCCGGCGCAGAAGCGCAAGCTGGCGCGGGCGCAGGCGGAGGTTCTCACGGCGATGGAGGAGCGCTCGAAGCGCGAGGGCTCGCTGCTCGATGCGTGGGTCCGGGATCACGGGGAGGCGAAATAGGCGGCGAAACGGGTGGACAAGGTCCGCGCCGTTTCGCATGCTGGGCGATCATGATCGCGCGTCGGCCCATCCAATGGCTCGCGGCGGCCTGCCTGGCCGCCGCGGCGCTGGGCGCGACCAAGCGCGGGCCGGACCTCCCCCGGGAAGCCGAGGTCTACCGCGCCGAGTACGAGGCCGCGGTGAAGTCCTCCGACGACGCCACGCAGCGGCTGATGCAGGGCCTCGAGCTGACCTACGCCGACCGGCTCCGCCAGCTCCAGTACCTTCTGCAGTACGCCGGCCGGCTGCGCGAGCTGATGGCGGTGTACGACGAGGCCCGGAGGTTCCAGGCCAGGCACGCGCCCCCCGCCCCGACGGCCGCCACGGAGCCGGCGGAATTGAAGCTGCTCGCCGAGGAGCACCTCCGCTCGCTGCGCGCGGCCCAGTACAGCAACGATGTCTGCGTCACGCGCGCGGCCGCCATCTACGTCCAGAACCTGGCGATCCTGCGCCGGTCGATGGCCGAGCGCGCGGACCCGGACATGTTGCTGGCGCTCGACGCGGAGCGCGACGGCCTGCTGACCAACACGCGCATCCGCAAGGCCGTCGCCGGCAGCCTCGCGGGACCCGGATCGCTGACGAACCAGGCCGCGGTCGCCGTGGACACGGGCAGCGGGGTCGAGGTGAGCGACCGGATCCTGCGCATGTACGGCCCGGGCAACGAGGACGTGGCGGTGGTGATGGGCTACACGATCAGCGTCGGGCTCACGGAGGACACCTCCCGCGTCCGCGAGCGCCTGTCCGAGGGCGCCAAGACCTCTGCCAAGAGCCAGGACGGCGCCGTGGGCTACCAGGTCCGGATCAACATCGGCGGCCGGAACAGCGAGGTGCCGCCGGGGAGCCGGCTGGTGGTCGAGTACTTCAGCCGTTCGCTGACCGACAACAGCAAGAAGTACCACAGCTCCGAGCAGTCCGTGCTGCCCGGCATCGGCCGCGGCGAATCCTACACGGCGGAGTTCAAGGGGATCTCGCTGTACCGTTCCGAATCCGTCTCGACCTCGACGCGCGGCAGCATCCGGAGCTACTCGGGCGACGAGTTCCACGGGCTCACCGTCAGCCTCCTCGATCCCGAGGGCCGCGTCATCATGCAGCGCTTCCACCCGCAGTCCCTCAGCCGCGAGGTCACGGACACCCCGGGCATCCGGTAGCCCCACGATCCCGCTTCCGACCCTTGGAACCCTCCGGACCGTTCTCTTCCAACCATTGGAAGTCCAGCTGTTTGCATATCCGATCCGCCCGCCCGCCGCGTCATGCGTCCCCCCCGCCCTCACCCGGCGGGCGGGAAGCGTTGACGCGAGCCGCCGGGCGGGCTACTCTTTCCGCTCGTTTCAGCCGCCCGGCAGGCGGCGGAGCGGGTGCGAAAGCGGGGTGAGTATCACGTGTCGACCGAAGTGAAGGTGCGGAAGGGCGAGACGATCGAGAAGGCGCTGCGGCGCCTGAAGAAGAAGCTGGATCGCGAGGGCGTCATGCGCGAGGTTCGCGCGCGGCGTCATTACGAGAAGCCTTCGGAGCAGAAGCGGCGGAAGGCCGCGCGGGCGCGAAGCCGCTCGGCGTAAGCGAGCCCCCGGTCGGGGGATCGGTGAAAAACTCCCGGGTCCGGGAGTTTTCCCGTTTATGAACCTGGCGTTATCCACGAGATGGAACTCGCGCCGTCACCGGGACGGCGGGGCGATGATCGACGAGATCCTCGCGGCGGGCTTCCGCGCCGTCGAACTCGGCTACGACCTGCGCCGCGACCTGGCGCCGGGCATCGAGCAGCGCGTCGCGGAGCGCGCGGTCGAGGTCGTCAGCGTCCACAACTACTGCCCCGTGCCGATGGGCGTGCCGCGCGGGCACCCGGAACTGTGGGTGCTGGCGTCGCCCGATCCGGCGGTCCGCCGGAAGGCGGTCGAGGAGACCACGAAGACGATCCGGTTCGCCGCGTCGGTCGGCGCGAAGGCCGTCGTGATGCACGCCGGCTACGTCCGCATGCGAAACCGCACGCGGACGCTCATCGACCTGGCGGAGCGCGGGCGCGAGGGCTCGTGGTGGTGGTACTGGACGTGGAACGCCGCGCAGCGCGTCCGCGAACGCAAGGCGGCGCGTCCCCTCGAGTGGCTGCGCGAGGGCCTCGCCCTGCTCGACCCGGTCCTGCGCGAATGCGGGGTGCGCCTCGGCATCGAGAACCTCCCCTCGTGGGAGGCGGTACCGGCGGAAACGGAGCTCGCCGCGATGCTGTCCGGGCTGGGCTCGGACCGGATCCGCTACTGGCACGACTTCGGCCACGGACAGATCCGCGAGAACCTCGGCTTCATCAACCATCTCCGCCTGCTCGAGCGGATGCGCGAGCACATCGGCGGGTTCCACGTGCACGACGTGAAGCCGCCGGCGACGGATCACATCCTGCCGCCCCACGGGATGATCGACTTCGCCGCGTTCCGCGAGTTCGCGCGCCTCGACGTCCCGCGCGTCATCGAGCCCGAGCGCGACGTGCCGGTCGAAGTCCTGCAGGAGGCCGTCCGCCACCTGCAGAAGGCGTGGGAAGGGCCCGCGCCGCGGCCGGCGCGGGACCCGGCGCCGGCGAAGGGGTTCTACGGATGAGGGAAGAGGGCCGGGGAATGAGCGGGATGAGCGGCGGGACCTGAATGCAAGGGAGACCTCGATGTCGAAACGCGCACTGATCACGGGCGTCACGGGCCAGGACGGCTCCTACCTGGCGGAACTCCTCCTGTCGAAGGGCTACGAGGTGGCGGGGATGGTCCGCCGCGCCAGCACGGAGAACTTCGAGCGGATCGAGCACCTGCGCGACCGCCTCACGCTGCTGCAGGGCGACCTGCTCGACCCGTTCTCGCTGATCCGGGTGCTGGAGCAGACCCGGCCGGACGAGATCTACAACCTGGCGGCGATGTCCTTCGTGCCGACCTCGTGGAGCCAGCCGACGCTGACGGGCGAGTTCACCGCGCTGGGCGTCACGCGGCTGCTCGACGCCGTCCGGCTCGTGTGCCCGAAGTCGCGCTTCTACCAGGCCTCGAGCAGCGAGCAGTACGGCAAGGTCCGCGAGGTGCCGCAGACGGAACTGACGCCGTTCTACCCGCGCAGCCCCTACGCGGTGGCGAAGGTCTACGGGCACTACATCACGGTCAACTACCGCGAGAGCTACGGCCTCTTCGCGGTGTCGGGCATCCTCTTCAACCACGAGAGCCCGCGGCGCGGCCTCGAGTTCGTCACGCGCAAGATCACCGACGGCGTCGCGCGCATCAAGCGGGGGCTGGCGAAGGACCTGAAGCTGGGCAACCTCGACTCGTGCCGCGACTGGGGTTTCGCCGGCGACTACGTCCGCGCGATGTGGCTGATGCTGCAGCAACCGCGGGCCGACGACTACGTCATCGCCACCGGCGAGAGCCACTCCGTCCGCGAGTTCTGCGAGATCGCCTTCGCGCGCGCGGGCCTCGACTGGGCGGCGCACGTCGCCACCGACCCGCGCTACATGCGGCCGGCGGAGGTCGACCACCTGATCGGCAACCCGGCGAAGGCGCGCGCCGCCCTCGGGTGGACGCCGGAGGTCGACTTCCGCGGGCTGGTCGGGATGATGGTCGATGCGGACATCGCGCGCCTCTCGGGGGCGCCGGGGGCCTGACATGCGCGTGCTGATCACGGGAGCGGCGGGGTTCGTCGGACGGCACCTGGCCGCCGACCTCGCGGCGCACGGCCACGAGCCCGTCGCGCTGTGCCTGCCGGGCGAGACGCCGCCGGCCGGCGTCGCGTCGGTCGCGGGCGACGTCGTCCGCGAGCGCGACCTCCGCGAGGCCCTCGGCACGTTCGCCCCGGACGCGTGCATCCACCTGGCCGGCGTCTCGTCCGTCCCTCGCTCGTGGGCCGACCCCGCGCGGGCGTTCGAGGTCAACCTGTCCGGCACGATCCGACTGCTCGACGCGGCGCGCGCGCTGCGGCCGGAGATGCGGATCCTCGCGGTGTCCTCGGCCCACATCTACGGCGACCACGCCGGCGACGCGGCGATCGACGAGGCGACCCCCGCGCGCCCGGAATCGCCCTACGCGATCTCCAAGGCGGCGGCCGACCAGATCGCCCTCGCCTACGCGGTTCGCTTCGGCATGGCGGTGATGACGGCGCGGCCGGCGAACCACATCGGTCCGGGGCAGTCGCTGGACTTCGTGATCCCGTCGCTGGCCGCCCAGCTCGCGGCGATCGCGGCGGGACGCGAGGCGGGGCCGCTGCGCAGCGGGAACCTCGACAGCCGGCGCGACTTCATGGACGTGCGCGACGCGGTGCGGGCCTACCGGCTGCTGATCGAGGGCGGGCGCCCGGGGCTGGCCTACCACCTGGCGGGCGGGCGGCTGGACCGGATCTCGGAACTGCTCGACCGGCTCTGCGCGATCGCGGGGGTTTCGCCGGAGCGGATCGTCGATCCCGCGCGCTGGCGGCCGGCCGACACGTCGCCGCGCCTCGATTGCTCGCGCATCCTGCGCGACACGGGCTGGACGCCGGAGATCCCGATCGAGCGGACGCTCCGCGACGTCTACGAGGACGTCCTCGCCCGGACCGGCACGCCCGCCGCGTGAGCCGCCGGCTCAGCCGATGGCGGCCCCACCCGTCTCGCCCGTGCGGATGCGGAGGCACTGGTCGAGGTCGAGGATGAACACCTTCCCGTCGCCGACCTGGCCGGTGCGGGCGCCCTCCTGGATGGCGTCGAGCGTCGGCCGCACGAACTCGTCGTTCACGGCGATTTCCAGCTTCACCTTCTTGAGCAGGCTGCCCGCCTCCTTGACGCTGCGGTAGACGGCGGAGATCCCCTTCTGCCGGCCGCGACCCATGACGGTCGAGACGGTGACGAGGTGGATCTCCTTCTTCTCGAGCAGGTCGAGCACCGCGTCGAGCCGGTCGGGCTGGATGATGGCAACGATGTACTTCATGGTGGATCTCCGCGGCTCAGTCGAGCACCGTGTAGGCCGTTTCCTTGTGCTGCGTGAGGTCGAGGCCCACGCGCTCCTCGAGGTCGTTGACGCGGAGCCCCATCACGAGGTCCAGCACCTTGAACAGAACCAGCGAGACGACGAAGGAGTAGACGGCCGTGATCGCCGAGGCCTTGAGCTGGATCATGAACTGCGCCGCGTTGCCGTAGAAGAGCCCGTTGAAGCCGCCGTAGGACTCCTGGGCGAAGAGGCCGGTCGCCAGCGCGCCCCAGAACCCGCCCACGCCGTGCACGCCGAACGCGTCGAGCGCGTCGTCGTAGCCGAGCTTCGCCTTCAGGAACGTCACCGCCAGGAAGCCGAAGACCGCGGAACCGATGCCGATCCAGATCGCGCTGAGCGGCGAGACGAAGCCGCAGGCCGGGGTGATCGCGACGAGGCCCGCGACCGCGCCGGTGATCATGCCGAGCGTCGTCGCGCGCCTGTGGTGCAGCCAGTCGCAGACCGCCCACGTGAGCCCGGCGGCGGCCGTCGCGACGTGGGTCGTCACGAAGGCGTTCGCGGCCGTCGCGTTCGCGCCGAGCGCGCTGCCGGCGTTGAAACCGAACCAGCCGAACCACAGCATGCCGGCGCCGAGGATCGCCAGCGGCAGGTTGTGCGGCGGCGACGAGGGCCCGAGGCGGCGACCCAGCACGAGGGCGGCGGCCAGCGCCGCGACGCCCGCGTTGATGTGGACCACCGCGCCGCCGGCGAAGTCCAGCGCGCCGGGGATCGCGTTGCCGGCCGCGTCGAACCGCGCCAGCATCCCGCCGAGGCCCCACACCCAGTGGGCGACGGGGTCGTAGACCAGCGTCGTCCAGAGCAGGATGAACACGCAGAACGTCGAGAACTTCATCCGCTCCGCGAACGCGCCGATGATCAGCGCCGGCGTGATGATCGCGAACTTGAGCTGGAAGGCCATGAAGACCGAGTGCGGGATCGTCGCCGCGTAGCCGGCGAACGGCGTTCCGCCGACGCCCTTCAGGAGGGCCCAGTCGAGGCTTCCGATCAGCCCCTTCACCGTCGGGCCGAACGCAAGGCTGTAGCCGAAGAGCACCCACTGGATCGTGACCAGGCACATCGCCATGAAGCACTGCATCAGGATCGAGAGGACGTTCTTCTTGCGCACCAGACCGCCGTAGAAGAACGCAAGACCCGGCGTCATCAGCAGCACCAGCCCGGCGCTGGCCAGCAGCCACGCCGTGTCGCCGCTGTCCACCGTCGGTTCCGGCGCCGCGGGTGCCGGCGCGGCCGGCGTCGATGCCGCAGCCGCCACGGCCGGGGCGGCCGGCGCCGCCGGCGCCGCCTCCTGCGCCCAGGAAGTGACCGAGCCCCAAAGCCCCAGAACCAGCATGACCGCGCCCAGCACGGTCACCATCCGCCGCCCGTTGATCGTCATCGGTAGTTCCCCCGTCGGCCCGCAGCCGCCGCTTCGCGACTGCCAACACCCGCTTCAACCGCACCCAAGCCGACGCCGGAGGCCGAAGCATGGCACGTGCCACGAAGACGCAGTCGCCGCGAGGTTCAGGCCGTTATCTGTTTCACGACAATTTGTTACATCTCGATCACCGGTACTTCAATAACCGAGCCGCGCGGAGGAGCGCTTACAATTCCGTATCGACTGACCCCTGCAGATACACGGATGTTGTCGACCGCGGACGGAGTTCGCGTTGCCCGGAGGCGGCGCAGGTCAGCTGCCGAAACCGAGGAGGAGGGCCCAGAGACGGAGGGCGTGGACGGCGATCAGGTCGCCGCCGAACCAGACGAAGCTGAAGAGGGGCGTGAGGAACATGAGGAGGAGGAGGATCCAGTTGAGCTGCGGGCCGACGCGGAGGCGGAAGCTCTCCATGGCGGGGATGTGGCTTTCGGCAACGGACCAGCCGTCGAACATCGGGATCGGAAGCATGTTGAGGACGAAGAGCGTCGCGTTGGCCTGGGCGGCCTTGGCGAGCAGGTAGGGAGCGCCGCGGCCGTCGCCGTCGCCGAGGAGTCGCGCGACGACCACGGCCAGGCCGGCGGCGACGATCGAGAGGGCGAGGTTCGATGCGGGACCGGCGAAGGCGACCTTGGCGCGGCCGGACCGGCTCAGGAGGCCCGGGTTGACCGGCACGGCGCCCCACGCGATGCCGATGAGGGCGAGCACGAGCATCGACTGCGGCCCCATCTGGACGAGGGGATTCAGGGTCAGGTGCCCGGCCCTCGCCGCCGTGTCGTCGCCGCACCGGAGCGCCATGCGGGCGTGGGCGTACTCGTGGACGCAGATCGAGAACATGATGATGAGCACCCACGAGACGTAGTCCCACGGGGATTCGGCGAGCCGGGACAGGAAGAAGCCGCTCATGCGCCGGCCCGCGGGCGACGGAGCCGCATCATCGATGGACCCGCCTGCCGGAGGAGCACCACCCCCGCATGTGGCCGTCGAGCAGCTTCACGTCCGTGAAACCCGCCCGTCGCAGCTCCCCGGCGGCGTGGGCCGCCCGGCCGCCCATGGCGCAGCAGACGACGATCTCGCGGCGGGGATCGGGCCCGAGGTCGGCAAGGCGGGCGGCGATCGTGTCGTGGGGGATGTTGAGGGCCCCGACGATGTGGCCGGCGGCAAATTCGTCCGGGCTGCGCACATCGAGCACGAGCGGGGCGCTGCCGGCCTCGATCCGCGCGTGCAGATCGTCCGCCGCCACCCCCGGCGCGCCGCCACTCGACGCCCCGGACATCCGCGGCACCATGTCGCCCATCGCGATCCTCCCGCGGCCCTACATCTCGGGCCGCTTCAAGTCATCGTAGAACGCCGCCATCGAGACGGCGGCGTACGGCGCCAGCCACAGGAAGCCGATGCCGCAGGTCAGCACACACAGCAGCGACCAGCCGAAGAACCGCCAGTAGAAGCGGAAGAGCTTCCACTTGCTTCCGCGCATCAGGCGGATGCTGCGCCGGATCGCCTCGACCGGCCCGCAGGCGGGATCGTCCGCGATCGCAAAGAAGGTCATGGCGTAGCGGAAGCTGAGGACGATGATGGTCGTCGCGTAGACGAACCCGGCCGCACCCATCAGGGCCAGCGTCAGCCAGGTGTCGGGCTTCAGGTTGTTGGTGATCTTCAGCACCACCGCCGCGATGCCGAACGGCAGCAGGACCGCGAGGATCCACCCGATGATGAGGACCATCATCATCAGGTTCGCGCCGACCGCCGGCCACCAGGAACGGAAGCCCGAGAACATCTGCCCGAGCGAGGCCGGCCCGCCCCGGGACAGGGTCAGGTAGAAAGCGAGGGCGCCCACCGAAAGCGGCGCCGCCACGGCCAGCTGCACCACGACGCTGGACATCGGCAGGAAGAGGTTGAACAGGCTGGCGACCATGGCGATCGCGACCATCAGCATTTGGAACAGGAGCGTGAAGCCGACCGCCAGCCCCCACCGCCCCCCCAGCACTTCGCGGGCGCGCCGGGTGATGTCGCGGTTCGGCGTCAGCCCGCCCGTTCCGCCCACCACGGGCAGATCGGGCACGGTCACCGCCGCCGTCGCCGGGAAGAGCCCGCCGACCGTCCGCGCACGCCGCCACTCGGTGCCGAAGTCCGGATGCCAGACCAGGTCGTCCGGCCCGAACTCCCCGCGGGCCGCCCGGTCGACCATTTCGTACTTCTCGAGCGGACCGACCGTCTTCCCGTCTCGCGCGAAATGCCACATGGTTGCACCCTCCGTTCCAGCCCCAAACACCCCGGATAATGCCTTAAACCGGCGAAAACGCAAAGGGCGAAGGCCCGCCCCCTCCGAAAAGAATTGCGCCGGCGCGCCGCGCACATACCATCTGCGCGATCGGCGGACGGACCGCCGGACCGAAGGAACGGGGATCGGGTGACGAGGTTTCCGGAATCGTGGTCGGCGCTCGACGTCGTGCTCGGGCACGACTGGCTGACCGGCATGCGCGGCGGCGAGCGGGTGCTCGAGGTGCTGTGCCGGGCCTTTCCGCGCGCCCCGATCGCCACCCTGCTCGGCCGGCCGGAGTGCATCTCGGACACCATCCGGTCCCACCCTCTCCTGGCCTCGCCCCTCCAGCGGCTGCCGGGCGTTCACCGCTACTACCGCTACCTCCTCCCGCTCTTCCCGGCGGCCGTCGCCCGCCTGCACTGCCCGCCGGGGCGCCTGCTGGTCACGACGAGCCACTGCGCGATCAAGGCCCTCCGGCCCGCGCCCGGGATGAAGCACCTCTGCTACTGCTTCACGCCGATGCGCTACGTGTGGTCGTTCCAGGACGAGTACTTCGGCCGCAACCCGCTCAAGCGCGCCCTGCTCGCGCCCGTCTCCGCCCGCCTGCGCGCGTGGGACCGCCGCACCGCGGAGGGCGTCGACCGCTTCGTCACCCTCAGCCGCCACGTCCGCAACCGGATCTGGGAGTTCTACGAGCGCGACGCCGACGTCGTCTACCCGCCCGTGAACCTCGACTACTACACCCCGGCCCCCGACGGCGGCGCGGCGCCCGCGGAGTCGCCCTTCGACCTGATCGTCTCGGCGCTCGTGCCCTACAAGCGGATCGATCTCGCGGTGAAGGCCTACACGCGCGCCGGCCGCGCGCTGCGGATCGTCGGCAGCGGCAGCCTCGCCCCGGACCTGCGCCGCATCGCCGGGCCGACGGTCACGTTCCTCGGACGCCGGTCGGACGACGAGATCCGCGACCTCTACCGCCGATGCCGGCTGCTCGTGTTCCCCGGCGAGGAGGACTTCGGCCTCGTCCCCGTCGAGGTCCAGGCCTGCGGCCGGCCCGTCGTCGCGTACGGCCGCGGCGGCGTCGCCGAATCCGTCGTCGACGGCGAGACCGGCGTCCTCTTCCACGAGCAGACCGAGGAAGCGCTGCTCGACGCCCTGCGCACCTGCGACGCCCGCACCTGGAGCCCCGCCCGCATCCGCGCCAACGCCGAACGCTTCGGCGAACAGCCGTTCATCGACGGCATGGCCCGGGCCGTGGACGCCTGCCTGAAGACGTGAGGCTCAACATCCAACAGCCAACAGCCAACAGCCAACAGCCAACGGACGGAAGCCATGCGGAAGCCGGGTTCAGCCTCGGGTCCAACCTCGGCGACCGCCTCGCGTTCCTGAGCGGAGCGGGCGACGCCCTCGCCGCCGTCCCCGGCGCCCGGTTGGCGGCGCAGTCGCCCGTCTACGAAACCGAACCCGTCGGCGTGAAGGACGAACACCGGGCCCTCAAGTACCTCAACGCGGTGGTCGTCGTCGCGGCCCCGCTCGACGCGCGCGCGTGGCTGGCCGCGCTCTCGCGGATCGAGACGGCGCTCGGCCGCGTCCGCGGACCCGACCGCTACGCCCCGCGCACGATCGACGTCGACCTGCTCTACTGCGGCGACGAATGGATCGACCGCGGCGGGCTCTCCGTCCCCCACCCCCGCTGGGCGCAGCGGCGCTTCGTCGTCCAACCCCTCGCCGACGTCCGTCCCGCCCTCCGCCTGCCGGGGGCCCCGGGCACCGTCGCCGCGATCCTCGCGACCCTCGAGGACCCCGCCTCCGACCTGCGCCTCTTCGCCGCCGAATGGTGACAGCCGGCGGACGAAGACCGCACGAAGGCGCAAGGAGCGGATGAGGCTCTTCCAAGGGTTGGAAGGCAAACCGCGTTCAACGTCCAATCGTTGGAAGGATCTGCGGCGGCACGGAGCGGAACGTCGGCAACCAGCCGGGACGACCTATCGTCCGGGGCCGTCCCTGAGATCCTCCAACGCCTCGGCGTCGGCAAGATCCCTGGTGCGGCCGGAGGCCCGCTTGTTCAGGATGAGGTCGTGGAGGAACCTAGCGCCCTCGTCGGACGAGCACTGCACCATCACTTTGTAGTCTTCGTTCAGCATCGTGGTGGGGGCTCAACGAAGCCGCCTCGCGGGTCAGCGGCCAGACCATGGCCAGCCGGTCGGCCGCCGTGCCGCCGACGTAGTCGTCGCGGGGCCTGCCCTCCCGCATCCGTCCGGCCGCTGCACGGTCCCTGTTCACCGCGCGAGCGTCGCACATCCCCCGAAGCCTTCAACCGCTTCGCCGCCCGCCCGGGGAATGGTATGCTGCCGGGCATGAAGAAGGCCGGGTTCAAGTGGACCGTCGACCGCATCCGCGCGCTGAAGGGCGCCGCGCCCTTCGCGTGCGTCACGGCGGTGGACGCGGTCACGTCGCGCTGGGCGGACGACGCGGACATCCCGGTCGTGCTCGCCGGCGACTCGCTCGCGATGACGGTTCTCGGCTACGCCACCACCCTGCCGGTCACGGTGGAGCAGATGCTTCACCACACCGCGGCGGTCGCCCGCGGCACGCGCCGGGCGCTGGTCGTCGCCGACATGCCCTTCCTCTCCTACCAGGCCACCGCGGCGCGTGCGGTCGGGAACGCCGGGCGCTTCCTCAAGGAGGCCGGCGCCGACGCGGTCAAGATCGAGGGCGGCGCGTTCCGGGCCGCGACGGTCCGCGCGCTCGTCCGCAACGGCATCCCGGTGATGGGCCACATCGGCCTGCTGCCCCAGAACGTGCGCGCGATGGGCGGCTACAAGGTGCAGGGCCGGAAGCCGGCCGAGGCCGCCGCGCTGGTGGCGGACGCCCGCGCCCTGGAGAAGGCCGGCGTCTTCGCGATCGTCCTCGAGGGCATGCCGCCGGCGGTCGCGCGCCGCATCACGCGAGCGGTGCGCGTGCCGACGATCGGCATCGGCGCCGGTCCGGCGTGCGACGCGCAGATCCTCGTGATCCACGACCTCCTCGGCCTCGTGTCCGGTCCGGCGCCCCGCTTCGTGAAGCGCTTTGCCTCCCTCGGCGCCACCGCAACCCGCGCGCTCTCGGCCTACCGCCGCGATGTCGCCGCCGGCCGCTTCCCGGGCGCGGAGCACGGCTACTGAGCCCCGACCGGGCGGGAGGCGGCTCGGCGGGGCGCGCCGGAGCCGGCCTTCTGCAACCGCGACGGTGCGGTCGCGCCGACAGAAGCCCCGCGGAGTTGCCATGCGCCCGCCCCGCCCCCGGGGGTGTGCAGGCCCGTCATTCCTGTGTATGATTGGGGCGGTGGCATGAAGGCAACCCTCGACATCGACGGCGTCCTGTCCCGCCGGCTCGCCCCGTTCCGGCCGGCTGTCGTCTACCTGTTTGGATCGGCGGCGAAGGGCTGTTCGCGGCCGGACTCCGACATCGATGTCGCCTTTCTTGCCGCGTCGCCGCCGGACCCGGTTCGCGTGTTCGACGTGGCGCAGGAGATCGCCGCGGATCTCGGACGGGAGGTCGACCTCGTCGACCTCCACCGCGCATCCGCCGTCCTGAAGGCCCAGATCATCGGCACCGGGCGCCGGCTGGCGGGAGGAGATCCCGGCGCGACCGCCACGTTCGAGATGTACGCCCTGAGCGACTACGCGCGGGCCAACGAGGAACGTCGGGAACCGCTCCGAGTCTTTGAGGAGTCCTTCCATGCCCGATGATGTCACGGTCAACAAGGCCGACACCATCCGGCGCTGCCTGCGGCGGGTGACCGAGGAGTACCGGGGCGACCCCGCGCGCCTGAAGGACTTCACCATTCAGGATTCGATCGTGCTGAATCTCCAGCGCGCCTGCGAGGCGGCCATCGACCTCGCCATGCACATGGTCGCCGCGCGGCGTCTCGGCGTGCCCCAGGACGCCCGGAGCGCCTTCGCGCTGCTGGCCGCCGCCGGCGTCCTGTCCGCAGAGACCGAGACCCGGATGAAACGGATGGTCGGCTTCCGCAATATCGCCGTCCACGACTACCGCGCCATCGAAATGCCGGTCCTGGCCGGAATCCTGCGCCACCGGCTGGGCGACTTCGAGGAGTTCCTCCGGGCCGTCATGGCGGGCGTCTGACGCGATCGCAGCCCATGCAGATCCTCACCACTCCACGGGCCATGCAGGACGCCGCGCTGACGCTGCGCGCGGCGGGGCGGCGCATCGGCGTCGTGCCGACGATGGGCTTCCTGCATGAGGGCCACGCCTCGCTGATCCGCCTCGCGCGCGCGCGGGCGGATGTCGTGATCGTCACCCTCTTCGTCAACCCGGCCCAGTTCGGGCCGAACGAGGACCTGTCGCGCTACCCGCGCGACTTCGAGCGCGACCGCGCGCTCTGCGAGGCCGAGGGGGCGGACATCCTCTTCGCTCCCGGGGCGGACTCCGTCTACGCGGCGGATGCCAGCGTCTGGATCGACGAGGACCGCCTCTCCCGCGGCCTCTGCGGCGCCTCGCGCCCGGGGCACTTCCGCGGCGTGTGCACGGTCGTCGCCAAGCTCTTCAACCTGACCCAGCCGCACGTCGCGGTCTTCGGCGAGAAGGACGCCCAGCAGCTCCGCATCCTCCGCCGGATGGTCCGCGATCTCGACATCCCCGTGGAGGTCGTCGCGGGGCCGACCGTGCGCGAAACCGACGGCCTCGCGATGAGCTCGCGCAACGCCTACCTCTCGCCGGAGGAGCGCCTCCAGGCGACCTGCCTCCGCCGCGCGCTCGACGCGGCTGCGTCCCGGCTCGCGGCGGGCGAACGCAGCGCCGCGGCGCTCCGCGCGGCGATGGCGGAGGTCATCGCCGGGGCGCCGCTGGCGCGCGCGGATTACATCGAGATCGTCGACGACGAGACGCTGGAGCCGGTGACCTTGATCGGGCGCCCCGCCCTCGCGGCGATGGCGGTCTTCGTCGGCCGCACGCGCCTCATCGACAACGCGGTCCTGCGCCCCTGACCTCGGCCGCGACGGAGCGCGGCCCTCCAGATCTCGTTCCCTGAAAGCGCTGGAGGAGGAACCGGAAGGGCGACTCCACGATGTACGCATCGAACCGGCCGCGACGGAGCGCGGCCCTCCAGACCTCGTTGTGAGGCGACCCCCCGGCACCGTGCGGGAGCCGAAGTGGCCGGACTTGAAACCTGAACCCTATCGTCCCGCCCACGCCTCGGCGGTGGCGATGCTGCCGTGGTAGAAGAAGCGCCCCCAGCCGATCGTCATGAGGAAGCAGCCGTACAGCGCGTGCTCGATCGCGGAGGCCCAGAGCGAGCCGGTCCGCACGTAGGTGCCGGCGAAGAGCCAGCCCCCGACGAGCGTGAACGCCAGCGCCCACGGATTGAGGAAGACGACATGCGCGAGGGCGAACGCCACGGCCGCGGCGGCGAGCCGGGCGCGGGGCGACGGGAAGAGGCCGCCGTGGCGGTGGAAGAGGAAGGCGCGGTAGACGACCGCCTGCGGAACGACGGAGAGCAGCGGGTAGAGGACCATCACGAGCGCCCAGATCCGCGGCCGCTCGCGCGGGAGCTGGAGCAGGTACTCCGGCTTCGCGAGCACCAGGATGCCCGTCAGCGCCGCCGCCGCGACGGCCCACCGGACGAGAATGCGGCGCCAGCCGGCCGCGCGCAGCCGGGAGGCCGCGAACACGCCGCGATCGAAGGTCCGGTCGAGCGCGAGCGCCGCGCCGATGACCCCCGTCGCGATCCACAGCGCCGGCAGCACGGGCCGGCCCGGCGCCAGCGCCACCAGCGCGAGCGGAAGCCCGGCGAACAGCGCGAGGAACTCGACCCATCGCGCCGCAGGCACAGGGCCGACCGCCCGCGGGCCGGGATTCTCCGTCATGACACCTGGCACCTGGAACCTCCCGCCCTACCGCGCGCACTGCCGCAGCGCCTCGTACATCACGATGCCCGCCGCCGTCGCGAGGTTGAGCGACCGCACGCGGTCGGTGCGCATCGGGATCTGGAGGACGCGGTCCGGCCATCGCGCGAGGATCGCGTCGGGCAGGCCGGACGTTTCGCACCCGAAGACCAGCGCGTCGCCCGGCCGGTACTGCGCCTCGAAGTGCGCCCGCGGCCCGGCGGTGCTGAGCAGGTGGAACCGCGAAGGGGCTTCCGCCAGCCAGGCGTCCCACGAGGGATGCCGGTGCAGGTCGACCGCGTCCCAGTAGTCGAGCCCCGCCCGCTTCAGCGCACGGTCGGTGAGGCGGAAGCCGAGCGGCTCGACGAGGTGAAGCGGCGTCCCGGTCGCCGCGCAAAGCCGCGCGATGGCGCCGGTGTTCGGGGCGATCTCGGGCTGCACGAGCACGACGCGGAGCGGCGGGTCCGGCCAGGGGAAGCCGAGGTCCGTCCGGCGCGCGTGTCCGTGTCCGCCCATGCCCCCATGATCCCGCGGGCGGTGCGGACTGTCCAGCGGTCGCGCCGATTGCCGTCGTCCCTCGTGTGTGATAGTGTCTTACACCATGAGAGAGACCCTCACGGTCAGCCTGCCCGGGCCGCTGCGCCAGAATCTGGACCGGATGGCGCGGGCGGAGGGCGTCACCAGCAGCGAGTATGTCCGCCGGGCCCTCAAGGCGGACATCTTCCGCCGTGCCCTGCGCGCGGCGCGCCGTGAACTCGTGCCCCAGGCGCGGGCTCGCGGGATCTATACGGACGAGGACGTCTTCAAGATCGTCTCGTGAGAATCGTCGTCGACACCAACGTGCTCTACGCGGCTCTTGTGGCCAAGGGGTTCTGCGAAGACGTCGTCGACGAGGCCGTCGGACAGTGCGAGATCATCTGGTCCCGTCCGATTCAGCATGAGCTTGCCGACCTGCTGCACCGGAAGCATCCGTCCGGCCCTGGCACCCGGACGGCCACCGCAGCGTGGGCGGAGTTGTGCCACTTCGTGGAACCCGACCGTGACGTGCGGGGCGTCTGCCGGGATCCCGACGATGATCTGGTGCTTGCCACGGCAGTTGCGGGCGAGGCCGATTGTGTCGTGACTGGAGATGACGACCTCCTTGCCCTTGGAGCCTACCGTGGCATCCGCATCCTCTCTCCCCGGCAGTTCTGGGAACTGCTGACCGGACCCGGGCCGATCACGGACACGCGCGGGGTGGTCCGCCCGCCCCGGTCCGGCCGTTCTCCTCCGGCCGGAGCGGCCCCATGACCCACAGGAATACGATGGTCGCGTAGACCGCGGGCGTCGCGTGCGCCATGCACGGAAGCCGGTCCGCCGGGAGCCCGACCATGGCCACCCCGACGCGGTTCTTGCCTCAGAAATCCGCGCTGCTGCGGTCGCTCTGGAAGTAGATGCGGTCGCAGTCGGCCATCAGGCGGCGGATCGTCGGGCGGTCCCACTTGTCGGCGAGTTCGATGAGGCGGTCCGCGTCGGCGAACGGCGGGTGGTCCCCCTTCAGCGTCAGGCGCATGAAGTGGTGCATGTAGACCTCGCAGAGGAGGTGGACGGGCTTGATGTCGCCGACCTCGAGGGCGCGGGTCTTGGCACGGAGGAAGACGTCGAAGTCGGCGGCCATGAGGCGTTCGTCCCACGGGCCGATGGCCTCGAGCCCGCGGCGGGTCATCCAGACGTTGAAGCCGGCGATGCCCTCGACGACGAGGCCGGCGTTGTGGCGGCGGTGGCGGCGGCAGAAGCCGTCGAAGTTCCCCAGGAAGAAGAGGTCGTGCATGAACCTGAGCATGCCGCGGCCGTGGCCGAGGTGCAGGAGCGGGTACTTGATCGCGAACCAGCGCTTCATGTGAACGCGGGTCGTGGTCTTGCGGTGCAGGCGGTTGGTGCCGGCGCACGAGGCGAAGTCGAGGCCGTGGGCCGCCATCAGCTCGAGGGAGATGCGGTCCCAGTCCTGCGACACGATCACGTCGTTGTTCAGGAACATCAGGGGGTCGTGCTTCGCGAGGGCGATGCCCTGGTTCTGGCAGTAGGGGTAGCTGTAGTTGCCGGGGTTGCGGATGACCTCGGCGCCCTCGGACTCGAAGTAGTCGGCGGAGCCGTCGGTCGAGGCGTTGTCCACGACGATCAGCTGGAACGGGTGGTGTGTCCTCGCCTTCAGCGCCTCGACGAAGAGCCGGTTCATGCCGAGCTGGTTGTGGACGCTGGTGATGATGCTGATCATGTCACTCCTCGCCGGCGGGCGCGTCCGGCGCGGGCGGCGTCTCGGGGAGTTCGCCGGTGTAGTCGGGGTAGCGGTCGCGCGGCGTGCCCGGCTTGCGGTGCTTCCAGCGCTTGTACATCCACAGCCACATCCCGGGATGGAGGCGGATGCGCTCCTCGATCGCGGCGAGGATCTCGCGGTTGAGGCGGTCGACGGCGGCCTTCATGTCCTCGCCCGGGCGCGCGGCGGAGTCGATCGTGGCGGGGAACTCGGCGAGGTAGGTTCCGTCGGGCCGCGGCAGGCAGAAGCCGAGCAGGATCTCCGCGCGCGCGCGGCGCGCGAGCGAGGCGCCGGCGGGGGAGACGAGCGCGGGGAGGCCGAAGAAGTCCATGAAGACGCCGCCGTCGGCCTGCTTCGTGTTCTGGTCGAGCAGCAGCGCCACCTTGCCGCCGTCCTTGAGGAAGCCGAGGAGGCGGCGGATCGCGCCCCGTTTCGGCACGACGATCTGCCCGGTGGTCCGGCGCATGCGGTTGAACAGCTCGTCGACCGCCGGGTTCGCCAGCGGGGTCGCGACGCTCATCAGCGGATGGCCGCGCAGGGCGACGGCCTGCCCGATGATCTCCCAGTTGCCGAAGTGCCCGGTCACGCAGACCTGGCGGCGCGGCACGAAGACGCGCTCCGCGTCGGGCGCGAAGACGACCCAGCGGGCGATCCGCTTCTCCGAATCCCGGGTGAACCAGAAGGTGTCGATCAGGAGCAGGGTGAAGGTCTGGAACGACTGGCGCAGGATTTCGCGCTTGCGCCGGGCGTCGATCGAGGCGCCGTAGGCGACGTCGAGGTTGGCCAGCCCGACCGCGCGGGCGCGGCTGGGCACGAGGCTGCCGAGCGCGCCGAGCGTCCGGGCCAGCCCGACGACGACCCGCCGGGGAAGGCTCGGGATCGCGACCAGCCCCGCCCGGGCGAGCCACACCTCGATCCGCTTTCGCGTTGGTTTCGGAATCAGTCGCATGCGTGCCGGCCGCCGGGCGGCCGTTCGGGGCCGCATAGTGGGGAAACGAATCGCGGAGGTCAAGGCGGCACCCTCGCCGCGTTCCGCGACTTCGTGTAGGATCGCGCGGCTGTCCGCGGGCCGGCCGGCGCGCGGGCGGACGGAGTCTCATGCGCGTACTCTTTGTGGCGACCCAGCTGGACCTTCCCGAGGCCCACATGATCGCGGGCCTGGCCCGGGGCGGCATCGACGCCGTGACGATCGTCGGCCCGACGCGCCGGCACGCATCGATCGTCGAGGCGCAGGGCATCCCCGTTCACACGTGGAAGTGGTCGCGCGCCTTCTGGTCGCCGCGGCGCGGGGCGCTGCGCGCGCTGGTGCGGGACCTGCGGCCGGACATCGTCCACGCGTTCGACAACACCGCGCTGTACGAGACATGGAAGGCGCTGCCGCCCGGGCCGGGGTCGTGGGTGATCTATCGCGGCGCCCCCTTCGTCTCGTGGCGCTCGCGCCGGCTCTACCGCCGCTGCGGCGTCACGCGCATCGCATGCCTGAGCTCCACCGTGCGCGCCGAGATCGAGCGGCAGGGCTGGCCGGCCCCGAAGCTTGCGACGATCTACAAGGGCCACGACCCCGCGTGGTACCGCGCCGCGACGCCGGACCGCCTCGCGGCCCTCGGCCTGCCGCCCGGCGCGCGGCTCGTCGGAACGGCGGCCCGCTGGCGCGACTGGAAGATGGGGCCGACGCTCGTCGAGGCTTTCGAGCGGCTTCCGGCGGAGCCGGAGGTCCACCTTCTGTTCATCGGGGAGATCAGCGACCCCGCCCTCGATCGGATGGCCCGCGACCCGGCGCGCAGCCGACGCATTCATTTCGTCGGGCACCAGGCCGACGCGACGTCGCTGCTCGGCGCCTGCGAGATCATGGTCATGCCGTCCAACGAGCAGGAGGGCCTGTGCAAGGCGGTGCTCGAGGCGATGGCGCAGGGTGTCCCGGCCGTCGTCAGCAACGTCGGCGGACCCGCGGAGATCGTGCGCGACGGCGTCGAGGGCCTGCTCGCCCCGCCCGGCGACGCCGCGGCGCTGGCCGCCGCGCTGCGGCGGATGACCGGGGACGACGCCCTCCGCCGGGCCTGCGCCGCGCGCGCCCTCGAACGCGTCCGCACCGCCTTCTCCATCGACACCACCATCGCGAAGTACCGCGCCCTGTACGACGACATGCTGGCGGACGCCGCCGGCGGGAGGAGCACGCCATGATGCCTCGACGGGATTTCCTCCGGACCGCCTCGGCCGCGGCCCTCGCGCTCGCCGCCCGCCCGCCCCGGGCCGCCGCCGCGCCGCGCCGCCCGAACATCCTGTACGTCCTGGCGGACCAGTGGCGCGCCTCGGCCTTCGGCTACACCGGCGACCCGAACGCGCGGACGCCGGTGATCGACGCCCTCGCCGCCCGGTCGGTCGACTTCCGCACCGCGGTCTCCGTCTGTCCCGTCTGCACGCCCTACCGCGCCGCGTTGCTGACCGGGCGCTACCCGACCTCGACCGGCATGTTCCTCAACGACCTCTACCTGCCCGACGGCGAGGTCTGCCTCGCCGAGACGCTCAAGGCCGCCGGCTACGCGACCGGCTACATCGGCAAGTGGCACCTCGACGGCCACGGCCGCGCCGCCTTCGTTGCGCCCGCGCGCCGCCAGGGCTTCGACTACTGGAAGGCCGCCGAGTGCGACCACGACTACCCGAAGTCCCACTACTACGAGGGCGACTCGCCGGTGAAGAGGATCTGGGAGGGCTACGACGCCTACGCGCAGACCGACGACGCGCGGCGCTACATCGCCGCGCACGCGAACGGCGACCGGCCGTTCTTCCTGACCGTCTCCTACGGCACGCCGCACTTCCCGCACGCCACCGCGCCGGACGAGTTCAAGGCGCTCCTCCCGCCGGAGTCGATCCGCTTCCCGCCCAACGTGCCCGCGGAGTCGATCGACGAGAAGCTGCGGCGCGAGGCGCAGGGCTACTACGCGCACGGCATGGCCCTCGACCGCTGCGTCGGCCGCCTTCTCGACGCGCTTCGGGAATCCGGCATCGAGCGCGACACGATCCTGGTCTTCACGTCCGACCACGGAGAGATGATGGGTTCGCAGGGCTGCCCGGCATGCCAGAAGCAGGTGCCGTGGGACGAGTCGATCCTCGTGCCGTTCCTGCTCCGCTACCCCGCGCTGCACGGCGCGCAGGGCCGCGTCGTCCGCACCCCGATCGTCACGCCCGACATCCTCCCCACCCTGCTCTCCCTCGCCGGCGTGCCCGTGCCGCCGTCGGTCGAGGGCGAGGACATGTCCGCCCTGGTCCGCGGCGGCGGCCCGGAGGACCGCGCGGTGCTCTTCATGAACGTCGCGCCGTTCGACAACTTCTCCAAGGGCCGCGAGTACCGGGGCGTCCGCACGGCCCGCCACAGCTACGTCCGTGCGATCGACGGACCGTGGCTGCTCTACGACACCATGGCCGACCCGCACCAGATGAGGAACCTGGCCGGCGACCCCGCCGCGGCGGATCTCCGCAAGGATCTCGACGCGAAGCTGCAGGCTGCGCTGAAGCGCATCGGCGACGAGTTCAAGCCGAAGGCGCACTACCTTGCGCACCACGGCTACCGCGTCCGGGCCAACGGGGCGATCCCCTACGGTCCCGACGAGGGCGAGGTCCAGTCGCCGCGCCGCTGACCCATCCCGCGCATCGCGGTCTCACAGCGCCTGTGCCTCACGGTCCCACCGGGCTTACGGTCCCACGGGGCTTGACCCCCGCCCTGTACCTCACGGTCCCACCGGGCTTGACCCCCGCCCTGTACCTCACGGTCCCACCGGGCTTGTCCCGGTGGGGAGAAAAAGTCGGAGCCGGATGGAGGATCCTCGCCCGGCCGCCCGAGCGCCCGTGGCGCGCGTCAGGCGTTGGTCCGGATCTCCAGCCCGTAGAACCGCGCAAAGACCTTGGCGTGCTTCGCGAAGTCGCCGCAGTAGAGGATCGGGTGCGGGCCGGCGTAGACGCTGCACACGTCGGCGACGCCGTCGAGGTCCAGCAGCACGCGCGTCGCGCACCCGCCGGTCGGCGGGCAGGCGGGCGAGTCGACGACCGTCCCGCGCCATGCGTCGATCGTCTTCGTCGCGGTCTGGAGCTTGAAGAGCGTCGCCCGCTCCCCGGCCGGCCATTGCACGTCCAGCGCGAGCGACTTCGGCTGTTGGTGGAAGAAGGGGCGCAGGTCGTAGACCACGTCCGGGCCGCGGGGCCCGTGCAGGCGGGTCGTGCAGGTGCAGTGGGAGGCGAAGTACCGGTTCCTCTCCGTGTCGAACTCCGGGTTGTGCTGGAAGCCGCCCCGGCCGAACAGCGCGGCGCCGAGCATGAGCGACAGCGATGCGTTCAGGTCGTTCTCGCATCCGCACGGCACGAGCGCGCCGTTGTTGAGCGCGAAACTCAGGCACGGCTTGCGGTGCTTGAGGAAGAGGCATTCGATCGTGATCGCGTCGGCCCCGTGGCGCTCCAGGAGTGCGTTGACCGTCGCGTGCGCGCGGACGCCGTCGAGGAAGGCCTTCGACTCGAGGTCCGTGACCCGGCGGGCGGCGCGCCGCACCGTCCGCGCGAGCCGATCCATCTCCGGCGTGACCGGGGTCGCGTCGAAGAGGTCGTTGAAGTGGGCGGCCGGGATGCCGTGGATCGGCAGGCCGAGGAGGGCGTCGCGGTCGTCCGCCTCCTGCGTCAGCCGCCCCGACACGCGCAGCAGGCGGCTCTGCGCCAGCCGCGTCTTCGCGTGCACGGCGCGCAGTCCCCGCTCGATCGCCTCCCAGTTCTCGATGGAATGGATGTACTGCACGTGCGGCGGCGCGGCGCGGAAGGGCTCGGGCGGCAGTTGGTGGTTCGCGCCGACGGCGTGGTAGAGGATGATCGGGCCCTGGAACGCATCGAGGATCGGCCGGATCTTCGCGCTGAACGTGTTCCAGAAGTTCACCAGGAGCAGCGCGTCCGGCTTCGTCTTCGCGATGTCGGCGAGGAAGGCCTCCACGCCGGCGTTCGTGCCCAGCGGCTGCTCCTCCAGCGCGAGGCGGACGTCGAGTCCCGCGGCCATGCGGCGGAGCTCGCCGAGGAACTTCGCGTGCTGTTCCTCCGGCCGGAACTGGTTGCCCGGCCAGGTCGACCACTGCTGCGCGCTCCAGCTGTCCTCGCACTTGCCGGCCAGGACGACCTCCTGCGACGGGTAGAAGAACGCGCCGCGGATGACCGCCGGCTTCTTCGCTCGCGCCCCGGGGGACGGCGGCAAGGTCGGAAGCGTGGCGCATCCCGCCGGCCAGGCGGCGAGGACGGACAGGGCGGCGGCCGATTTCAGAAACTCGCGTCGGTCCGTGGTGTCGGGCATGGAATCCTCCCGGTCTTTCGCCCCAGAATGGCCATCCGCACGGGACGGTGCAAGGGCTTTCAGGCCGTCCTTCGGGCCCTGGCGCACCCGCGCCGGGACTTCCGGTGCCTGTCATGCGCTGTCACGATCGTGCCCGTCGGGGGCGGACATCGAGCGGCGAGGCCCCGGGGAGCGGCCGGTTGCGTCGTCCGTGCGGCCGGGCTATCGTGAACGCCGTGGGGGGCGACGCTTTCAATTCCCGGGCCTTGCACGACGCGCTGGCCGGCTTGCGGCCGGGCGCGCGGATCGCGGTCGGCCTGAGCGGCGGCGTTGATTCCTCGATGACGGCGCTCCTGCTCCGCCGCGCAGGCTTCGATGTCGTCGGGCTCACCATGCAGATCTGGGACGGCGCGATCCCGCTGTCCGACGAGGGCCGGTCGGGCTGCTTCGGCCCCGGCGAGGTCCGCGACCTCGAGGCCGTGCGCGCGTTCGCCGCCCGCCTCGGCATGGCCCACCATGTCGTGCCGCTGGCGGAGGAATACCGCCGCGTCGTGCTGGACTACTTCCGCGAGGAGTACCTGCGCGGGCGGACGCCGAACCCCTGCGTCCACTGCAACCGCCAGATGAAGCTCGGGTTCCTGCTCGACCGCGCGCGACAACTCGGCGTCGAGTTCGAGGCCTTCGCGACCGGGCACTACGCGCGGCGGCGACGGGACGACGCCTCCGGCCGGCAGCGGCTGCTCAAGGCCCGGGACGCATCGAAGGACCAGACCTACTTCCTCTCCCATCTTTCGCAGGCGCAGCTCGCGCAGCTCGTGCTGCCGCTCGGCGGCCTGCTCAAGGAGGAGGTCCGCGCCCTCGCCGTCGACGCGGGCTTCCCCGATCTCGCCGCCCGCGCGGAGAGCCAGGATTTCATCGAGAGCCGCGACTACGGCGCCCTCTTCCGCAGCGGCGACGCCCGTCCCGGACCGATCGTGACGCGCGCCGGCGAGCACCTCGGAACCCACCGCGGACTCATCCACTACACCGTCGGCCAGCGGAAGGGCCTCGGCGTCGGCGGGGCGGGCGAGCCGTGGTACGTCGTCGAACTCGACGCCGAGAAGAACCGCGTCGTCGTCGGCCGGCGCGAGGACCTCGGCGGACTCCGCTTCCGCGCCGCGCGCGTCAACTGGATCGGCATCGCCGCGCCGCCCGCGGAGCCCTCGCGCGTCGAGTGCCGCATCCGCCAGCGACACGCGGGCGCCCCGGCCACGATGCGACGGGTCGACGACACGACCGTCGATGTCGAGTTCGACGAGCCCCAGTTTTCCATCACGCCCGGCCAGATCGCGGTCTTCTACGACGGCGACGACGTCCTCGGCGGAGGAACGATCGAACCGGCCGCGCCGGAGCCCCATCCCGCCCCGTAGCCGGCCGCGTCCGCGCGGAAGTGCGGCCCTCCCGACCTTCGGTGTTCGATGTTGGGTGTTCGGCGTTCGATGTTCGCCTACCCCAGCGCCTCGTTGAGGCTGCCGGTGCGGTAGCCGAGCAGGTCGAGCGTCACGTAGCGGAAGCCGCAGGCGCGGACCCTCGCCGCAACGTCGGCGCGGACGGCCGGGTCGAGCAGGCGCGAGATCCCGGCGGGATCGAGTTCGATCCGGGCGACGTCGCCGTGCGCGCGCACCCTCACCTGCCGGAAGCCGAGGTCCTGCATCGCCCCCTCCGCCCGCTCGATGCGCCCGAGGATCTCCGGCGTGACGGCGGTGCCGTAGGGCACGCGGGACGAAAGGCAGGCCGAGGCCGGAAGATCGGCGGTCGGCAGGCCCATGCGGCGCGACGCCTCGCGGATGTCGGCCTTGGTGAAGCCGAGCTCGGCCAGCGGGCTGCTCACGGAGCGCTCGCGCGCGGCCTGGCGCCCCGGCCGGTAGTCGCCCTGGTCGTCGACGTTCGTGCCGTCGAGGACCGCGGCGTATCCCTCGGCCTGCGCGATCGCGGAGAGCCGCGTGAACAGCTCGGTCTTGCAGTGGTAGCAGCGGTCCGGGTTGTTCGCGGCGTAGGCGGGATTGGCCATCTCGTCGGTCGTGATGACGCGGTGGTTCATCCGGAACCGCCCGGCGATCTCCCGCGCCTGCTCGAGATGCCGGCGCGACAGCGAGGCGGAATCCGCCGTCACCGCCAGGGCCCTGTCGCCCAGCACCTCCGTCGCAACGGCCGCGAGGAAGGAGCTGTCCACCCCGCCGCTGAACCCGACGACGACCGCGCCGCGGGCGCGGAGCCAGCTGCGGAGGGCGACGAGACGGTCTTCGCTCGCGTTGCTCATGGTCATGGAATCTATCACAGCCCGGTTGGGTTCGCAGGCGAACCTATGACCCTCCCAACCCGCCCAGACCTGCGTCCCGGAACGCTCACCCCTCCGCATGCCCCGGGCCCTCGCCGATCGTGCGGCCGAGGGAGCGGAGGCGCATCACGACGCACGCGGCGCATTGGCCGGCGTTCTCGTCGACGCAGGGCTTGTTCGGATAGAGCAGGTAGTCGCCGCGCCGCTCGCCGGGCGTGTTGTTGGGCATGAAGACGTTCGCGCCCCGCTTCAGGGCAAGGTTGCGGCCCGTGCCGGGGAAGACGGCGTCGAACGCGGTTGTGGCGGGGATGTGCGCGCGCGGATGGACCAGCCGCAGGGCTGCAAGGGCGACGAAGAACATGTCGGGGTCATCCGCGTAGGCATTGGGCTCGGCGCCGAGCGGCGTGTCGGGATGCGGGATGAACGGCCCGATGCCGACCATGTCCAACTCGAGCTCGCGGCACAGGAGCAGGTTGTCCGCCAGGGTCTCCCGCGTCTCGCCGGGCACGCCGATCATGAACCCGCCGCCGGCCTGCACGCCGAGGTCGCGCAGATCGCGCAGGCAGCGGAGGCGCTCGTCGAGCGTGCAGTCGGGATGCAGCCGCGCGAAGAGCGCGGGATCGCTCGTCTCGAAGCGCAGGAGGTAGCGGTCCATCCCGCACTCGCGCCATCGCGCGTAGACCTCGCGCGGCCGGTTGCCGACGGACACCGTCACCGCCAGGCCCGTCTCGGCCTTGATGCGGCGGATGACCTCGCCGAGCTCGCGGTCCCCGGCGGCGGAGGGCGCCTCGCCGGACTGCAGCACGACGGTCGTCTGCCGCCAGCCGGTCATCTGCCGCGCGACACCGAGGATCTCGTCCGCCGGCAGCCGGTAGCGCCGCACCTTGCCGTTCGACCGCCGGATGCCGCAGTAGAGGCAGTCGTTGGCGCAGACGTTGGAGAACTCGATGATGCCGCGGATGAAGACCTCGTCGCCCTTGCGCTCGCGCCGCACCGCGTCGGCGCGACGGTAGAGCGCCTCGCGGTCCGCCCCCTTCAGGGACAGCCACGAGAGCACCTCCGCGCGCGTCGGCGCCGCGGTCTGGGAATCCCCGCCCATGGGCGCTGCACCATACCCGCCGGCGGGCCGGGATTCCAGCGGCGCGGCGCCGCAGCGCCCGCGAACGCCCCGGCACGCCACGTCGTAGCCGTGGCGCCACCCGGCGGCACGAGGGGACGTTCTTCAGGAGGCCTTGGGGACCTTCCGCCAGCGGCCGTTCGAGTCCCGGACGTACACGCCGCTGTTCTTCCAGCCGTCGACAGTGCCGAGCCAGTCCTTCGCGAAGGAGTCGTTCGAGTCGAGGATCTCGCGCCGGATCGAGTCGGGGCAGTTCGGGTTCAAGGCGAACCAGACGAGACCCGGATTCCTCGTGGTGTGGATCCGGAGGAGTTCCTCGTCCGACAGCGCCTCGTTGCCCGCCAGGCTGCAGTAGACGGTGTGGGACGGGTCCGCCGCCAGGGTCGCGATCTGGGCCGGCGAAAGGCCGGGGTTGCGCGCGGCGCCGGAGCGCACGAAATCGTTCCTGTCGCGGATGAAGGCGTCGATCTCCGGCTGTGCCAGGTTCGTGTTCGCCGCCACGAGGAACCGGACATCCGCGCTCCTGCACGCGCCGAGCCTGACGACGTCGGATTGCGACAGGGGGCCTCCCTTCAGCACGGCGTCCACCAGTTCGGCGGGGTACCCATGCTTCCGAAGATACGCGCCGCCATCCCGCTCCGGATGGGCGGGGCCAATCTCGAAGCCGCATCCGGCCGTCAGCGCCATGACCGCCGCGGCGGCCCATCCGCAAACCGTCCTGCTCATCGTGTCTTCTCCCCGGCCGGGGCCGGCCGGCGTTTCCGGGTCGCGAAGGGTGACCGGGGACCCGCGAGAAGCGCACGGATCGCGCGGCGGTCGTTGCGGGCGATGGCGGCCATCAGGTCCGCGTCGGCGGCGAGCGCCTTCATCCGCGAGCGGCGGACGGGGCCGGAGGGCAGGCGGCCGCGCGCGGCGGCCATGAGGCAGGCGGCGGTCTGCCAGCCGGGGCCGACGGCGGCTTCGAGACGGCGGCGGAGCACGGCGGACAGCGCGGGGGCGTGGCCGCCGCTCGCGACGGAGACCAGCAGCGGACCGCGGGCGAAGAACGAGACCCCGTGGAAATCGCAATGCGGAGGCGAGTCCATCGCATTCAACAGACGGCGATGCCGGCGGCACCACGCGGAGAGACGCTCGACAACGCCCGGATCGCCGCAGCCCTCGATCACGACATCCGCGGCGCGCACGTCGGCCTCGCGCACCGGACGCTCGACGAGCCGAACCCTCGCATCGCGCGACGCGATGCGCCGCAGCGGGGCGCGGACCGCCAGGGTCACGAGGGTGATCGAGGCCCAGTCGAAGCGCAGCGCGGCGGACAGGCGGTCGGCGGTCTCCGGTCCGCCGCCGGCGATCAGCAGCCGCCGCCCGGTCGTCACCAGCGCCACGGGAAACGCCGCGTGGCGGCGGTGCCGGCGGGCGGACGATGGGCGCGGAGGGGCCATGGCTCAGGGCCCCGGACGCAGGTGCAGGCCGCATTCCTTGTGGTCCGGACTCTCCCACCACCAGCGGCCGGCGCGCTCGTCCTCGCCGGGACGGAGGGCGCGCGTGCACGGCGCACAACCGATCGACGTGTAGCCCTGGTCGTAGAGCCGGTTGTACGGCAGCTTGTGATCGCGGACGTACGCCTTCACCCGGTCGAACGTCCAGCCGGCCAGCGGGCTGATCTTCGCGATGCCGCCGTGGGCCGCGTCGGGTTCGACGACGCGAAGGTCGGTCCGCGTCACGCCCTGCCCCCGGCGGAGCCCCGTGATCCACGCGCGGAGGCCGGCCAGCGCGCGGCCCAGCGGTTCAACCTTGCGGATGCCGCAGCACTCGCGGCGGTTCTCCACCGACTCGCGGAAGGAGAAGAGCCCCTTCCCCCGCTCCAGCCCCTCGACCGGCTCGCGTTGCGGGAAGAACCATTCGACGCGCAGGCCGCAGCGCGCGCCCATCGCCTCCGCGCATTCGTAGGTCTCGGGGTTCAGCCGGCCCGTGTCGAGGGCGAACACCCGGGCATCCTTCCGCCGGCGGGCGAGGAGATCCATGAGGATGCAGTCCTCCATGCTGAAGCTCGACGCCAGCGCGATGGCCGGATGGTGAAGCTCCAGCGCCCGGGCGACCACCGCTCCCGCATCGTCCGGGTCGACTCCGGCCCACGCATCCCCACCGTCGCTCGCGTTCATCCGCTGTAAATCTCCGCCCCTTTACGGGACATTTTCGACCGTTTTACGGCCGCCGTCGTTTGACAAACGGCCGCCAATCCCTACGCTGTGCGGCGTCCGAACGCAACCCCGAGACGACGGAATCACGATGCCGGCACAGCCCGATCTGACCCCGGTTGAACGCGACAAGCTGACCATCAACCCCGATTTCGACTTCAAGAACGACATCGCGCAACGTGATCCGGCCGACATCACGCCGAACGAGCTGGCGATGTTCAAGTGGACGGGGATCTATCCGCAGCTTCAGAAGGGCTTCTTCATGATGCGGGTCCGCGTGCCCGGCGGATTGCTGACGGCGGACCAGCTCGCGCGGATCGCGGAGCTCGGAGACGAGTACGCCCAGGGTCAGCTCTGCATCACGACGCGCCAGACGCTGCAGTTCCACTGGCTCCGCAAGGACGACCTCTGGAAGGTGCTCGAAGCCCTGCGGGAGATCGGGCTGGATACGAAGAACGCGTGCGGCGACGTCACGCGCAACGTGGTCACGTGCCCGCTGCAGGGTGTCTGCCCGCACGAGATCGGCGACGTGCGCGCGATGCTGCTGGCGATCGCGGACGACCCGGAGCTGAAGGACCGTCAGCGCAACCTTCCGCGCAAGCACAAGATCAGCGTGGCCGGCTGCGGGCGCGCCTGCGGCCAGACGCTGATGAACTGCCAGGGCTGGCACCCGGTCCGCCGCGCGGGCCCCGGCGGGGCGGAGGAGACCGGCTGGCGCTTTCACGCGGGCGGCGGGCTCGGCGCGCGCCCGTTCATGGCGAAGGCGGTGTTCGCGTGGGTGCCGGAGGATCTCGTCCTCGACGTGGTCCGCGCGACGGCCGAGGTCTTCCGCGTCCAGGGCGACCGCCGCGTCCGCGCCCGTGCCCGCCTCAAGTTCGTCGTCGACCGCCTCGGCCCGGCCGGCTTCGGCGACGCCGTGCTGGCCGAGCTGCGCGCCCGCGGCATCGCCGGGCTCGATCGGATTGAACGCGCCTCGGGGCCGGCGGAGATCGGCCCGATGTACCTCGACGGCCAGGCGGTGATCCCGCAGCGCCAGCCGGGGACGAACACGGTCCGCCTGATCGTGCCGCGGTCCGAGCTGCCCTGCCGCGACGCCCGGCTCTTCGCCGAATGGGCGCGGGAGTACGGCGACGGCTCGGTCATGCTGACCGCCCGCCAGAACCTGCAGTTCCGCTTCGTCCCGGATGCCCGCGTCGCCGAACTGATCGAGAGGATCCGCGCGGCCGGCTACGCCACCGAGGGCCTCGAGCGGCTGCCGGACATGGTCGCGTGCGTCGGCACGACGCAGTGCAATCTCGCCGTGTCGGACACGCCCAACGCGTGGCGGCGGCTGCACACGGAGCTGGCGGCGGACCGCGACCTTTGGGCGAAGGTCGGCCCGCTGCGGATCCACATGAACGGGTGTCCGAACTCGTGCGCGCAGCACTGGATCGCGGACATCGGCCTCCGCGGCCGCCGCACGACGACCGCGACGGGCAGCGAGGAGGGCTTCGAGATCTGCATCGGCGGCGGGCTGTCCGGCCCCGGCCACATCGCGCGCCCGGTGGCCGAGGTGGCATCCGCCGGGCTTGTGCCGGCCGTCCGCCGCATCCTGGAGATCTACCTGGAGGACCGGCGCGGCGAGTCGGAGACGTTCGGCGAGTACGCGCGCCGCGTCGGCGCCGGGGCGGTGTCGGCCCGGCTCGGCGTGCCGGCCGTCCGGGGCGAACCCGCCAACCAGGCGAACCTGAAGCTGCAGCCGGTCTTCGACGAGGCGGTCGCATGGGAATCGTAGACGCCGCCGCGGGGGCCCTTCCAACGCCATGACAATGCCGAACGACGAGAT
>VGWF01000030.1 GCA_016873715.1 Lentisphaerota bacterium | reverse complement strand
CCTCGAGCGGCACAAGCAGGGGCCGGTCTTCATGAACATCTGGTTCATGGTGCCCCACGCGTCTCTCAACCCATCCAGGGAGCAGCGCGACGGCTACAAGCAATTCTGGAGTCACGGGAAACTGCACGATGTCCTGCTCGAGAAGAAGGGGATCGGGGCAGACATCAGCACGCCGCAGGAGATGTATTACCCTTCGGTGACCGAGATGGACACGCAGATCGGGCGTCTCATCCAGAAGCTCAAGGAGATGGGGACCTACGAGAACACCATCCTCATCTTCAGCAGCGACAACGGACCCGAATCCATCCACATCGCGAAGGCGATGCACAGCGGGGTCGGCTCCACGGGGGTCTTCCGCGGACAAAAGCGCAGCCTTTACGACGGAGGCATCCGCGTGCCCTTCATCATCTCCTGGCCCAAGGGCGGCATCCCCCGTGGCACGGTGGATCGCGAACTTCCGGTCAGCGGAGTGGACCTGCTGCCCAGTCTGCTGGGGCTCGCGGGTGTGACCCAGCCGCCCGAGTTGAAAGGCGATGGGGAGGATTTGAGCGCGGCCTTCCGGGGACAGCCCTTCTCCCGAACGAAGGCCCTGTTCTGGGAACAGCGCGGCGGGCAGACGGGCTACCCGCTGCAATTCAGTCCGCGCCTGGCCATGCGCGAGGGCCCGTGGAAACTGCTGATGAACCCCGACGGCAGCCGTCTCGAGCTCTATGATCTGCAAAAGCAAATGATGGAGACAGACAACCTGGCCTCGGAATTCCCGGAAGTGGCGCAGCGGATGAAGGCCAGCCTTGAAGATTGGCGCAAAACCCTGCCTGAGCCGGACGAGTATTTCTCGGACATGAAAACATCCGGCTGGGAGACGCTGCTGTCGGGCGGGAAGATGCGCAAAGGCAAGGGCAGCAAGGCGGACCGCGAAGAACGTGAAGAACGCGAATGAACTTCGAGCGCGTCGTTGTCCCCGCGACACTCTCGGGTCGGCGGCCGTCGCGCGCGGCTCGCCGGCGGGCCGGTCTTCGAGTTCCCGGTGCGTCCGACGCAGGCCGTGAGACTGCGCTTCCGGTCCGACGCGGCCCCGGCTACGATCAGGCCGTTGACCGAGTGGGACGAACGGGTGCCGGACGGCAGGCGCACGGCCCCGCGGCGCCACCCGGCCGACGGGTAAGGCCATCCGCCGGCGAACCGGCTGAAGCCGAAGACGAGGACGGGGAAGCAGCCCTGAGGAGGCGACCATGAATCCGGTGACATCGAATCCGCTGCTGGGGGTGGGGCTCCACGCCGTCGGGGCGGGGTTCGCGGCGACGTGTTACGCGCCGCAGAAGAAGGTGCGCGGCTGGTCGTGGCAGACGTACTGGCTCGTGCAGGCGTCGTTCTGCTGGTTCCTGCTGCCGATCCTCGGCGCGTGGCTGACGATCCCGGAGCTGGGCGCGGTGCTGCGCGAGGCGCCGCGGGAGGCGATGGCGCGGTCGTTCCTGCTCGGGGCGGCGTACGGGATCGGAGGGACGGCGTTCGGAATCTCGATCCGCCACATCGGCTTCTCGCTGACCTACGCGATCGCCGTCGGGCTTTCCAGCGTGCTCGGAACGCTGATTCCGCCGCTCGTGAAGGGGACGCTGGCCGCGACGCTGCAGCGGGCCGGGGCGGACTGGGTCGTCGCGGGCATCGCGGTCGGCACGCTGGGCATCGCGATGACCGGCTGGGCGGGCCGGATGAAGGAGACCGACCTGACGGCGGCCGGCACCCGCGGCGAATTCCGCCTGCTGCGCGGGTTGCTGCTCTCGCTGCTCGCCGGGGTGCTGTCGGCGGTCTACGGCTTCTCGCTCGAGGCCGGCGAGCCGATCGCCGACGTCGCCTCCGCGCACGGCGCGGGCGTGTTCCGCGGCAACGTGACCTACATCTTCTCCAACACGGGCGCGTTCCTGACCTCGGCGGCCTACTGCGTGCTGCTGCACCTGCGCGGGCGGACGTTCGGCGAACTGCTGCGCGCGGGGCCGGACGCGGGCGGCGGCGCGCTGTCGATGAACTACCTGATGTCGTTCGTCACGGGGCTCTTCTGGTACGGCCAGTTCTTTTTCTACAACCTCGGCCACGTGCGGATGGGGACCTACAGGTTCACGAGCTGGGCGATCCACATGATCATGCTCGTGCTCTTCAGCAACCTCGTCGGCGTCGCCTTCCGCGAGTGGCGCGGGTGCCGGAACCGGACGCACCGCGCGATCGCCGTCGCCCTGTTCGTGCTCGTCGCCGCGGTGCTGCTGCTGACCTACGGGAACCATCTCGGCGACGCCGCCGGGTTATAGGTACGCGTCACGCCTCCGGCGTGCCGAGGGTCTCGGCCTGCCGCTGCAGGGCGTGGAGGGTGCGGTAGAGACCGCCGCGGGCGAGGAGATCGGCGTGGCGCCCGCGTTCGACGATGCGGCCACCCGAAAGCACGGCGACCTCGTCGGCCCGGTCGAGGCCTGTCAGGCGGTGGGTGATGACGAGGACCGTCCTTCCGGCGAGGGACCAGAGGGCCTCCATCACGCGTCCGGCGGACTCGGGATCGAGGTCGGCCGTCGGCTCGTCGAAGACGTAGACCGGCGTGTCGCGCAGCAGCGCCTGCGCGAGCGCCAGGCGCCGCCGCTGGCCGCCGCTCAGGAGGAGGCCCTGCTCGCCGAGACGCGTGTCCCAGCCGGACGGCAGCGACTCGATCCACTCCAGGGCGCCGGCGGCGCGTGCGCATGCGCGGAGCGCTTCGTCGCCGGCGTCCTCCCGCGCCAGCCGCATCTGGTCGCGGACCGTCCCGTTGCAGAGCCAGGGATGCTGCGGCGCGACCGTGACCGTGCCGACCAGCGCGTCGGTGTCGAGCGTCCGCAGGTCGACCCCGCCGATCCGGACCGCGCCCGCGTCGGGATCGAGGAACCGGACGAGAAGGTGCGAGAGCGTCGTCTTGCCCGCGCCGCTGGGACCGACGATCGCGACGCGTGCGCCGGCCTCGATGCGAAGATCGAGGCCGCGGAGCACCGGGCCGTCCGCCGGATCGTGCGAGAACGTGACGCCGTCGAACTCGATCGCGCCCGGGGCCGGCGCGGCCCGCCGGGCGTCCGGCGAGAGCGGGGCGACCGCAGGCGGCCGGTCGGCGAGGGCGAAGAGGCGGTCGGCGGCGCCGGCGGCCTGGTCGAGGAACTGGAACGACGGCGGAAGCGGGGCGACGGCCTCGAAGACCGCGAGGGTCCCGAGGGCCAGCACCGCGAGCGTGACGCCGCCGAGGCGGCCGTCCGCCACCATCGGCGCGCCAAGCCCGAGGATGGCCATGACGGTGGCGCCCGCGCAGAGGCCGGTGAGCGCCTCGTGGAGTCCGGTCAGGGTCGACATGCGCCGCTGCAGGCGGGCCCAGTCCGACGCCAGGGCATCCAGGCGCGCGCGGTGTCCCGCGGCGCGGCCGAACGCGACGAGGTCGGCGAGCCCCTGCACGCCGTCGATCGCGAGCGCCTGGTACTCGCTCCGCACGCCGAGGATTGCGAGTCCGGTGGCGCGTCCCAGCGCGCGCGTCGCCGCGGGCACGGCGGCGCCCGCGATCGCGAGGCCGGTGAGAATCGCGAAGGCCATCCGGGGGTCATGGCGGCCGAAGAAGGCGCCGGCGAAAACGGCGGCGGACAGCGCGACGAACGGCGGGGCGAGCAGGCGCAGGTAGACGTGCTCGAGGCTTTCGACGTCCGCGACGACGCGGTTCAGGAGGTCGCCGCTCCGTTCCGCGTGGAGGCGCGCCGGAGCGAGCGGGATCAGCCGCCCGCAGAACCATGTGCGCAGCCGCGCGAGGATCCGGAACGTCGCCTCGTGCGTGACGAGTCTCTCCAGGTATCGCAGCACGCCGCGCGACGTGCCGAAGAAGCGGACGCCCGCGACCGCGATGCGCAGGTCGGCGATCGACGGCCGCAGCGCCGCCGTCGCGATCAGGAACGCGGAGGTCATCGTCAGCGCCACGCCGACGCCGACCGTCAGCAGCGCCAGCACCGCACCGCCGAGCATCCAGCGCCATTCCGGGGCCGCCAGGGCGAGGGCGCGGACGAGGGGCCGGGAGGAAGCAAGAAACCGGAATCCCGAAGCACGAAAGGAGTTCGAAATGCGAGATCCGGATGATCCAGACAGGCCGTCCGTTTCGGACGTGCGGACTTCCGGCTTGGGATCGGTCTCGTGCCTGCCCTTCATGCCGTGGCCCCCTCGAAGGCGTGCAGCATGGCCGCGTAGCGGCCGTCCCCGTGCGCGGCGAGGTCCGCCGGCGGGCCGGCCTCGACGACGCGGCCGGCGTCGAGGACGACGACCTGCGCGGCGGAGCGGACGGTGTTCAGGCGGTGCGCGATGAGGAGCGTCGTGCGGCCGGCGGCGAGACGGTCGATCGCCGCGCGGACGAGCGATTCGGACTCCGCGTCGAGGTACGAGGTCGGCTCGTCGAGGATCACGATGGGCGCGTCGCGAAGGAAGGCGCGCGCGAGGGCCAGGCGCTGGGCTTCCCCGCCGCTCAGGCGCTGGCCGCGATCTCCGACGGGCGCTTCCAGTCCGCGGGGCAGGCGCGACAGCAGCGTCTCCAGTCCGGCCGCGGCGGCGGCGCGCCGCAGGTCGGCGTCCGACGCATGCGGCCGGGCCATGCGCAGGTTGTCCGCGAGCGTGCCGTGGAACAGGTGCGGGCGCTGCGGCACCCATGCGATGCGGTCGCGCCATGCGTCGGGGTCCAGCGGGCCGATGTCGGTCCCGTCCGCCACGATGCGCCCCGAGGTCGGGTCGAGGAACCGCAGCAGCAGCCGCGCGGCGGTGGTCTTGCCCGATCCGCTGGCGCCGACGAGCGCGGTGATCCGCCCCGCGGGGAGTTCGAAGGAGGCGCCGAGCAGCGCCGGGCGCGCGCCGCCGTCGTAGGCGAAGCGGACGTCGTCGAACCGGATCGACGGAGGCGCCGCCTGCGGCGGCAGGACGGCGGGGACGGCGGCGACCCGGACCTGCGGGGGGGTGTCCAGGATCTCCGACATCCGGCTCGCGGCGACGGCGCCCTCGACGCCGGCGTGAAAGCGCGCACCGAGGGCCCGCAGGGGGCCATAGAACTCCGGCGCGAGGATCAGGACCGCCAGCGCGGGTTCGAAGTCGATTCCGCCCTTGAGAAGGCGGACGCCGATGACCACGGCGACCAGCGCCGTGCTGAGGACCGCCAGCAATTCCAGGGTCAGCGACGAGAGGAAGGCGACCCGCAGGACGCTCATCGTCGCGCGCCGGAACTCCTCGCTCGCCTCCGCGATCTCCCGCGCCTGGCTGCGCGCCCGTCCGAGAAGGCGCAGCGAGGCGAGGCCCTGCAGCGTATCGAGGAACCGCGCGCCCATCACGCCGAGCACGAGCCATTGCGTCCGCGTGCGCCGTTCCGCGGCGATGCCGATCAGCGCCATGAAGACGGGGATCAGCGGGCCGGTCAGGGCGAAGATCAGGGCCGAGAGCCAGTCCTTCGGGATGACGAACGCCAGCACCGCCAGGGGGGCCAGCGCCGCGAGGAAGGCCTGCGGGACGAACTGGGAGGCGAAGGGCTCCAGCGCCTCGACGCCGCGGGACAGCGTCGTGGCAAGCTCCCCGCTGCGTTCGGCCGCGAGGCCGGCCGGACCGAGGCGCACCAGGTGGGCATGCAGGGCCTCGCGCGCGGACGACTTGACCCGCGCGGCGGCGCGGGCGGCCGCAGCGGCGCCGGAGGCCCCGGCGAGCGCGCGCAGCACGGTGGCCGCGGCGAGCCAGGCCAGGTCCCCCATCGTGGCCTCCGCCCGCGCCCCGCGCAGGAAGACGGCGCCCAGGATGCGGGCGATCATCGTCGCCTGGGCGACGGCCAGCAGCGTCGAGACCAACCCCCCCGCGACGGCGCCCGCGAGCGGGCCGCGCGCGCCGAGGGTCCACCGCAGCAGCCTCCGGTCGAACTTCATGCGGCGGTCACGCCTTCGCCATCCACCGCTTGAGCGTATCCGTGTCGGCGCGGAGGGCGGCGAGCATGCCGTCGTAGGTCTTCGCGGCGCCGGCGGCCCAGTCGTACTCGATGTGGAGCGAAATCGGGGCGCGGAGGTTGAGCTTGCGGACGCGCGGGAACCAGCCGGCCTTCTCGAACTCGCCCTTGCCGAGCGCGAGCCACTGCTTGGGCGGGATCACGTCCTTCACGTAGGCGATGCGGATGTGCGGCGCGAGGCGGTCGAAGTGCTGCGGCCAGTCGGCGCCGTGCGTGACGATCGCGTGGCCGAGATCGAAGGCGACGCCCATCTCGTCGGGGTGGAGGTCCTTCACGAGATCGTGCATCTGGGCCAGGTCGCCGCCGACGTAGGCGCCGGAGTGGTTCTGGATGGCGCCGGTGATGCCGACCGCGCGGTTCAGGGCGGCCAGGCTCTTCAGCTCCGCGCGAATCGCGTCGAGGTCCAGTCCGCCGGTCTTCGGGATCCTGCGGAAGCCAAGGCGGTACTGGCCGATGCCGAGCTTCTTCGCGGCGCGGAGGACGGACTCGGCGTGCGGCGAGTCGGCGGAGAGAAGGTCCGAGGTGATCAGCAGCATCCCGACGCCGCGCTTGCGGAGGGCCTCGGCGTAGCGCGGCATCTCGTCGGCCGCCTTCTCCGGCTCGATCTCGCCCTTGGCGCGGACCGGGCAGTCGATCCCGGCCAGCCCCGCGGCCGCGGTGATCTCGGCGGCCTTGTCGTAGTCGAGCTTCAGTTCCTGGTAGAGCTTGCTGAACACCGCGATCGGCGGCGGCCAGGGCGTGGCGGCCGGCGCGGCGACGGTGCGCCCCGCGGCGAGGATCGCGGAGGCCCGGATCGCGCGGGCGAGGAACGAACGGCGGCTGAGGGCATCGGCTGTGCTCATGCGCGCATGGTGGGCGATTCGCGCGGTGCAATCAAGCCGCGGGCGTTGACGCCGTGGCCCGCGCCCGCATCAGGCTGAAGTTGCACCAGCGCACGACCGGGCGGCCGTCGTCGCCGAGCAGGAAGCCGCCCTGCGGCGGCACGGAAAGCAGCAGGTGGCCGCCCCCGAGGTTGAGGTCCTCGTAGCCCGCGCGGGCGAGGGCCTCGGCGGCGCCGGCGAGGAGGGCGTCGTGCTCGGCCGCCGTGACGCGGCCCCCGGCGAGGGCGCGGGCGAGGCTGAGGGGCGAGCAGACGGCGACATCGCGCGTGGCGAGGGTCTCGTCGGCCCCGTTCCAGTAGCCCCACACGGTGATGTAGTTGTGGTCGCGGCGCAGGGCGGGGCGTCCGTCGGGCCCCGGGATCGCCGCGTCGCGGTCGTACCGGCGGGTGTCGGCGGCATAGGCCGCGGCGCCGGCCGCCTCCTGGCCGGTCATGTAGATGGCGCGGGGGTAGACGACCGGCACGCCGTCGCGCGCGAGGCGGAGGGCGATCTCGAACTCCTCGAACGGACTGTTGAAGCCGTGCTCGCGGATGCGCGCGGCGCGGGGGCCGGCCGGGTCGGGCTCGGGCACCTCGCCGACGCGCGAGACCTTCCAGACAAGGTTGACCTGGTCCTTCGTGCGCGTCTTCCAGACCTCGCGCGCGTCGGACAGGCGTTCGCGCGGCGTCCGCCGCCACCGCTCGGGCAGGAAGTAATCGAAGAGCTCGGGATCGCGGCCGACCACCCACAGCTCGCCGCCCGTGCTCTCCGTGTGCCCGCAGATGTAGTCGATGCCGAACACGCTCGCCGCCCTCAGGTGCGGGGGGAGCGGCACGGACGAGGGCGCCGCGAAGCGGTCCTTCTGGTGCCGCAGATAGGCGGCGCGCCGCGCCGAAGCGACGGCGCTCTCGTGCTCGGGCGTGCGCTGAAGCAGCTCGAAGTCGACGAGCGCGTAGGCGATCCGCCCGTCGCGCCGGCGGAGGAAATCCGCGGGCGGCCGCGGCCGCACGATCATGTGCTCCGGCTTGATGTCGAGGACGCGGAATCCCTTCTCCGCCAGGTCGCCGACGCCCTCCCCGGCGAGACGCCGGATCTGGGCGCGGCGTTCGTCGATCGACCCGGGCATCGCGAGGAACGCCTCGGGCAGCGAGACGCCCTTCACCCACTCGTAGATCAGGATGTACTGGCGGAAGATGTCGAGCTCGACGTCGCGGAACTTGGCCTTCATCCGCTCCATCTTCGACTCGACGCGGCGGATCTGCCAGGGCTTGAACTTCTTCGCCGGGACGTAGATCGCCAGCGGCTTGTGCGTGCGGACGCGCGGCGTCGATCGGTCCGCGCGCATCTCCATCACCAGCGAGAACTCCTCGTACGGGCTGTTGAACTCGGCCTCGACGAACTTCGTCAGCGTGAAGGTGTCCACCGGGATCTCCGTGCCCACGCGGCACCACTTCACGACGATGTCCTTGCTGCGCCCGCCGAGGGGGCGCGTGCGGACGCGGTAGACGGTGCTCGTCCCCTCCAGTTTCTCGCGGTTGCGTTCGAACCAGCCCGGCTCGAACCACGACTCGGGTTTGAGGTGCTCGGCGAACGGCGCGCCGAATCGCGTGAGGTAGAGATCGCCACCGTCGCCCGTCTTCACGTGCGCGTAGTCGACCCCCAGCAGGTTCAGCGCCGCCGCGCCGGGGGGCATCGGGAAGTCCCGCGCATCGCCCGTCCCGTTCATCTGCCGAAGACCTCCCGTTCGACGCACCGGTTACCCCTGTCCGCCGTGGTGCCGCGGCGGAAGGCGACCCGGATCGGCCCCGTCGCGACCGCCGCAAGCATGGCCGGGCGTCGGCTCATCAGCCCTGAGTTCCTCCGCTGGAGGGGACGATGCACTCCCCGCATCGCGCGTGCAACCCGGACGCCGGGTTCCCGATCGGCGGCCAGGCGCGCCCTGCGCGGGCACGATCCGTCCGAAGCACGCAGGAATCCGGCCGCGCCCCCGCGCCGTTTCGCGTCGGGTGGCCGGCCGGGCCCGGTCCTCCAGGCTCCGTTCCTGGAGATGCCAGGGGGTGGGGCTGGAGGGCGCCGCTCCGACGGGGATGCGAGCGAATGGCTGGCTCTGGAGGGCGCCGCTCCGTCGGCGCCGGTCGCGAGGCCCCGTAGCTTCGTGCGTTCCCGATCGTCCGGGCTTCGCCGAGGATCGGGGCGGGTGGGGGATGTCGGGGGGAGGCCGGGCGTGGTATAAGGGCCGCATGATACGCGCATCGGCCCCGGGTTCGTTCATGCTGTTCGGCGAGCACGCCGTGCTGCACGGCAAGCGGGCGCTGGTGTGCGCGGCGTCGGCGCGGCTGACCGTGACGCTCTCGCCCCGGGCGGACCGCCACGTCACGATCGGGTCGGTCCTCGGGCGGCACGAGATGACGCTGGACGCGCCCGTGCCGTCCGAGCCCTTCCGCTTCGTCCTGGCCTCGCTCGCGCGCGAGGCGGCTTCGCTCCCCGGCGGGTTCGATCTGCGGATCGAGTCCGAGTTTCCGTCCACGGTCGGCCTCGGCTCGTCGGCCGCCGTGACGGTCGCGAGCCTCGCGGCGTTCGCGGCGCACGCGGGGCGGACGCCGTCCCGCGAGGCGCTGGTCCGGATCGCACGCGACGTGATCCGGGGCGTGCAGGGCGCGGGCTCGGGCGCGGACGCCGCGGCGAGCGTGTTCGGCGGCGTCGTCGCGTACCGCGCCGACCCGCTTGCGATCCGCCGCATCGCGCAGGCGCCGCCGGTGACGCTGGTCTACGCGGGCTACAAGACGCCGACCCCCGAGGTCATCCGCCGCGTCGAGGCCTCGCGGGCCGCGATGCCGGCGGTGTTCAACGCCGTCTACGAGGCGATGAACCGCGTCGCCGAGGAGGCGACGGCCGCGGTCGAGCAGGCCAACTGGACGCGCGTGGGCGCGCTGATGAACGTGGCGCAGGGATTGATGGACGCGATCGGGGTGAGCGACGCGACGCTGTCGGGCCTGGTCCACGCGCTGCGGGCGGATCCGGCGGTACTCGGCGCGAAGATCTCGGGCTCGGGGTTGGGCGACTGCGTCGTCGCGCTCGGGCGTCCGTCCCGGCTCGATCCCGAGCGGAAGGAGATCGCCGTGTCGGTCGGGGCCGAGGGCCTCGTCGTGGAGACCGTCGCATGAGCCTCTCCGGGACCGACCGCCGCCGCGCCGCCGTCGGGGCCGTCCTGCGGGGCCGCGCCGCGCGCCCCGGCTCGCCGGCGACGGCGACCGCGCCGGCCAACGTCGCCCTCGTGAAGTACTGGGGCAAGCGCGACGCGGACCTGAACCTGCCCGTGACGGACAGCCTTTCGGTGTCGCTGGGCGACGCCGGCACGCGGACGACCGTCGCCGCGGCGGAGCGCGACGGTTTCCGGTTGAACGGCGGGGCGGTCGACCCGGCCGCGCCGGAGGCGGCGCGCCTTGCGCGGTTCCTCGACCTGTTCCGGTCGCCCGCCTGCCCGGGCTTCGCGGTCGATTCGGTCAACACGGTGCCGACGGCGGCGGGCGTCGCGTCGTCGGCCTCGGGCTTCGCGGCGCTCGTGCGCGCGCTGGACGGCCTGCTCGGCTGGGGGCTCGACGCGGCCTCGCTGTCCGTGCTCGCGCGCCTCGGCAGCGGCAGCGCGTGCCGGTCGCTGTGGGACGGCTTCGTCCGCTGGCGCGCCGGCGTCGCGGCGGACGGCTCCGACTCGCGCGGCGAGCCGCTCGGCGTCGAGTGGCCGGACCTGCGCGTCGGGCTGTGGGTCGTGAGCGACCGGCCGAAGGCGACGGGGTCGCGCGAGGGGATGCTGCGGACGGTCGGGACCTCGCCCCTGTACGCCGGCTGGCCGTCCGTCGTCGCGGGGGACCTCGCCGCCGTGGAGCCGGCGATTGCCGCGCGCGACCTGGCGGCGCTCGGGGCGGCGGCCGAGGGCAACGCGATGGCCATGCATGCCACGGCGGCCGCGGCGCGCCCGGCGGTGCTCTACTGGCTGCCCGAATCGCTGCATGCGATGGCGCGGATCGCCCGGCTGCGCGACGACGGGATCCCGGTCTGGTTCACCATGGATGCCGGCCCCAACCTCAAGCTCCTGTTCGAAGCCGCCTCCGGGCCGGCGCTGTGCGCGGCCGTTCCGGGGCTCCGCGAGCTCCGGCCGTTCGGGCCGAGGGTTTGACTTGTGGCAGAGGCGCTCCGGGGATACTCTTGGTCCGGAATCAGAGGGTTGGATCATGAACGATGACGCCACGTCCGTCGAGGTGTCGGATCGCGACATCCTGTTCGACTGCCCGCAATGCGGGAAGAGCCTCTGCATTGACGAACGCGGCGCGGGCCTCGTCGTCACCTGCACCGACTGCGGCCAGCGCATGCAGGTTCCCACCCGCGAAGAACAGTCCATGGCGGGCCCGCCCGGCTCCGACACGGAACTCGTCGGCCCCGGCGGCCTCGACGCCTCGCCGGAGGAGATCCTGAAGGAGAAGGTCGAGCGGCTCCAGGTCACCATGGAGGAAGTCCTCGACCGCAAACGCTATCTTGAGAAGCTCCGCATCGATCACGCCCTCCGGTTCGAACGGATCCGCGAGGAGATGGCCACGATCCAGGCGGCGCTGGACCGCATGACGGACATCCTCCAGGACACGACGGTCGAGAAACCCGGCGACATGGTGTAGGCAGGCGGAGAACAAGGGAGACTGGTCATGGCAAAGAACGATGCGCTCTTCAAGGCGGTCAGCACCGGGCAGCGGAAGGAAGTCGAGGACATCGTCCAGACGGAACTGGCCAAGGGCGCCAACCCCGTCGAACTCCTGATGGATTCGATGATCCCGGCCATGCGGGACCTCGGCGAGCGGTTCTCCCGCAACGAGGTCTACGTGCCGCAGATGCTGATCGGCGCGCGCGCGATGCAGGCGGGGCTGAACATCCTCGAGCCGCTCGTCGCGAAGGCGGGCCACAAGCCGCTCGGGACGATCTGCATCGGCACCGTGAAGGGCGACCTGCACGACATCGGCAAGAATCTCGTCGCGATGATGCTCAAGGGCGCCGGCTTCAAGGTGATCGACCTCGGCGTCAACGTCGACATCGCGAAGTTCGAGAAGGCCGTCAACGACGGGGCGCAGGCCGTGCTGCTCAGCGCGCTGCTGACCACGACGATGCCCTACATGAAGGCCGTGGCCGACCACTTCAAGGCCCGCGCGGGCGTGAAGGTGATCGTCGGCGGCGCGCCGGTGACGCAGGGCTACGCCGACGAGATCGGCGCGCACGGATACGCCGAGGACGCCGGCGCGTCGGTCGGCATCGTCGAGAAGTGCCTCGGCCTCGCCGGCTGACGGCGTCGCCCCCGCGCCCCGCATGAGCGTGCGCTTCCGGATCCGAGGCGAGACCCGGATTCAGGACGGTCCGTCCGGATCCGCACTGGCGGATCTCGCGTTCGCCGCCGGGATCCCGCTCAACACGGCTTGCGGCGCTCGCGGCGCCTGCGGCCGGTGCGCCGTCGTCCTCCGCGAGGGCACCTTCGCCATTCGCGGCGCCGAGGTGAACGTGACCCCGGGCTCGCCGCGCCGCGCGCTCGCCTGCGGCACGCGAACCGTGTCCGCGGATGCGTTCGTGGAGATCCCCGACAAGTCCCTGGTCGAGCAGCGCGCCAGCATCGCGGATGACTTCGCGATTCCGCCCTTCCCGTGGACGCCCGTGCAGCGGCGGACGACGGTCTCGGTGTCCGCCGGCGACTGGGAGACGGCCTCCTCGGACGTCGAGCGGCTGGCCCTTGCGCTCGGCGCGGCCGGCGGCCCCGCCGGGGCGGCGCCGGACCTCCGCCTCGCGCGGGAGCTTCCGGAACGCCTGGCCGCGACGCCCCGGCTCGATGTCTCATGGGGGCCTTTCCGCGGCGGGGTGGATGTCACGGCGGCGGCGCCGGCCGGGACGGCCCGGCACCTCGGGCTCGCGGTCGACATCGGAACCACGACCGTCGTCGCGCTGCTGGCCGACCTCGACACCGGCGCGGCGATCGGCCGCGCGTCCGCCTACAACGCGCAGATGCGGAGGGGCGACGACGTGGCCGCCCGCATCACGGCCTCCCTGGCGCCCGGGGGACTGGACCTGTTGCAGTCGCTCGTCGTGTGCGAGACGGTCAACCGGCTGGTCGGCGAACTGTGTGCGAAGGCCGGCTGCGCGCCGGAGGCGATCGTCCGCGTGACGGCCGCCGGCAACACGGTGATGGCCCACCTGTTCCTCGGGCTTCCGCCCGCCGGGATCGGCGCGATGCCCTTCCAGCCGGTCCGCCGCCGCCATCCGGAGTGCAGGGCGCGCGACCTGGGCCTTGCGGTGAATCCGAACGCGATCGTCGACGTGCTGCCCTCGATGACGGGGCATGTCGGGGGCGACCTGGTCGCCGACGCCTGCGCGGCGCGGCTGCTCGACCGCAAGGGGCTGGTCGCGCTGGTCGACATCGGCACCAACGGCGAGATCCTGCTGTGCCCCGGCGCCCGGCTCCTGTGCGCCGCGACCGCGGCGGGGCCGGCGTTCGAGGGCGCGGGGCTTCGCCACGGCATGCGAGCGGCCGAGGGCGCGGTGGATCACGTGCGCTGGACGGAGGGGCCGAAGGCCGAGTGGACGACGATCGGCGGCGCCCCGGCGGCCGGCTTCTGCGGATCGGCGATCATCGACTTCGTCGCCCAGTCGTTCCGGGCCGGACTCCTCGACGCGCTCGGCCGTTTCGACATGGACCGCCTCCGCGCCGCCGGCCTCGAAGCCCGGGCGGACCATCGCGGGCGGCCCATCCACGCGTGCCGCGTCGTGCCCGCCGAGGCGACCGCCGCCGGACACGCGCTGACGGTCTCCGAGGCGGACGTCGCCGAGATCCTGAAGGCCAAGGCCGCGATCCACGCGGGGATCGTGACCCTTCTGGCTGCCGCCGGCCGGACGCTCGACGACCTCGACACGCTGATTCTCGCCGGCGGTTTCGCGCGGCACATCCACCTGCGCCACGCCGCGTGGATGGGGCTGCTGCCCGACCTCCCCGCCGGGAAGATCGAGGTGATCGGCAACGGGTCGCTCGCCGGCGCGGTCCTCGCACTCGGCGGACCCGGCGCCGCCGCGGAGTTCGAGCGCATCGTCCGCGTCGCCGAGCCGGTCGAACTCAACCTCCGCCCGGAGTTCGAGTCCGCCTACATCGACTCGATGCTCCTCCCCAACGCCGACCCCTCCGCCTTCGCGGCGGCAACGTCCGAGATGAGCGCGCCTACACGCTGAACCGGAAGTGGAGGACTTCGCCGTCGCGGACGACGTACTCCTTGCCCTCGAGGCGGAGCGTGCCGTGTTCGCGGCACTTCGAAAGGGCGCCCTGCCGGAGAAGCTCGTCGGAGGCGACGGTCTCGGCGCGGATGAAGCCGCGCTCGATGTCGGTGTGGATCTTCCCGGCGGCGGCCTGGGCGTGGGTCCCCTCGTGGATCGTCCACGCGCGGACCTCGTCCTCGCCGACCGTGAAGAAGCTGATCAGCCGGAGCGCCTTGTAGGCGGCGTGCAGCAGCCGGATGCGCGCGGGCTCGGCGAGGCCGTAGTCCTTGAGAAACTCGACCTGGGCGGCGGGATCGAGCGTTGCGATCTCGGCCTCCAGCGTCGCGCAGAACTGCAGGACCTCGAGCCCGCGCTCCTTCGCGGCCGCGTCGAGGGCCTCGAGGCCGCCGGTGCGGATGCGGTCCTCGGAGATGTTGGCGACGACCAGCAGCGGCTTCTGCGAAAGGAACTGGTAGGTGCGGAGGATCTTCTCCTCGTCGTCGCGCAGCGCCATCGTCCGGAGGGGCTTGTCCGCCGCGAGATGGTCGCGGCACCGTTCGAGCAGCTTCAACTCCTGCTCGGAGATCTTGCCGCCGTGCTTCTTGTCGGTGACGGCCTTCTCGATGCGCTTCTCAATGCGCTCGAAGTCGGAGACGGTGATCTCGAGGACGACCGACTCCACCTGGGCGACGGGGTCGAGGGGCTTGCCCTCGTAGTCGAATTCGCCGAAGGCCTGGACGACGAGGACGAACGCGTCGGCGTTGCCGAGCACGGGGGTCATGTCGCCGAAGTGGATCGCCTCGCCGCCCGGCGGGGCGACATCGGTGAAGGTGACCTCCGCCGGGGTGAACTTCTTCGGCTTGAAGAGGTCGCGGAGCGCCTCGAGCCGGGTGTCGGGAACCTTGACGGTGCCGTAGCGGTGCCCGCCCTTGGTCATGAAGTTCGGGCCCGCGGGCGTGTTCGTCAACGCGTCGAAGACCGCCGTCTTGCCGCAGCGCGGCGTTCCGATCAGGTAAAGGGCCAGTGCCATGAAGGTGCCTCGTCCGCGCAGTATACCGGCCGCGTCCAACCCTTGGAATCCCGAAACCGGGCGCGGTCCGGACCTTGGAGGCCGTCAGGCGGGGACGGACGGCTCCGGCCCGCCGAGGGCCCGGCGGATCCGGGCCAGCAGGTCGGCGGGCTCGACGGGCTTGACGAGGAAGTCGGCGGCGCCGGACGCCATGCAGGACGCCCGGACCTTGGGATCCGTCACGGCCGTCACGAAGAGGATCGGAATGCGGGCGGTGCGGATGTTCTTCTGGACCGACTCGAAGACGCTGATGCCGCCGCCGGCGGGCATGTTGAGATCGAGCAGGATCAGGTCCGGCTTGTCCCGGATGGCCGACTGGATGCCCTGGATGGCGTCGGCGGCCGACAGCACCTCGTACCCGGCGCCGACGAGGTGCGGGAGGAAGATGCGCACGATGAGGGGATCGTCGTCGACAATCAGGATCTTCGTGGCTCTCGACACCTTCGGCCCCCTCCGGCTCAACCGGAAACCCGGTGGACTCTACCACGGCCCCCGCGCGAGGCCACGGCAAAAGCGGCGGGCCGCGGGGTCCGGGGTCCCGCTGGGCAGACGCATCTTGTTCCTGTCGAAACCGGGCCGTGTGCGCGGGATCCTCAGGATTCCCCTTCGATCGCCGGGAAAGGGAGATCCCAGCCGAACGATCCTTGAATCATGGCGAAGGCGATGCCGCGGCGCGCACCGGGTGGCCCCGAGACCGCGAGGGGCCCGGCCGGGAACGCGGCAGACCGCCCCGGATGCAAGGCGACGAAGGGGGCGTAGGACTCGTGTCCGCGCCCCCTTCGGCAACGCCGCAGGCGGGGCGGGATCCCGCGCGATCCGGCCGGCCTGGTGCGCGCCGCACCCCCGCAACCGCAAGCGCTCCAGCGTCCACCAGCCACTCCGCGCCCCGCCGACCGAAAGGCGCCACGACCTCGAGGAAAATGCGTCTGCCCTGCCGGGGTCCCGCTTGCGGAGGGGCGTCCGGGGATGCATCGTGAGGGCATGGCGGCGTGGTCCAGGTGGGTTGTCGGGTCGCGCCCGCGCCGGACGCTGGTGCGGACCGCGGTGCTCGCAGGGGTGTGCCTCGGGGTCTTCGGGTTCGTCCTGCGGCCGGTCCGCGTCCGCGGCATCAGCATGGAGCCGACGATCCATGACGGCGCGTTCCGGTTCGGGCTGCTCACGGCCTACGCGTTCGCCGAGCCGGGCGAGGGCGACATCGTGATGGTCCGGCTGGCGGGCCGCAGCGTCATGTACCTCAAGCGCGTCCTGGCGGTCCCCGGGCGGAGGGTGCAGTTCCGGGCGGGGGAGTTGTGGATCGACGGCGTCCTCCGCCCGGAGCCCTACGTCCGCCTGGCCGGAACATGGCAGACGGAGCCGATCCGGCTGGGCGAGGGGGAGTACCTTGTTGCGGGCGACAACCGCAGCGCGCCGCTTTCGCGCCACATGGCGGGCGTCACGACGCGCGACCGCATCGAGGGGAGGCTGGCATGGTGAAGACGCGGATCCTGGTTGCGGTTCCGGCGGTGCTGGCGGTCGCGGTCGGCATCGGATGGCTGCTCCGTCCCACCGACGAGGCCCGCATCCGGCGCGCGCTGGCGGACCTTGTCGCCGCGGTCGGGAAGGACGGCCCGGAATCGCCCGTCGGGGCGGCCCGTCGCGCGGAGCGGGCGTCCGGGTGGTTCCTGCCCGACTGCGAGGTGAGGATCGAGCGGGCCGGCTTCGGCACGGTGGCGACGCGCGGCGAGCTCCGCCAGGCGATCTTCCAGGCGCGGGCGGCGCTGGATTCGATCCGGATCGGGCTGTACGACCCCTCCGTGACGGTCTCCGCCGACCGGGCCTCGGCCGTGCACGGGTTCACGGTCCGGGCCGAGGTGCGGCACCGCGGGGACCCCGAGTCGGCGGTGCAGGAGGTCCGGATCGAGTGGCGGCGCACGCCCGACGGCTGGCGGATCCGGTCCGTTTCCACGGTCGAAGGAATCCGGGAGATCCGCTAGAATCCCGTCGTGACGACGCTCCGCCATCTCGCCGCGGCCGCCCTGCTTGCCGGGGCCGCGCCGGCCGCGCCTCCGCCCCACGCGGTGATCCTCTTCATCGGCGACGGCATGGGCACCGGGCAGGTCGCCGCCGCACGCGCGTACCTCGGCCGCCCGCTCCACTTCGAGGAGTTCCCGTTTGCCGCGGTCGTGGCCACGGAACCGGCGGGCGGCGGCATCCCGGAGTCCCCCGCCGCGGCGACCGCGATCGCGACGGGCCGGCGCGTCAACAACACGGTGGTGGCCCGGGCGATTCCCGGCGACGGGTCGGACCTCCCGACCGCGCTCGAGTTCCATCGCGACCGGGGCCGGCGGACCGGGCTGGTCACGACGTCGTACCTTCTCGACGCCACCCCCGCGGCCTTCGGCGCCCACGCGAACACGCGGAGCGACTACGCCGGCATCGCCGCCCACTACCTCGCCACGAACGGCCCCGATCTGCTGCTGGGCGGAGGCCTCCTCCTGGACCCCACCACGGTCGCGGCCGCCGGCTTCACCGTGGTGACCGACCGCGATTCGATGGCCGTTGCGGCGACCTCCGGCGTCGCCCGGCTCGCGGGGGTCTTCGGCGCGTCCACGATGCCCTACGAGGTGGACGGGTACGGCTCCCTGCCGCATCTCCGGGAGATGACCGACGCCGCGCTGCGGTTCCTGGGCCGGGGCGACGCGCCGTTCTTCCTGATGGTCGAGGGCGGCAAGATCGACCTCGCGTGCCACGGGCAGTCGATCCTGTACTGCACGCACGAGATGCTGGAGTTCGAACGGGCGGTCGATGTCGCCGTCGCGTGGGCCGGCGGCCGGACGAACGTGCTGATCCTCGTGGCGGCCGACCACGAGACCGGCGGGCTGCAGATCGTGGCCGACAACGGCCCCGGCGCGCTGCCGACCGTGAGCTGGAGCTCGACCTACCACACGGCCGACCGCATCCGCGTCCATGCGGCCGGCGCCGGGGCGAACCGCATCGTATGGTCCGATCACCTCGCCGACCTGCACGGCATCCTGGTCGAGCCGGCCTTTCCGCCGCCCGCGGTGCGCGCGCTGCAGGCGCCGGCCGGGGGGGACGCGATGGCGCTGTCGTGGACGGCGCTGAGCGGGCGCGTCTACCGCGTCGAATCCGCCCCGGATCCCGGGGCCGCGACCTGGACGGAGGTCGGGGCGGTCACGTCGGCGGTGAACGAGATGCTGTCGCATCCGCTGCCGGCGCCGGACGGGGCGCCGCGCTTCTACCGGGTGACCGGCGATCCGCCCTGAGATCCGGCCGGCGTCCTACAGGATGTTGGCCGCAAGCTCGGCCAGGTCGGAGCGCACGCCCTTCTGCAGGCTGATGTGCGCGGCGATGCCGTGCGCGCGGAACTTGTTCACGGCCTTCGAGAGGCCGTTGGAGGTGCTGTCCACGTACGGGTTGTCGATCTGGTAGATGTCGCCGGTGAGGATGACCTTGGTCCCGTGGCCGACGCGCGTGACGATGGTCTTCACCTCGAGCGGCGTGAGGTTCTGGGCCTCGTCGACGATCATGAACTGGTGGTGGATGCTGCGGCCGCGGATGAACGAGAGCGGCTCGATGGAGATCTGGTCCGATTCCTCCAGGAGGTCCTTCGTCTTGCGGCCGTCCTTGCGCTCGCTCGAGAGCAGGTCCAGCGCGTCGAAGATCGGCTGCATCCACGGGTTGAGCTTCTCCTCGACGGTGCCCGGGAGGTAGCCGATGTCCTTGCCCATCGGCATGGTCGGCCGGGAGACCAGCAGCTTGCGGTAGAGCTTGCGCTCGAGCGTCGCGAAGAGCCCGGCGGCGACGGCCAGAAGGGTCTTGCCCGTGCCCGCCTTGCCGATGATGGTGACGAGCTTGATGCGCTCGTCGAGGAGGGCGTCCATCGCGAAGTGCTGCTCCTTGTTCCGCGGCCGGATCGCGGCGAGTTCCCGAGGCGTCGGGAGAAGCGCGATGATGGCCTTCCCCTCGGGGTCGAGCCGCCCGAGCATGGTGTGGTTCGGGTCGGTGATGTCCTCGAGCAGCAGGTACTCGTTCGGGGGGCGCGGCTCGCCCTCGTAGGGGAGCATGCCCTTCTCCGCGAAGGCCTCCATCTGCTCCTTCGGGATCTCGAGCCTGGAGTAGCCGAGGTAGAGCTCGGTGATGTCGACGCGGTCGGACTCGTAATCCTCGGCGTCGACGCCGACGGCGTCGGCCTGGATGCGGAGGTTGATGTCCTTGCTGACGACGATGCAGGGCTCGGGCCGGGTCGACCGCATCCGGAAGGCGAGCTCGAGGATCTCCTGGTCGACGTGGCCGTTCTGCGCGACGGCGCGCGCGTTGTCGGGCCGCATGACGACGCTCAGGTGCCCGCCGTTGTCCAGCGCGACGCCCTCGGAGAGCTTGCCGCGCGCGCGCAGCTCGTCGAGCGTACGGCTGACCTGCCGGGCGTTCCGCCCGAGCTCGGAAAGGTCGCGCTTGAAGTGGTCGATCTCCTGGATGACCCCGATCGGCAGGACAACGGCGTTGTCCTCGAAGTGAAGGATCGCGTTGGGGTCGTGCAGGAGGACGTTGGTGTCGAGGATGTAGTTCTTCTTCATTCGTGTCCCGCCATGGAGTCTACCCGGGATGCGGCGCGGCGCAAGCGTGCCGCGCGCCCGCCCCGCGCGGGCCTCCGCCGTCGCGGGGCGGGGCGGCGCTCACCGCGCCCGCAGCCGCTCCACGAAGCGGCGGATGCGGACGGAGGCCTCCTTGATGTCGTCGGTCGCCGTCGCGTAGGAGCAGCGGATGTGGCCCTCGCCGCTGGCGCCGAACGCGGTGCCGGGGACGGCCGCCACCCGCTCCTCCTCGAGCAGCCGCAGGGCGAAGTCCATCGACGTCAGCCCGAGGCCGGCGATGGAGGGGAACACGTAGAACGCGCCGCGCGGCTCGGAGACGGGCAGGCCCATGTCCGCGAACGCGCGGACGAGGTAGTTGCGGCGGCGATCGTACTCCTCGCGCATCAGGGCGACGTCCGCCTCGGGTCCCTTCAGCGCCTCGACGGCGGCCTCCTGGCTGAGGATCGGCGCGCAGAGCATCGTGTACTGGTGGATCCGCATCATCGCGTCGATCAGCGGCGCCGGGGCGCAGGCGTAGCCGAGCCGGTAGCCGGTCATCGCCCACGCCTTGGAGAAGCCGTGCAGGAACACCGTCCGCCCGCGCATGCCGGGCACGGTCGTGATCGAGACGTGCCTCCCGGTGTAGGTGAGCTCGGCGTAGATCTCGTCGCTGAGCACGATCAGGTCGTGCTCGATCGCGAACGCGGCGATGGCCTCGACGTCCGCCCGGTCCAGCCCGGCGCCGGTCGGGTTGTTCGGGAAGTTCAGGATCAGCATCTTCGTGCGCGGCGTCACGCGCCGTTCCAGGGCCTCGCGCGTGAGCCGGAACCCGGTGGCGCCCGACAGCGGCACCGGGACGGGCACCCCGTGGGCGAGGCGGACGAGCGGCGCGTAGGAGACGTAGCACGGCTCGTGGTAGAGCACTTCGTCGCCGGGGTTGATCAGGGCGCGGACGGCCAGGTCCATCGCCTCGCTGACGCCGACGGCGACCAGGCACTCGTCGTCCGCGCGGTAGGCCGTGCCGTAGGCGCGCGCGACGTACTCGCAGATCGCGCGGCGCAGCTTCAGCAGGCCGAGGTTCGACGTGTAGTGCGTCGCGCCGCGCTCGAGCGCGAAGATCGACGCCTCGCGCACGCGCCACGGCGTGTCGAAATCGGGCTCGCCGATGCCGAGGCTGATGACGTCGCGCATCGTGCTGACGATGTCGAAGAAGTCCCGGATGCCCGACCGCGGGATGTCGCGGACGTGGAGGGCGATCCGGTCAGGGGCTGACGGCAAGCCGTTCGTGCTCATCCGGGGGATCCATCAGGAAGCCGTGCGACTTGTAGGTCTTCAGCATGAAGGAGGTCGCCGTTGCCGTCACGCCGGGGATCACGGAGAGCTTCTCGCTGACGAACCGCGCCACGGTCCGCAGGTCCGGTCCCTCGATGAAGAGAAGCAGGTCCGCCTGGCCGCTGACGAGGTAGGCCGACGCGACCTCGGGGAAGCGGCAGACGCGGCTCGCGATGTGGTCGAACCCGCCCTCGCGCTCGGGCGTGACCTTGACCTCGATGATCGCGACGACCTTGTCCTCCGCGGCGGTGTCCTCGTCGAGGACCGCGCGGTAGCCGCGGATGACCCCGCGCCGCTCGTAGTCCGCCATCCGTGCGCGGATGGCCTCGGGCTTCTCGTCCAGCAGCGCCGCCAGGTCGTCCACCGACTCGCGCGCCCGCATCGTCAACAGCTTCAACAACGGATCCATGACCTCGCCTCCCGGCCGCGGTCGCGCGGCCCCCGGAAAAACAGAATCGCGGCCCACCCGGGCCGCGATTCCGAATACGCTGAAACCCGGACTACTTCTTCCCGAGCACCGTATCCTTCGCTGCCTTCGCGATGCGGAACTTCAGCACGCGCTTCGCCGGAATCTTGATCGGCTCCTTCGTCTGCGGATTGATGCCCATGCGGGCCTTCCGGTTGACCAGGACGAGCTTGCCGAGGCCGGGGATCGTGAACCCGTCCTTCGCGCCCTTGTACGCCAGCGCGACGAGCTGATCGACCACCGCCGCCGCCTGCTTCTTCGTAATACCGACCGCTTCCGCGAGCGCCGCGAGAACCTGCGTCTTCGTCATCTTCGCCATGTCAGTCCCACTCCTCTCCTGTACGGTAGGGGTTGCCGGTCCTGCGGCGACCCCGATGTCCGGTCGAGAGAATAGCCGCGCGCCCCGAGGATGCAACAACTTTCCGAGAAAAAACGCAGGTTTGCGGAAGGGCCCTTCCGGCCGCCGGCGGGCCGGTCAGGCCAGCGCGTGCATCGCGAGGGCGACGAGGACGCCCGTCACGAGGCCGGCGAAGACCTCGAGCCGCGTGTGGCCGAGCAGTTCGGCGAGCTTCTGCTCCGAGAGGTGGTGCTGCTTGAAGAGCTCCTGGACGATCTGGTTGAGGAGGCGCGCCTGCTGGCCGGCGGCGCGGCGAACGCTCTGGGCGTCGAACATCACGACGGAGGCGAACGCCACCGCGATCGCGAACATCGAGCTGGCGAATCCCTCGCGGAGCCCGATCGACGTCGCCAGCCCGCACACCATCGCCGTGTGCGCGCTCGGCATGCCGCCGGTGCTGAAGAGCAGCCGGAAGTCCAGCTCGCGGTGCCGGACGAACCCGCGCGTCATCTTGACGGCCTGGGCAACGGTCCACGCGGTCAGCGCGACCCAGATGCTCAGGTTGTAGGCGACGTCCGGCTTCAGCGACATGGCGGGCGATTGTGGCCCTCCGCGCCCGATCCTGCAAGCGGGATGGCGGATCAGCCCAGCCGGGCGGGCTGGCCCGTGGCGGCGAGCACGGCGCGCCAGAGGACGCCCTCGGGGTCGACCCGCTGCACCCGCCCGACCGCGGCCGCGATCGGGACGTGGATGAACGCATCGTGCAGGTACCCGATCAGCACGCCCGTCTTCCCCGCCATCGCCGCGTGCGCCGCGTGGCGCGCGTACAGATCGCACAGGATCGAGTCCTCAGCGTCCGCCGCGTGGCTGCGGACGAGGTAGCTCGGGTCGAAGTAGCGGACCACCGCCGGAACCCCGGCCGTCCGGAAATGGGTCTCGATGCGCTCCTTGAGGAACGTCCCGATGTCCTGCAGCCGGACGTTGCCCGAGGCGTCGGAACCGTCCGCCCCCGGAAGGAGGTCCTGGCCCGCGCCCTCGGCCACGACGACCACCGCGTGCCGCCGCGCCTCGATCCGGCGCCGGAGCGCCTCGAGGAAGCCGCCGGGCCCCCCGAGCGCGAACGGCACCTCCGGGATCAGCGTGAAGTTGACGTCCTGGCTGGCGACGGTCGCCCCGGCGGCGATGAAGCCCGCCTGGCGCCCCATCAGCTTCACGAGGCTGATGCCGTTCTCGACGCTCTTGCTCTCGGTGTGCGCCGCGTCGATCACGCCGCGCGCGATCTCGAGCGCGGTCTGGTAGCCGAAGGTGCGGCTGACGAAGGCGACGTCGTTGTCGATCGTCTTCGGGATCCCCACCACCGCCAGGTCGAGACCGCGGCGCCGGGCCTCCTCGTGCAGCCGGAGCGCCCCGCGCTGCGTGCCGTCGCCCCCGACGCAGAAGAGCACGTCCACGCCGCGCGTCGCGAGGTTCTCCACCGCGACCGCCGGGTCGACCGGCCCGCGGGACGTGCCCAGCATCGTGCCGCCGGCCTTGTGGATGTCGTTGACCATGTCCGGGTCGAGCCGCACCGGCTCCAGGCCGGACCGCGGGTCGAGGCCTTTGTAGCCGTTGCGGAACCCGAGCACCCCGGCCGCGCCGTAGCCGTGGTGGAGCTGCATGAAGACCGATCGGATCACGTTGTTCAGGCCCGGGCAGAGCCCGCCGCACGTGACGATCCCCGCGCGCACCGCGCCCGGCTTGAAGTGCAGGCGCGCCCTCGGGCCGGCGCGTTCGAACGACGCGCCCCCGCCGTCGGCGCGCCCGAGGCCGAGCGGGACGCGCTCGTCGTCGGCCGTGAACCCCCGCAGCGGCGACGCGAACTCCGCCGCCCCCAGGCTGTCGATCCGCATGAATCCGCCGTCCGTCATCGTGGTCTCCGGGTGTCGAAGGCGGCCATCCTACGCCGTGAGCGCCCGCCGCGTCACGGCGGAAACCCCGGGCTTGATCGCGGAGCCGGCGCAGGGCAGGGTGGACGCGTCCGGCGGCCGGGAAGCGACCGCCGCCGGGCGGAGACCCATGCGATGAGCCGGACATCCCTTCTCTGCGCGCTGGCGGCCGGCGCGATCCTCCCGTTCGCCCCCGGCTCCGCGTCCGCCGCCGCCGCGGCGGCCCCGCGGCCGAACGTGCTCCTGATCTGCGTCGACGACCTCAAGCCGCTGCTCGGCTGCTACGGCGATCCGCGCGTGAAGACCCCCGGCATCGACCGCCTCGCCGCGCGCGGCGTCGTCTTCGAACGCGCGTTCTGCAACCAGGCCGTCTGCGCGCCGTCGCGCAACGCGCTGATGACGGGGCTGCGGCCCGCGACGATCGGCATCTACGACCTCGCCACGAACTTCCGGAAGGCCGTGCCCGACGCCGTCACCGTCGCGCAGCACTTCAAGGCCCACGGCTACCGCACCGAGGCGATGGGCAAGATCATGCACGTCGGCCACGGAAACCACGAGGACGCCGCCTCGTGGACCGTCCCGCACTGGAAGCCCGGCGGCGGCTACGCCCTGCCCGCGAACCAGGAGGCCACGAAGCAGGAGCAGGCCAGGGCCCGCGCCGCGGGCGCCCCGGCGACGCAGCCGGCGAGCAAGGCGAAGGGCGCCTCGACGGAATGCGCCGACGTCGCCGACAACGTCTACGGCGACGGCCAGATCGCCGACGAGGCCGTCCGCCGCCTCCAGACCGCCGCGAAGACCCCCGGCGAGCCGTTCTTCATGGGCGTCGGCTTCCTGAAGCCCCACCTGCCGTTCTGCGCGCCGAAGAAGTACTGGGACCTCTACAAGGAGTCGGACTTCCCGCTGCCGGAACTCCGCACGCCGCCGAAGGGCGCGCCGGAGTTCGCGCCGACCACCTGGGGCGAACTGCGGGCCTACACCGACATCCCCCGCGTCGGGGATCTGGACGACCGGCTCACGCGGCACCTCATCCACGGCTACCACGCGGCGACGAGCTTCATGGACGCCCAGCTCGCGCGCGTCCTCGACGCGCTGGACGCGACCGGACTGGCCGCGAACACGATCGTCGTCCTCTGGGGCGACCACGGCTGGCACCTCGGCGACCACGGCATGTGGTGCAAGCACACCAACTACGAGCAGGCCGCGCGGATCCCGCTGATCGTCGCCGCGCCCGGCGCCGGCCGGACCGGCGTGAAGACCGGCGCGCTCGCCGAGACGGTCGACCTCTACCCGACCCTGTGCGAACTCGCCGGTCTTCCCGTGCCCGCGGGCCTCGACGGCCGCAGCTTCGTCGCGACGCTGAAGGACCCCGCCGCGGCCACCAAGGAGGCCGTGCTGCACGTCTACCCGCGCGGCGGCGGGCTCATCGGCCGCGCCGTGCGCGAGACGCGCTACCGGCTGGTCGAATGGAAGGCGCCCGGCGCGCCGGCGGCGGACGCCGTCCTCGAGCTCTACGATTACGAGTCCGACCCGCTCGAGACCCGCAACCTCGCCGCCGAGAAGACCGACGTCGTCGCGCGGCTGCGCGCAATCCTCGCGAAGTTCCCCGAGGCCAAGCCCCCGGTCCAGGACGGTGGCGAGCCGGGCGGGGCGAAGGCCGGGGGAAAGGGCGGGCGCACCGGAGGCGGGCGGTCGAACCAGGACCGCGGCGCCATGTTCGACAAGCGCGACAAGAACCGCGACGGCAGGCTGACGCGCGAGGAGTTCCTCGACGGCCAGCCCGACCCCGACGAGGCGCCGAAGCGCTTCCCGACCTTCGACACCGACAAGAGCGGCGACCTCTCCCGCGACGAGTTCATCCGTGGCGGGAAGCCGGGGGCCTGAGGACGGGCGCCGCCGGGCCGCCGCCGGGTCCCTCAGCCGCCGCGGATCCAGCCGAAGAACCCGAGCGCCTCGAGGTCCTTCCGGAGCTGCCGCCGCTGCGCGGGCGACGGGTTGCCGTTCGGCGCGCGCGCCGGGCCGACGTCGACGCCGAGCATCCCCATGACCGCCTTCGCGGCGCCCATGTAGCCGAGCGAGGCGAGCGTGCGGATCAGCCGCACCGACCGCCACTGCTGCTCGCGGGCCGCCGCGAGATCCCCGGCTTCGAACGCGCGGATCAGGCGGAGGTAGAGCGGCGCCGCGAAGTTGTAGCTGCTGCCCACCGCGCCGCGCGCGCCGAGCGCAAGGCCCGCGAGGAGGTGCTCGTCGACGCCGAACAGGATGTCCCAGCGGCCGCCGTCCGCCCGCATGCACTCCTGCATCTGCATCAGGTCCGCGCAGGTGTACTTGATGCCCGCCAGCGTCGGCAGCCAGCGGCGGGCCTCGGCGAGAAACGCGGGGACCGGCAGGCTGACGCCGGTCATCGACGGGATGTCGTAGTAGTAGAACGGCGTCCGCGGCGCGGCGCGCACGACGGGCGCGAAGCACTCGATGAGCCGGGTGACGTTGCCCGGCTTGAAGTACGACGGGGCCAGCGCCGAGATCGCGGCCGCGCCGAGGCGCTCGGCCTGCGCGGCCAGCGTCGCGGCGTCGGACGTGCAGTTGTGGCCGACGTGGACGATCAGCGGCATCGCCGACCCCTTCAGCACCGCCGCCCAGCGCTCCGACAGGGCGAGGCGCTCGGGGACCGTCAGCGAGTGGCTCTCGCCCGTCGACCCGCCGACGAACACCCCCGAGAGGCCGTTCCGCGCCAGGTGCTCCGCCTGCCGCTCGACCGCCTTCAGGTTCAGCGCCCCGTCGGCCTTGAACGGCGTGTGCGCCGCCGCGATCAACCCGGTGAACGAAATCCGCTTCTTCATGTTCTCCCCCCGGTTCGGCATCCAACCGCCCGCCATCCCCCGGCGCCCCTCGGCATTCCCGGGGCCGGACGGAACGATGGCGTCCACGACGGGGGCGGAGTGTATCCGGCGACCGAACACGGATGCAAGGGGGGCCGGCGATGCCGGGGCCGGTCAGCGGGGGGTGCGCGGCGGGGCGTGGACGAAATCGACCAGGGCGCGGACGCGCGCCGGGTCGGTCTCCTTCTTCACGCCGTGGGCGAGGTTGAAGATGTGGCCGGGGCGCCCGGCGGCGCGGTCGAGAACGTCCGCCGCCCGCCGCAGCATCGCGTCCTCCGGCCCCAGGAGCGAGTCGGGGTCGAGATTGCCCTGCACGGCGACGCCGTCGCCGAGCCGGCGCCAGGCCTCGTCGATCGGGACATCGTTGCCGACGCCGAAGACCGTCCCGCCCGCCTCGCGCAGCAGCGGCAGGAGGTGGGCGGACTGGGTCGCGAAGTGGATCACCGGCACGCCGCCGTCCGCCGCGCGGCGGAGCGCCGCGGCGCTGAACGGCAGGACCGACGCACGGTACTCGTCCGCCGTCAGCCGTCCCGCCCACGAGTCGAACAGCTGCACCGCCTGCGCGCCGGCGAGGACCTGGGCGGCGAGGTAGTCGCCCACCGCGGCCGCGAGCTTCTCCATCAGCGCGGCCCACGCGGCGGGCTGCTCGCGCAGGAAGCGGCGCGCCAGCGGGAAGTCCGGCGACGATCCGCCCTCGATCGCGTAGCACGCGAGCGTGAACGGCGCGCCGGAGAAGCCGATCAGGGGCACGCGGCCCGCGAGCGCGCGCCGCGCGAGGCGGACGGCCTCCAGCGTGAAGCCGAGCGTCTCCTCCGCGGGGCGCACGGCGATGCGGTCGACGTCCGCCGCCGTCCGCACGGGGCGCGGGATGCGCGGCCCCTCGCCGGCGACGAACTCCAGCCCGAGGCCGAGGCCGTCGAGCAGCGGGAGGATGTCGGCGAAGACGATCGCCGCGTCGACCTCGAAGGCGTCGACGGGCTGGAGCGTGATCTGCGCGGCCAGGTCCGGCGTGCGGACGAGGTCGAGCATCGAGTGGCGGGCGCGCAGCGCGCGGTACTCCGGCATGTAGCGCCCGGCCTGCCGCATCAGCCACACCGGCGTGCGGTCGACCGGCTCGCGCCGGCAGGCGCGGAGGAGGCGCGTGGCGCGCGGATCACTGGGGGGGCCGTCGCTCATGCGGGTCGGGACTGCCACACCGCGCGGCCGACGAAGAACGGTCCGAGGCCGGCGAGGTAGCGCGAGGTCTGCTGCGTCCTGCGCATCGCCTGCACCATCGCGGAGAGCGGGTGAAGCTCCGGCCCGACGAGGCCGAGCACGAAGTCGTTGTCGGCCCGGTCGACGCCGTGGCACGCGAGGCGGATGTCGTGGGCGTACCCGCCGTTCGACCATGCGGCGCCGAGATGCGCGTGCTCCATCAGGATCTCGCGCTGGGCGGAAGGGGCGAGCGTCTCGAACGCGCCGGCGCGGCGGACGGGATACCACACCGCCCAGGGCCACGCGGGGTTGCAGAGGCGCTCGACGGGCCGCGTCAGCAGCACGCGGTCGAGGTCGGGCTCGTGGCCGAGCGCGTAGGTGCGGCCGAGCATCGTGAACCCGGGGCGGAGGTCGAGGGCGTCGAACGGCGGGCGGTTGAGGAGCGACCGCAGCGGACCGGCGAAGAACTCCGGATCCTCGTGCGCCACGGCGAGGCCGACGCCGCGCGGATGGTTCACGTCGGCGTACAGGGCGCCGAGGACGGGCGAGCCGCCCAGGGCGCGGGCCAGCGGGCCGGGATCGGACGCGCCGTCGAACACGAGCAGCTGGATCCAGAGCCGCCGGTCGCTGAAGACCGGCTGCCCGTCCGCCCCGCGCCCGCGTTCCCGCAGGTCGGGCACGGCCGCCCCGTCGTTCGTGTCATGCGCCATCGTTCGATCCCCGTCGCCGCCTCATCCCACCCGCGCGGCCGCGGCGAAGGCCCGTTCCCACGCCGGCAGCGTGCCCTCGAGCAGGGCCTCGTCGTGCGCGGTGGACAGGAAGCCCACCTCGAACGGGGACGGCGGCAGGTAGACGCCGTCGGCCAGGAGCGAATGGAAGAGCGCCTTGTAGCGCTCCGCGTTCGTCTGCTGGATGTCCTCGAACGAGGCCGGGACCCGGTCCATGAAGAACAGCGAGAAGATACTGCCGATCGTGGGGATCTGCACGGTGACGCCCGCCTTCCTCGCCGCCTCCGCCAGGCCGGCGACATAGGCCCCGGTGCGCTGCGCGAGCGAATCGTAGGGCATGTCCGACTTCAGCCGCCGCAGCGCGGCGAGGCCGGCCGCGACGGAGACCGGGTTGCCGCTGAGCGTGCCGGCCTGGTAGACGGGTCCCAGCGGGGCGAGGCGGTCCATGATGTCCGCCCTCCCGCCGAGCGCGCCGACCGGCAGACCGCCGCCGATGATCTTGCCGAGGCAGACGAGGTCCGGCCGCAGGCCGCACCGGCAGACGCTCTGGTAGCTTCCGAAGGTCAGCCGGAAGCCGGTGATGACCTCGTCGAAGATCAGCAGCGCGCCGCAGCGGGCGGCGAGGTCGCGCACCTCGCGCAGGAAGCCCTTGTACGGCTGCAGCAGGCCGACGTTCGCGGCGACGGGCTCGAGGATGATGGCGGCCAGGTCGGAGCCGAACTCCGCGACGATGCGTTCGACGTCGTCGAGATGGTTGTAGCGCGCGACCAGCGTGTGCTCGACGTACGAGGCCGGGATGCCGGCCGAGGTCGCCGCGGCGAGACCCGCCACGCCGCTGCCGGCGCGGACGAGCAGGCCGTCCGCGTGGCCGTGGTAGCAGCCGCTGAACTTGAGGATCCTGTTGCGGCCCGTCGCGCCGCGCGCGAGGCGCACGGCGGTCATGCACGCCTCGGTCCCGGAGCTCACCAGGCGGACCTTCTCCACCGACGGGATCGCGCCGCGGATCGTCTCCGCCATCTCGATCTCCGCCTCCGTGGTGACCGCGTAGCTCGTGCCGCGCGCCGCCGCCTCCGCGATCGCGCGCGTCACGTCCGGGTGCGCGTGGCCGAGGATCAGCGGCCCGAACGACATGCAGAAGTCGACCAGCCGCCGGCCGTCGGCGGTCTCCAGGATCGCGCCCTCGGCGCGGCGCGCGTGGATCGGCTCGCCGCCGACGCCGCGGAACGCGCGGACCGGGCTGTTCACCCCGCCCGGCATCACGGCCTCGGCGCGGGCGCGGAGGGAAGGGGGCGGATTCACCGCACCCATCCCAGCGCCTGGGGCGCGAAGTAGGTGATGACGGCGCCGGCGCCGGCGCGGTGGAGGCCGTCGAGCGACTCGAGCACCGCGGTCCGCAGGTCGAACGCGCCCGCGGCGGCGGCGTGGTGGAGCATCGCGTATTCGCCGGAGACCTGGTAGGCGAGGACGGGCACGCGGACGGCGTCGCGCACCTCGCGCACGATGTCCAGGTAGGGGCCGCCGGGCTTCACCATGACGAGGTCCGCGCCCTCGTCGACGTCGCGGAGGACGGCCCGCAACGCGAGCCGCCGCCCCGCGGGCGGAAGCTGGTAGGCGCGGCGGTCGCCGAACGCGGGCCGCGACTGCGCGGCGTCGCGGAAGGGGCCGTAGAAGCACGAGGCGAACTTGGCGGCGTAGCTGAGGATCGCGGTGCCGCCGCAGCCGGCGGTCTTCAGCGCGGCGCGGATCGCGGCGACGCGGTTGTCCATCATGTCCGACGGCGCCACGACGTGGGCGCCGGCCGCGGCGTAGGCGGCGGCGACCGCCGCGAGGCGCGTGACGCTGGCCTCGTTGTCGACCGTGCCGTCGGACTGCAGGATGCCGCAGTGCCCGTGGTCGGTGTAGGCGCAGAGGCAGACGTCGGCGATCAGGAGCAGCCCCGGGTAGGCCTCCCGCAGCGCGGCGAGGGCGCGCACCGCCGGCGACCCGGGCGAGTCGGCGCCGGAGCCGCGGCCGTCCTTGGCCCCGCCGGGCACCCCGAAGACCAGCACGGCGCGGAGGCCGTTGCGGACGGGCCCGTCGAGCGCCTCGCGAAGCCGTCCGACGCCCCACCGGTGCTGTCCCGGCATCGCGGCGATCGGCTCGCACGCGTCGTCGCGGTCGGTGACGAACAGCGGCCACACGAGCCGGTCCGCCGCGGGCGGCCCGTCGGCCTGCCACGCGCGGAGCGTCTCGTGCCCGCAGCCCGGGTGCAATTCAACGCGGTTCATCGGCGATCTCCCCGTTCAGCCCCTCGGCCCGCAAGGCCGCCAGCGTCGAGGCCCCGATGGCCAGCCACCGTCGTCGTGCGGTCCGCTCGGCGGGATAATGCCCGAAATACGAGCGGACGGTGCTCGGACTTGTGAAAAAAACGCGGCCGAAGGGACCGTCCGGCAGCGGCCCCGGGCAGGCCTCGACCGTGTCGTAGAACACGGCGGGCACCAGTTCGATCCCGTGCGCGGCGAGGGTGCGGATGCGGTCCGTGGCGGGCGAGGCGGAGGAGCAGGGATAGAGGCACCGGCCGCGGGCGATCTCCGCCGCGCGCGGCGCGAGGGACGCGATGCCGCCGAAGTCGTGGACGACCGCATCGGCGCGGAACCCGAGCCGCTCCAGGGCGTCGGCGGTCGCCGGGCCGACGGCCAGCAGCGCGCGGCGCGCCGCCGCGCGCGCGTCGCGCGCGTGCAGGAGCGCATGCACGAAGGCGCGCGCGGCGAAGGCCGAGGCGAAGGCCACCGAGGCGCAGCCGTCGAGGTGGCGATCGAGCAGCGCGGTCCGCTCCTCCAGCGGCCGCGGGGCGAGGCGGATCATCGGCCACGGCAGGAGCGGCGCGAGGTGCGGGAAGTGCCCGGGATGCGTTCCGAGGAAGAGCGTGGTCGCCGGGGTCGCGTCCGCGCCCGCCGTCGCCGCGGGTCCGGCGTCGGGCGAGTCGAAGAGATGCCGGCGGAAGTCGAGGCCGCGCAACGGGCCGGCCAGCCGGTCGTCGTCCGCGCGCGTGACCAGGGCCAGGTGGCCCTGGAGGGGCGTGGTCTCTCCCGGGACGAAGGCGGCGATGCGTCCGGCGAGGCCGAGGCGTTCGAGGGCGCAGGCGGCGATGACGACCGCGTCGTAGTCGCCGCGGTCGAGGGCGGCGAGCCGTTCGTCGATGGTGCCGCGCAGCGGGCGCGGTTCGGCGTGCGGGCAGAGGGCGCGCACCGCGGCGTCGCGGCGGGGGCTGCTGGTGCCCACGGTCCGCGCGCCGGCCGCGGAGGCGAGCCCGGCGCGCAGGACGAGCGCGTCGCGCGGGTCGGCGCAGGGCAGGATCGCGGCCACCGCCAGGCCGGGGGGCGTGCGCCGGGGCAGGTCCTTGGCGGAGTGCACGGTCAGGTCGCAGCAGCCGTCGAGGACGACCTTGTCGAGGTCGCGCGTGAAGAAGTCGTCCGGGACGGAGGGGTCGGAGAGCGGCGTCCGCTTGTCGCGGTCGCCGGGCGTGTCGAGGTGGAAGACCTCGAAGAGGGTTTCCGGGGGCAGGGCCGCGCGTACGGCCCGGAGCGCCTCGCCGGTCTGTGCGCGCGACAGCCGGCTCGCCCGCGCGGCCACGCGGAGATGGAGCGGCGAAGGAGGGGTCATGGAAGGAGTCCTTCCCGCCCCGGGTCTAGGGGGAGGAGGCCCATTGCCGTGCGCCGTCCCGGACGATGTCCGCTGCGAGTTCGCCGCCCCGGCGCCGCTCGTCCAGATTCACCTGCGCGCGCGCCTCGACCTCGCCGAGGGAGACGTAGAGGACGCCGGGCAGCGCCCGGGCGTCGTCGCTGCAATCCGGGGGGACGCCGAGGTCGATGATGACCAGCGGGCGCGCCGCCTTCTCCAGGTGGTGGGCGTAGAGGACGGGGTGGGGGGCGGCCGTGGCGGCGACGATGCCGGCGACGCCGTCCAGCATCGGGACGAGGTCGTCGAGGCCGGCGCCGAACCCCTGCACCTCGCCGGCGAGCCGGAGCGCGTTCTCCGGGCAGCGGCCCGCGATGCGCAGCGCCGCGCCGCCGCGTTCGGCGAGGCGGCGGGTGACGGACGAGGCGAGCGAGCCCGACCCGATCACGGCGATCGGCGCCCCGGGCGCGACGCGGTCCAGGAGAACCTCGGCGGCGAGGGCGGCGAGGGAGGTCAGCGTCTGGTCGAGCCGGCTCTCGCGGCGCGCCTTGCGGGCGACGGAGAGGACGTCCTGGAAGATCCGGTCCAGCGCCGCGTGGTTGCCTTCGGTCTGCTCGCGGAAGAGCCGGTAGGCCTCGCGGACCTGTCCAAGCACCTCGAGTTCGCCCAGCACCCGGCTTTCGAGTCCGGCCGCGATGCGGGCCAGCCGCTCGAAGGCCTCCCGGCCGCTCCAGACGCGGGCGACGCGCGCGCCCGCCGCCTCCGGCACCGCCGCGCCGTAGACTTCGAGGCGCTGGCAGGTGTCGAGGACGACAAACGCGCCCGCCCCGGGCCGGCGCAGGTTCCTGACGACCGCCTCCCGCGCCCCGGGCGAGTCCAACTGCAATTCGCACCCGACGAGATCCATAGGCAACCGTGACGCGTCCCACCCGGGGCGCGGCACAAACGCAAAAGGGTACCCCCGCCCGCAGTCCCTGACAAGCCGGGCCGCGGTTCCGGGCAGGGCAGACGCATCTTGATTCCTGTCGAAACCGGGCCGTGTGCGCGGGATCCTCAGGCTTCCCCTTCCATCGCCGGGAAAGGGAGATCCCAGCCGAACGATCCTTGAATCAAGGCGAAGGCGATGCCGCGGCGCGCACCGGCCGGCTTGGTGCGCGTCGCACCCCCGCAACCGCAAGCGCTCCAGCGTCGACCAGCCACTCCGCGCCCCGCCGACCGAAAGGCGCCGCGCCCGCGTCGTCCCCGCGTCTGCGCGTGACGCCTATCCCACCCACACGGTGCGCGTGCGGGGGCCGTCGAATTCGCAGAAGTAGATGCCCTGCCAGGTGCCGAGGCGGAGGCGGCCGGATTCGACGAGCACGCGGACGGACGAGCCCATCAGGCTGGCCTTCACGTGGGCGGCGGCGTTGCCCTCGTCGTGGGCGTAGCCCGCGGTCCACGGGACGATCCGGTCGAGCGCCATCGCCATGTCGGCGACGACGTCGGGGTCGGCGTTCTCGTTGATCGTGACGCCGGCGGTGGTGTGCGGAACGAAGACTGTCACCGCGCCGTCGCGGAGGCCCAGCTCGCGGACCGCCGCCTGGACGAGGTCCGTGATGGCGACGAACTGCGTGCGCGACCGGGTCTCGATTTCAAGGGTCTTCATGCCGTCGTCTCCGCGAGGCCGAAGTAGAGCAGTTCGACGGGGCCGTCCGCCCCGGCCTCGATCGCGTGGGTCTCGCCGGGATCGATCCGCAGGCAGGCCCCGGGACCGAGCGGGTGCGCGCGGCCGTCGACCACCGCCCGCCCGAGCCCGGCGAGGACGAAGAAGACCTCCGTCATGTCGGCGTGCGCGTGCGGCGAGGTGGCCCGCCCGGCGGGGATCGTGCTTCGCGCGAACTGCGTGAGGCCCGGCGCCTCGCCGGAGCGCAGCAGCGGCCGCTTGAGGATGGCCGTGTCGTGCGAAAGCCCCTCCGGCGCGACCGCGTCGAGTTCGACGAGCTTCACGGCGTCTTCGCGGTGCGCGAGTCGGACACGGCCCGGCGGCCGGCCACGTCGACCGAAACGGTGAAATGGGCCGGGAAGGCGCCCGTCGCGTCCGGATCCTTCTCCCAGCCCGGGATCGCGATCGGGTCGAAGTACTGGACGTGGATCAGCTGCACGCCCTTCGTGATGCCGCCCCAGTACTTGAACCGGTAGCGCGAGTAGGGGGTGCCGCCGATCGTGAAGGCGATCGGGTACTCCTTCGGCAGCCCGTCGGGCCCGGTCGCCAGCCCCGCGGCGGCCTCCGGGCCGGCCTGGTCGCCGATCGCCTTGAAGACGTGGAACTTCGCGATCCGCTCCGCCTCGGCCATCTGGTCCGCGGTGGGCACCCAGTACTTCCTCCCGAGGCCGCAGCCGGCCGCGAGAACGGCGGCGGCCAGCAGGCTTCCAAGGATTGGAAGTCCGCGGCGCAGTGTCGTCCAAGGGTTGGAAACCCGCGGCGTTCCGTGTCGTTCCGTCGTCATTTCGCCTCCGATCGGGCCACGCGCGGCGCGGGCGGGGGCACGACGCCGCCGCGGTAGCGTTTCAGGATGTCCTCGACGTAGCGCTTCGTGGTCGGAAAGCCGATCCGGTTCCAGAACTCGAGCGAGTCGCGCGCGTTCAGGGCCCACCGGTCCGCGTTGGAGAGGCCGGCGTTGTACTCGGCGAGGGCGAAGGGGAGCGGATCGGGCCGCTCGGACCAGCGGCGGATGGCGCGGCCGATGTACCACGCCCCGGCGCGGACGTTGGTTCGCGGATCGAGCAGTTCGTGGCGCGACGGCTTCGGGCGTTTCTCCGCGGCGGCCCAGTCCGCGGCGGCGACGGACGTCACCTGCATGAGGCCGACCTCGCCGGCCTTGCCGAGCGCGCCGGGATCGAAGCGGCTCTCCTTCCACGCGATGGCGCGGAGCAGGTCCGGGTCGACGTTGTGCGCGGTGCCGGCTTCCTCGAAGGCGCCGTCGAATCGGTGGGCGCGCCAGTACAGGACGCCGAGGCCGATAACGATCATCGCGGCGGCGATGCCCACGTCCCAGGCGACCGCCCGCCACGTCAGTCTCAGGAGGCCCCCGCGCATCGCCTCACTTTTCCGCCGGGCTCTGCGCCCGGGTGGTGAACTTGCGGCGCACCCCGACGTCCCCGCCCTCCGCCGGGGCGGGCGAGCCCTCCGCGCGCGGAACGGGCGGGCGGAGGAAGTAGGAGGGCGTGCAGCTCCACGCGTGGCAGTAGCTGTTGATGAGGTGGGTCTTGTAGGGCGATTCGAGCTCGTTCTCCGGCACCCAGACCTCCCAGAACGTGTCGGCGCCGCGCGCGATCATGCCGCCCCAGTAGGACCGCAGGTGGGCGAGGCCCTCGTCGCGCAGGCCGGCCTTCAGCATCGCCTCGACGACGAAGTGGTGCATGTACGGCGTCACGGGCTTCTGCGCGCCGCCGAAGACCATGACGCGCTGGAGCGCGCTGCGGGCCTGGGCGGCGGCCGGCACGCCGGCGAGAACCATCCAGGCCTGCGAGGCCCACGACACCTGCCGCTGCTTCCCGCTGACGAAGAGGCCGAGGTCCTTGTCCCACAGCTTCTTCAGCGCGGCCTTCTCCATCTTCTCGATCGCGGCGGGCAGGAACGGCGCCTCGGACTCGCGGCCGAGCCGCTTCGCGAGGTCGAGCGTCGCGCGCAGGCCGAAGAGCACGATCGCATGCTCGGGCGCCTGCGGGTCGAGGTTCTTGTTCCAGTCGACGAAGAGCCACCACGACTTCGGCGGCTGGAAGAGGCCGTCCGGGTCGACGTACTCGAGCGTGAATTCCAGCAGGCGGAGGCACATCGGCCAGAGGTCCTCGGCCGTCGCGCGGTCGCCGCTGGCGTCGAGGTACTCGAGCACGGTCGGCGCGAAGAGCGCGGTGTAGTCGAGGATGTTGTTGCGGCCGCGCACGGGCGCGGGGCGCTCGAAGAGGCAGGTCGCGACGAGGCCGCGGTCGGTCGCGGTGCCGGCGTGGAGGTAGAGGCATCGCTTGACGAGGTCGAAGTTGCGGAAGGTCGCGTAGTTCGCCAGCGCCTGCAGGCGCAGGTCGCCGAGCCACAGGCGGCGGTCGCGCTTGGGGCCGTCCTCGAAGACGGTCTGCATGCAGTCGCGCAGCGTCCGGCGCGCGACGAGATCGAGGGCGGCGTCGGATTCCGACGCCGCGTCAAACGGCGGCACCTTCGATTCGTCAGCCGACGTCACCGCCTCGGCGGCGAAGCCGGAGAGGTGGAATTTCGCGTGCGGACTGCCGGCGACGACCGTGACCTTGACGCCGCGGAACGCGTAGCGCCGCGGCAGGCGGATCTCGGCCGGCGTGTCGTCGATGTTGACGATCTCGTCCTGCATCCACGAGCGCGACAGCGAGTTCGTCGGGTGCGGGTCGAGCGGCTCGCCGAGCTCGGCCGGGACCTCGGCGAAGAGGAAGGCCAGGCGGACCGGCGCGTCGATGGGGTAGGAGGCCGGCGCGACGCGGAAGGTCAGGTGGCCCGTCAGGTGCTCGCCGAAATCGAGGATGAACGAGTCCCCGACGCCCAGCGGGCGCTTCTCCAGGTCGGCCATGTCGCCCTCGCGGACCGCCTTCCAGCCCTGGAACGCGGCGGCGTCCTTCTCGACGCGGACCAGGCCGACCGGCTCGCGCCGGGTCCGAAGCAGCGGCGGGGTCGCCGCCTCCGCCTTCTTCAGCCAGTCCGCCTTCCGCTCGGTCACGGTCGAAAGCGGCCCCGCGAAGAAGAGCGCCGGGGCGACATCCATCGCCGTGAGGATCGACGGCGCGCCGTCCGCCTTCTCCGGCCCGCCGGATACCCTGGCGGTCGCCCACAGCGCCGCGACCGCGATCGAAACGATTGCCCGCCACCGATTCATGACACCCCTCCGCTGACGCCCGCGATTCTGCGCATTTGCGGCCCCCCGGGCGAGCCGAAAAACGACCGCCAGGATCCGGCGGACGGGCCGGCGCCGGGTCCGGGACCCGGCCCGCCGCCGCGGCTTCCGGTCAGGCCGAACGCCGGGCGTTGATGGCGTCGACGGCCTTGCGGATCGCGCGGATGTGGTCCGGCGTGGTGCCGCAGCAGCCGCCGACGATGCCGGCGCCGGCCTCGACGAGTTCCGCGATGCGCCCGGCCATGTCGGCCGGGCCCTCGGGCCAGGTGTTGGCGCCGTTGACGATCGTCGGTAGCCCCGCGTTGGCGTGGACGAGGATCGGCACGCCGGGGAACGCGGCGCGCATCCCGCGGACGATGTCGATCATGCCGGCGATGCCGTTCCCGCAGTTGGTGCCGACGATGTGCGCGCCCGCGTCGAGCGCGGCCCGGGCCGCGTCGACGGGCGAAAGGCCCATCATCGTGCGGTACTCGCCGGAGGCGATGCGGTCGAACGTGAACGTGCAGATGACCTCGGCGGAGGTGCTCTCGCGGGCGGCGCGCACCGCCAGGGCGGCCTCGTCCGCCGCGGTCATCGTCTCGATGCACAGCGCGTCGGCCCCGCCGCGGTGGAGGGCGACGGCCTGCTCCGCGAACGCGCCGAAGACCTCGGCCTCGCTGACGTCGCCGAGCATCAGCATCCTCCCGGTCGGGCCGACGGAGGCGATGACGAGGCGGTCCGGCCCGGCGGCCTCCCGGGAGATGCGGGCGGCGGCCTCGTTGATCTCCGCGGCGCGGTCCGCGAGGCCGTAGTCGGCGAGCTTGATCCGCGTGCCGCCGAAGCTGTCGGTCTCGATCATGTCGGCGCCGGCCTCGATGTAGGACCGGGCGACGTCGGCGACGTCGGCGGGCCGGTCGATGCACCACAGCTCGGGGCAGTCGCCGGGCTGCAGCCCCTTCTTCTGGAGGAAGGTGCCCCACGCCCCGTCCGAGACCAGCACCCGCCCGCCCGCCACGATGTCCGCAATCCGGTTCCGCGCCATGGTCCGATGCCTCCGCTTCCCGGCGATCCTACCCGCCGCCGGGGGCGAAGGGAACCCCGCAATCGCGGCCCCGGGGCGCATCTCCGATTCATGGACCCGATCGTGCGGGCGCCTTCGTCCTCGCTGCGCAGGACCGGAGATGCGCCCCTCCGGCCGTCACCCTATGCAAGATCGGCGGTGGCCGCCCATAGTAGTCATCACGCTCCGCGTGATGACGATCCGGATTGCCGAGATGTCCTCACGCGGAGCGTGAGGACCACGTTGGCGCCCGCCCCC
>VGWF01000029.1 GCA_016873715.1 Lentisphaerota bacterium | reverse complement strand
TCATGATCTCCTACTTCGTTCGTGCCCCGCTTTTCTCCAGCGCGTCGCGCACGGCAAAGAACGCCGGTTTGGCACGGCCTTGGGCGTCGAAAAGGTAGGGATGGTATTCCTTCTTCGCCTTCCAATCGGTGTCGTCCACCACGCCCCAGACCTTGATCCCTTTCATGCCGGGATTCTCCAGGCAGACCTCGAATACGCGCCGGTAGATTTCGGCCTGACGTTTGAGTTCGGCTTCCCGCGGTTTGGCGGGATCCACGTCCACGCTCATCTCGGTGATCCAGACCTCGAGGCCGAGGGCGGTGAAGCGCCGGATGTTTTTCCTCATGCTGTCGAAGTATTCATCATCGGTAAGCTTGTGGCCGCCCGGCTCCAGCGTCTCCTTTTTCCACATGACACGCTTGCATTCGGTGTTGATGTGCAGTTGGAAGCCGACGCCGTGAAGCGGCAGTTTTTTCGCGAGCAGCGTCTTGGCCAGCGCCAGCATCGTGTCGCTCTTCGGGCAGATGATCTCATTGTTGAAGTCGAGCAGCACGAGTTTGGTCTTCGGATCGACCTCGTGGGCGATCTTCAGCGTCTGCACATACCATTCGTAGCCCCGCTCCGTGTCGCGCGGGTCCATGTCGTAGGCTTTCCAGTAGTCGCGCGGCCCGCTGGTCGGTTTCCACATCAACCAGCCGCCGGATTGATACGGCGGGAAAAGATGCTCGTTGCACACATCCCAGAACAGCACGTGGCCCTTGAAATGGCCGACGGTGTCGCGGACGTATTGCTCATAGACTTTTCGCACGCGCGCCTTTTCCTGCTCGGTTGCCACCGGCAGCTTCGCGAACGGCCAGCCCGCGCGGAAGACATAGCCGATCCCGTGGCCATGGAACTCGATGTGGTTCTCCTTGCACCATGCGATGTATTTGTCCGTGCCCGCGAAGTTGTAATGACCTTCCCCCTTCCAGGTGTTTCCAGGAAACACCTCCCAACCCGCCGTCATGATCGTGAACTGGTCCCTGGCGATGGCGGCTTCAGGATCGAAACAGCGCGGCCCCGACCTGCCCTCCTCTTTCCACTTCTCGTAGAGGTTCGGAAAGTTTGCGCCGACATGGAAGCCGCGCTGATGGGCCAGTTCGCGCAGCGTCTTGCCTGGCGGACGCACATACTCGGCCGCCTGCGCGGACGGGTTTGCCAGCAGCAGGGCGGTGAGGAGGGTGAGGGTATGATGCGTGCTGTCCATCTGGATGCCTCAGCGTTTCGCGGGGGCTGGCGTAGGAGGCGGGAGTTTGAGCACGGTCTGGCCCTGCGCGGCTAGCGTGGTCTTGAGTTCGTCGTAGGGCAGGGACTGGACGGGGCGGCCAGATCTCGCAATCAGCGCCGCGGCGGCGCCGGAGGCCTGGCCCATCATCATATAAACAGGCTCCATGCGGATGGAACAGTATGCGATGTAAGAGGCGGACATGCACACGGGCACGAGCAGGTTGGAACATTGCTCCGCTTTCGGGACCAGCGAGCGGTAGCCGATTTCGTAGGGGCCCTTGGTGGGGACCTCGATGCCGCCCTCGTTGAGCACGAAACCGTCCGGGGTGAGCACCCGGCGGATGTTGTGCGAGTCCATGATGAACGAGCCCATGGCGACGCTGTCGTCCTTGAGCTTGTGGTCGAGAACGTCCTTCTGGGTCATGACGTGTTCGCCGATCATGCGGCGCGCGACGCGCACGTAGAGCTGCCACGGCCAGTGATCGTTGTCGGCGAACTCGCTGCGGTCCAGGCCCCACAAGAGCGTCTCCTCGCGCAACGCCGTCGGCACGCGCGGGTCGTTGCCGAGGAACCACAGCATGCCCTGGATGAACTGGCGATGATGCGCGGCGATGCGTTCGCGCTCCGGCCAGTCGGCTTCCGGGTAAGCCCACGCGGAGCCGTCGAGCAGGTCGGTGGAATACGGCCCGCTGGTGTTGAGGTCTGTCGTCTGATTCGGCAGTTCCGGGACGTGGAAAAGCCTCTTCAGTGTGACATCCGGCCACTTCTCGATGTAGCGCGCGAGCAGTTCGAAGTAGGCCGGGTCGTAACCTCCGGGCTTGGTGATGGGCACTTTGTTGGCCGGATCGCGCGTGAGGCAGAGGCGATAGTTGTAGGCCATAAAGCGATGATCGGCCGCGCCGGGCGTGCCGAGAGGTTCGGCGGTGATGCCTGGGAGCGGTTTCCCGTCCGCGCCTTTGCCATTCACCGCCATCGGCCACTGGTGGGTGTTGAGGTAATTGCGCCGACCCTTGTAGTAAGCGACGGTCGGCTTCATCAGGGACGATTCCCCGAGCCACGGGTGGAACTGTTTCACCACCTCTGGAGAATCGAGCAACTTGTCGAGCTGATGCACACCCTGGATGCCGGCGAGCGACTCCTTGTAGGCCTCGCGTGATTCACGACCCACGATGTAACGCACGCCCGCCTTCGCCATCAGGTCGCCTTCATACGTCGCGTCCACAAATGCCCCAGCCTCGAACCGGCTGCCATCGGTGCATTCAAAGGCCGTCAAACGCGTGCCGTCCTTCGTGACCGATTTCAGCGTGCGCCCGGTGAGCAACCGCACCTTCGTCTCCGCCAGCATCTCGTGAAATACCGCGCTGCCTACATGTGGCTGAAAATGGAAGGTTTGCCCGCCGCCATACTTCGCGCCGATGCGCTTGAAGACCTCGCCCGCGAGTCCACCGATCGTGCGTTTGTCCCCCACGTCCGTGTGCCCGAGCCCGCTCGCCATCATCCCGCCGATGCGCGTGCCATGTTCCAGCAAAACCACCGAAGCTCCCGTGCGGTCGGCGGCGATGGCCGCCGTGATGCCTCCGGGCGTGGCACCGTAGATTACGACGTCGGCGCGGGTGATGTTGGGTTTGTCTGCAGGTTGCGACTCTGCGGCATCCAGCGCAGCCAGCGGCACGAGCAGCAGGGTGGTGAGGATCAGTGGGCGAGTGTGCTTCATGAGTCAACTCCGTTGTCTTGGGGTTGTTCCGTCATGGGTCAGGGTTGTTTTCCGATCACGGGATAACATGTAAACGGCTCGTCGTGTCCCAGCCGCCACCAAGGAGTAAACTGGCGCGGTGCTTCACCGCGAGTGCGGAAATGAAGCGGGCGACCGGGATCGGGGATGAGCCAGTCGGATACTCGCGCCGGCTCCTCTGCGATGCGGGGCACGCCACCGTCCAGCGAACCCACGCACGCCAGCAGGACCGGGCCGTATAGCACCGCGTATCGTTCCGCACCCGGCAGCCTGGCCTCGCCTGCGTAACGGTGGACGCGCAACGTCAGCGGAAGATGGAACGAAACCGTATTCCCCTCGGACCAAGTCCGGTCCAAACGCAAATAGCTTCCGGGCCGCCCACTGCCGGCCTCGCGGCCGTCCACCGCGACAACCACCTCGCTCGGACACCACCGCGGAATGCGCAACCGCAGCTCCATTCGGGTCGGCTGCGCGGCGCTGACTTTCAGCACCACGCGACCGTCTTCCGGAAATCGCGTTTGCATCGACACGCGAACGCTCTTGTCGCCCGCGCTCCACGTGGTCGTGGCGGACTGGTAGAGATTCACGATCAACCCGTCCGCGTCCGCCGAGAACAGATACTCTGGCAGATTCCCGTAAAGCCACGTGCCGTTGCCTTCGCAGCAAGTGTGACGTTGCGAGGGCACGGGACCTTGCGCGTAGCTGTCGCCTTCGCTCTTTCGGCCTTCCAACACCAGATGGTAGTGTATCCCTGGGACGTGCGGGTCTTGGCCCGCAAGCGCAGCGTTGAGAATCACCTGCTCGATCTCGTCCACGTAACGCTCGTCGTCTGGAAACAACTGGTGCAGACGATGGTTGAAGCGGAGCCAGAAGACACTGCCGCAGAACTCCCCGACATGCCGTTTGCGGCTCATCGGATAACACTTCGGCGGATACTGTTGGTGTTCGCAGATAGCGATGGTTCCGCCCACATCGCGCCACGATTCGCGAATCAACTCCCACGCTCCCAACATCGCCTTCAAGTAACGCTGGTCACCCGTGGCGCGGTAGTGATCCAGATACGCTTCGAAAGCGACGATCTCGTAACAATGCGGCCACTTCGGGCAGTCCCGCCAGATGGCCTCCGGCCGACGCGCGGCCAACGCCTCCAGCCACGGCTCACTCACGAAACATTGCTCGGCCAGCCGCAATTCGTCGGGCGTGCCCACGGGCGACAAATGCACCAACAGGCTGGCGATGTGCCCTTGATAATTGAGGTCGGTGTTCAACGCAAAGCCCGGCGGCTGCGACCGCAGCAGCGAAGCGTAGTAGCGGTGGGCGGCGGCCAGCAGCGGATAACCGTCGGCGTTGCCGGAGCGAGCGGCGGCCACCATGCCGTGGGCGAACATTTGCATCGAGTAGCCCCATTGCTTGTCGAGCTTGTTACCGACGCCGGGAACCAGCAAACGGCCGTCGGTGGTTTGACAAGCTTTGATGCCGGCGATGAGTTGGTCCAGCCGCCGCCGCAGTTCCGGCTGCTCCTGCCAGCGCAGTGTGTTGCCGGCGCCCATCAGGAACTGTGCCGCGTGGGCCGGATAGGACTTCTCCCAGCCATCCTTGCGCCCGGGCGGATGGGCATCGCCGGTCAGATACCGAAACAGCCACAGCATGTTGTCCCCGTCCGAGTTGGCCAGCAGATACTTGACGTTGGCGGCCATCGCGTTCTGCAACGGCCCTGCCTCCAAACGAGTCCCTGCTAAGCGAACACTGCCAGGCGGTTCGGCGGCGTGCACCGCGGCTAGCGGCGCGAGCAGCAGGGCGGTGATGAGCGTAAGTGTGTGTTTCATTTGCTTGGTTCCTTTCGTTTTCATCTGTTCGTCAGTTCCGAGTTTGTGTGCCGTGATTTGCCAAGGCTTGGAAGGAGTCGGCACGGAGTTTTCCAAACGTTGAAACTCCCGGCAAGTTTGGCCCGGCATGCAGCGCGGCCAGCGGCACGAGCAGCATTGCGGCGAGGAGCGTGAGGGTGTGCTCTATTTGTTTCCTTCTGGTAAGCGAAGGTCCAGCGGCGAGTTGGGCGGGAGTTCGAGATATTTCACGGTGCCGTCGCGCCAGTAGTTCACTTTGACCTTCAAGGTCTTTTCCTTGTCGGGCGACGGATCGCTGAAGATTTCGGCGTAGGAACCTAGCGGCGTCACGAGGCGGTTGTGATACTTCGCCTGCACTTTCTCCGTCACGTCGGTTTGGGGAGTGGTCTGCGGCACGTTGGTGTAGGCGGTGATTTGCAGCGCGGTCGCGTCACAGATGTGGTTGCCGGCGTTGTGCAGGACGAAGTCGAGGTGCCGGCCCACCTCGCCGGGGCGCAGGCGGAGCACGAACTCGGCGGTGCCGCACGCGCCCACCTTCAGGTCTTTGGTGTTGAACGTGCCGAGAATCTCGTGCCGCGTGTCATCGCGCCAGCGGATGACGCGCAGTTCGACGCCATTGCCCAGATTCGAGAACAGCTTGCCGTAGAGCGTGACGTCCTTACTGCGCAGAGTGTCGGCGGGTGTCCACCGGAAGACGTTGTAGCGCGCCGTGTCCGCCACTGGGTGGGTGTAGAGGAAACGCGGTCGCTCGGCGGCGGTGAGCACGCGGTCGAACATCTTCTCGGTGTAGTGAGCACGCCACGCGTCCTCCTGCCGGTCGCTGGGGGCGTAGTTCGACACGAAGCCGAGTTCATCGCCTTGATTCTCCAATCCGTAGGCGTAGCCCAGCGGCGAACCAAACGCCTTGAATTGCGAGTTCAAGGGCTTCACGTCGCCGGGCGCGGCGGTGGAGAGCAAGCCGCTGTTCGCGCAGTTGTAACAGGCCCAGCGTCCGCCGGTGTTGTCGGGGAACTCCGCGGACACGCCGGTGCGTCCGCGCGGGTTGACGTAATTCGCAGCGAGATCCGCGACGACGTCCCCGCGGATTTCAAATGCCGCTGCGAGATCGCCCTTCGCCTTCGGTCCGTAGAGCGCCTTCAGCACATGCGCGTTGACGAACTCGTTTGGCCACGAAACGATCTCGTCATCCAGCAACCGCACCGGCGAGGTGTCCGCCAAGTTCGGCACGCGGAAATAGACATCCAGGCCGCTCGGATCAATGAACTCGGTCAGTGTGACGTCCACTTTCTCGCCGGTCGCGTCCGGTTTCCGCCAGGCTTTGGCGGCGACTTTCAGACCGTTCGGTCGAATCGAATCATCTCGCACCGGCTCGGCGAGCGAAGCAAGGTCAATCACCAGGTCGAGTGGGTCGGGGCACTTTTTGAGCAGTTCGGCGTTCTGGTCCTTGGCGACGCAATACACGACCGGGCCGCGCAGCAACGTCACCCGGCCGTCCTGCACGGCGCGGCCGCGCAGAAAGCGCCACTTCATCGGCATCGAGATTCGCACCACGTCGCCGTCCTTCCACGTCCGGTCGAGCGTGTGGCCGCCGAGTTTCTGGCGTTGCGGATCCAGCGTCACCGGCGGTTCTCCGTTCACGCGCAGTGTGACGGCCTCGCACCATGCCGGCGTCCGGAACCGGAACGCAAACGCGACCGGCTTGGCCGTGGAGAACGTCAGCTTCACTTCGCCGTCGTTCGGATACGCGGTCTCCTGCAGCAGCGTGACGGTCTGCCCTTTCACGTCGAACGTTTTCTTCGACTGTGTGAACAGGTTCAACGCGATGCCGCCGTCTGGCGTGCGGTAGTAAACCTTCTGTGGCAGTTCCGCCACCGCCCGGCGATAGTTCCCGCAACAGCAGAAGTAATCGCGCGCGTCGTATTTGCGCTCGCCGGTGAACGGCGTGAAGTAGCGAATCCAGCGTCCGTCGGGCGAGTTCGCGGCGAACAGCGCGTTGTAGATGGTGCGTTCGATCAGGTCGCCGTAACGCAAGTCGCCCTCCAGCCGCAGCAGACTGTCCATCCAGCGCAGCATGTAGGCGGTGACGCATGATTCGCCGATGGCCCCGCGTCCGTTCTGGTTATAGGTGAAATGCTCGCCCTCGGAACATGAGCCGGTGACCAGCAGGCCGCCCTCACCCCGCTTGAGCAGTTCGTTGCGCATGAAATAGCTCATGTGCAGGAGCGGCTCCTCGCCGGTCAGACGGTAAAGCTCCGTCTGCGCATAACAGCGTGCGAGCATGACATACACGTGGCAGGGGCGGCGGCTGAAATCCTGCTCCCAAGTCCGCAGCGACGCGAGTTTGATCTCGCCGCGGTTATTCCCGTGCGGCACATCGGCGGCAAAGTCGAAGTAGCGCCGGTCGCCCGTCACCCGGTAGAGTTCCAGCATTCCTTCCGGCAAGCCCGCCGTGCAGATGGCGCCCGCGTCGTAACACGGATGCTGCGGCGTGGGAAACGTCTTGAGGATGTAGTCGGCCATGACCCGCGCATGGGCCAGCGACCGCGCATCGCCCGTGCAGCGGTAATGCCGCACAAACGCGAGGTTGATGTATTCCTGCTCGTGGAGAATCCAGTTGATATGGTTCTGCCGGTTGTCCGGCTCGACTTTCCAGAAGCCAAGGTAGCCGTCGGCGTCGCGCGACTTGACCAGTTCCTCGACGATGTAGCGCGTGCGCGCGGCCACCTTCGGGTCGTCCGTGTAGGCGCTGAACAGGCTGCCCGCGTCGAACACCTTGCCGATGCCGTAATAGACGCTCGACTTGTTGCCGCGGTCCGTGCGCTGGTGGAAATGGTTGAGCCACTTGCCGTCGAGGTCCACCACCATGTAATTCTGATAAATCAGATTCCGCAGCCGGCGATCCATCTCCCCGCCCAGTTCCTGCCCATTGAGCGTCACCCGGCAGAGCTTGTCCGGCACGCGCGGTTCGACCACGTCGAGCGTGGTTTGGGAAGTTTCGCTGGCTTGACTGGAGAGCGCAAGGAGCAGGCCGCAGGTCAGCAGGGCGGTGAGGAGGGTGAGGGTGTGTTTCATTTGTTTGGTTCCTTTCGATTTCATCTGTTCGTCAGTTCCAGTCATTGGAAGTTTGTGTGCCGTGATTTGCCAAGGCTTGGAAAGAGTCGGCACGGAGTTTTCCAAACGTTGGAACTCCCGGCAAGTTTCGCCCGGCATGCAGCGCGGCCAGCGGCGCCAGCAGCAGGGCGGCGAGGAGTGTGTGGGTGTGTTTCATGGCGATCACTTGCCTCGAATAGTCCATTGGCCGTTCCCGGCTAGGGTGGCGTGCGCAGGTTGGCCGTTGATGCGGGCTTCGACTTTTGTGGCTTTCGTGTTGACCGTCAGTTCGGCGCTTTCGGCATCGGCATCGAGACGGAGGCTGCCGTCAGGCTGAGTGGCGATGACGAGTTTGCCGAGGGGGAACCGCTCGCTGGTCACGCGACCGGCGGGACAGTCGAGCGTGAGGGGGAGCGCAGCGCCGGCGTTGGGCTGGTAGGCGACCCACGTGTGGGAAGGCTCACAGGAGAGCAGCCACGCGGTCTTGCCGGGTGTGGTGGACAGCTTCGCGTCTTTCACGGCAAGCTGGCCGCTGTCGCTGACGGCAAACTCGGGCGACTGCGCAAACTGCGTCCAGGGATCGTCGCGACCGTTGATTTTGCGAGTGGCATATTCTTCGGTGTAGGCGTGCCAGCGCATGTCGAGGCGGCGGTCGTCGCGCTCGTAGGCGATGTGGCGTGTGAAGCCGTCGGCTTCGTCGGCGGTGACTTTGCCGGCGAGGATCTTGTCCTGAAACGCGGCGAACGAGCCGAACTCGGCCTTGTCGCCCATTTCCACCACGAACCCGCTGCGGGCCTTGATCCAGTCGGCGGCGGCGATGCCGGTGATGTTCTCGGCGGCGACATTGTCCTGGTAGAGCACGACGTGACGGGTGCGTTTCTCCAACATCGTTTTGCCGCCGCGCAGGCGCGTGGCTTCGAGCGGGCGGATGGCGGCATAGACGTCGCCGTCCTCGATGAACCACCAGTCGCCCGGCGCCAGTTCGCGCGGCAGGCTGCGGACCGGCTCGCGGTTCACGAAGAGCCCGTCGGTGCCATCGGTCCAGCGGAACAGGAACATCGCGGCGCTGGCACGCTGGACTTTGTCTTTGACGAATTTCGCGTAGTGCGTGCCGGGTCTGCCGGCATACGTCATCAACAGCGTGTTGCGATCCTGCAAGGTGCCGACGCGACCGAACTCGACAAACTCGCGCAGCCAAGGCCCGCCGGGGCCGCCTCGCTCGTCTTTAAGCGGCTGGTCCGGTTTCGTGTCGAAAAAGATCTCGCCCTTGTCCAGCGTGCTCATGCCGTTGATGACGTAGTGCGGGTAGAGGACGCAGAATCGCTCTGGGCTGCCGAGCGGCGCGTGCGGATTGCGGCTGTTGTTCCACCAAGCGGAGGCGTTGACCACACACGTGGCGACCACCCACGACCACGTCGTCGAACCGAGCGTGTAACCACGGCCCTGGTAGTTGACGTATTTCCTCGGTAGGTTCTCGGCCGGCTGGTCGATGCCTTCCAGTTCGAAATTGTTCCGATACCCTTTCTCGCTTGCCACCAGCCGGCACTGCAGCTCGCTCGGCAGCGACTTGTGCCACGCCAGATCCTGCAGATAAGCGGGCAGATCTGGCACGAATGCCTCGGTCTGAGTCAGCGGAAAGTTGAGGCGGTATTGCTTTTCGTTCCAGACTTGCCAATCGAAGTAGAGATTGAGCCAGATCGGCCGTGCCATCCCCGTGGCCAGCAGCATCCGCTCATTATCGCAACCCAGCCATTCGCTCGGTGACATGCGGCTGCCGGGGCCGGTGTTGCGTTCCACCGTGGGCGACCAAGTGAGGAAACGGTTGATCCAAAGCCGCTCGCGAATCAGGCGTGCCATGCGGCGCAACTTCGGGTCGGGGATGTAGCGTGTGATGACTTCCCAACTCGCCGTGCCGTTCCAATGGCTCTCCAGCAGGTTGAACTCGCCCATGTCGCCGGTGCGGTTCATGTGGGCGAGCTCGGCCAACAACGCCTGCTCGCCGGCGGTGCGGACTTTCGCGTCGTCAATAAGCGCCGGCGCGAGCACCAGCGGTGTGAGATAACCGTGGACGTTCGCGCCGTTGGCGCCGTTGACGCCCATCCAGCCGATGTAGCCGCATTCTTTGCCGCCGAGGTCCAGCGCCTTCAACGTTTCGCGGACGACCGCGTGCGTCTCCGCCGTCAGCTTGTCGGGCGCACGCAACGCCATGATGATCCAGAACGATGGAGTTCGGCTGTGCGGGTTTTTCTTGCGCCAAGCGCCGACATCGGCGAGAGCGCTCTTGCACGCGCTCTGGATCTCTTTGTTGACACGGGCAACCTCTTTCGGGTTCCCACTGAGTAACCGCTCGAACTGCGGGATGCTATCTGGCTTGCCGTCTTTATATGCACGGCGTGCCGTGCTCTGCATCCAGAACGTCAGGGCTTCCTCGCCGCAGGCGAAATGATCATGAAAAAAGGCGTCGTCGTAAACTGGCAGCCGCCACTGGCTGACATCGGGAGGTGGCGTAGTCGCTTTCAGTGGTTCGCCGGCGGCCAACGCAGCCAGCGGCACGAGCAGCAGGGCGGTGAGGAGGAAGATGTGTTTCATGTTTCCATCTTCATGGGTAGGGGCTGAACGCGTCACTCCAAGCCCGGCGTCCTCAGTTCCCTGAGCGTCCGGCCGCTGAGTGGCGCGTCGGGGTGGAGGCCCATGACGCGCTTGCCAGCCTCTTCGGCGCCGGTCGGTGGACGGAAGACGGCCTGCCAGTTGATCGCGAACTCGGGGAAGTCCTTCTTCATTTGCCCGATGCGCTCCCAACGGGCCAAGACCTTGGCTTTCGCCTCCTCATCCTTGCCTTTGCTGGCTTCGACTTTCTGCATCCCGGCTCGGGTCTCGACAACGAGCTTCGCGTAGTCCAGCCCGCAACGCACGAAATGCAGGCGCCGGTGGTATTTCTCATCGGCGTCCTTCAATCGGGACGCGGCGGCATCGAGGTGTGCCTGCGCCTTCGCAAACAGCTCCGGGGTGTACTTCTTCGGCAGGTCGAAGGCGCGATGGCGGCTGGGCTCCTCGGCCACGAATTCCATCCGGGTGCGCTCCAGCAGTTGCCAGTATGCTTTCACGTCCGCCGACGCGGGACCGAAGCCGCGTTGGTAATAGTCGTCCATCACGGCGGCCACATCGGCGCGCGGGTTCCATGCCAGGTGTGCGAGCACATAGTAATGCGGTCCCTGCGTGGCCCAGTGCAGCCAGAACAGATCGAAGAAAAGCCCGAGGCAATGCTTGTCGGCGACAAAGCGAAAATCCTCGCCGGCCTGCGTCATCGCCACATCCGGCATGCCCCAGCTCAAGCCCGCCGGACTGCCGAGATTCGGCCGCCACATGAGGTGCTTCGCCTTCGCCGCCCAGCCGGCGTGCTGTTGCATCGGACGTTCCCGTTCCGCGGGCGAGCGCAGGTGAAAATTGGCCACGCTGGAGATGATCACATTGTCGTCGGGCGCGATGCCGAGGGGCGGATTGCGCGCGAGCCCGTAGGCGTTGAGTTGCACGAACAACTCGCGGTCGGGGAATCGCTCCTTGAGCATCCGCGCGAGCGTGTTGGCGAAACGAACGTCGCGATCCGTCTGCGAAACGCCCTGGAACTTGACGCCGCCGCCGAAGGTCCACTCCATTGTCTCGCCCTTGGGATGGTCCCAGGCCAGGCAGTTGGAACAGGTACAGTGCGCGCTCGTGTAGCCGTCGTTGGGCGAGACATTGATCACGCGCAGCAGCGGATTGGTTTTCACCAGTTCCGTCGTGTCATCGAGCCACTGCTTCCACACGGCGGGGTTCGCCTCGCAGAGCTTCGTGTTGCGCGGGTTCGACGCGACGGCCTTGCGCGTGCCGTCTGGCGCGGCGGCAAAGTAGTCGGGATGGTCCTTGCCGTACTTCTCCCACCAATCGCCGAAGCCATGCCCGCCGCTCAGGTCCATGGAGTCGAGCTGCACGCGCTGAAACCGCGCCCACAGTTCATCCCCATTCTCCTTGCTGTCACCCAGCGAGCTCTTCACGAACATCCCGCCCCGCGAGCGAATCGTCGGATGATATCGCACCTCGCATGGCGCAAGGGCAATGCGCTCGCGCTTCACCACATCCTCCTCGCCCGGCCACAGCCACCGCACGCCGAGCTGCTCCTGGAGAAGCGAATACACCGCGTTGGCCGTGCCATACTCCTGCTGGATGCCGGTCCGCATCGCCAGACGGCCCTTCGCCTCCCTTTGCGACGGATTCCACCGGTCCCGCCCTGCGATGACCAGGTTGTTCTCATTCGCCACGATGAGCGTCTCTTCGGCGTATTGGAAATCGAAGTCGATCTTCGGGAACAGCGCCCGCGCCGCCGGCTGCACACCAACCCAGATGGCCCGCGGCGGTGGCGGCGACGGCTCGCCATCCAGGACGACCGGGCGCTGCCCGCTCATCTTCTCGATGTAGTCCGCGAGCGTCACTGCCGCATCGCGGGTGCGTGGCGGTGCGTCTTTGAAGACGATGATCGGCGCAGGCGGCGTGTCCTTGGCGACGAGGACGAAATCGGCCGCATGCAGCTCGGCCGGCGGCGCGAGCAGCAGGGCGGCGAGGAGGGTGAGGAAGTGCCTCTTCATTGGTTCGCCTTCGTCTTCGGTCGGGTTGCTTCTGCTGTGCCATAGAGCGCGGAAGGCGCGCCGACAAGCACCGCGAGCGTGGCTCCGACGGAGCGGAGCCAGCCGTGGATGCGTGAGCCGGACCGATGGGCTTGGCGCATGCTTCTTTCGCTCCTTCAGTCACCCGCCACCACATCCTACCGCGCGCCGATGAGGTAGTACACCGTGCCGGGCTGGAGCCTGATCTCCTGCGCGGTGCCGGCCGGCCCGATGGCGTAGCCGTTGAAGTCGAGGGCGGTGACCTGCAGCTTGGCAGCGTCGGCGCGCTTGAAGCGGACGGTGCCGCGAAGTTCCTTCACCAGCCACGGGTCGGTGCCGAGGCTGACAATGCGCTTCAGGTTCGGGGAAACCGGTTCGGCCTGGAAGTTGGTTTCCTTCTCCTCGGACATGACTTGCAGGAGGATCCTCCCGGACGTGGCGAGCGGTTGGCCGTCCAGTGCGACGGCGATGATGTGGCCCAGCTCCATATCGGAAGCGATGGCGATGTCCTTCAAGTCCGCCCCTCCCCCGCCGTCCTTGAGGAGACCGCTGAAACCCTGGGCTTGCGGGGCATTGATGGTGAGCGTGCCTTTGCCGTAATCGAGTTTGAGTTCGCCGGTGCTGCTGCGAACGGTTTGCGCGGCTGTGTCGAGATAAGGCTTGAGGTCCGCCAGCGTGGTGGAGGCTGGCGAGGAGACGAAGTTCACGTTCGCGCGGCCCGCATAATGCATGAGCGGATTGAGGCGCTGGCCGGGCTTGGTTTCCACGCCTTGGGGAACATCCTTCAACCGGAGTTCATCCAGCCCGGCGCCTTGCGGCAGGGGTGTTCCTTTCAGCCGGAGCAGGTCCTCCTCGTTCAGATTCACTTCCGCGACGACCGCGCCCGGCGCGACCAGCGCGCGACGGTAGATCAACGCGGCCGCCGGGAACTGGCCCATCATCGCCGGGGACATCAACGTCCACGGCTGCATGAAGAAGCCCGGTTTCACCGCCCAATGGGCGCTGTCGAGGGCGAAGTGGACGATGGCATCGCTGTGCTGCAGCGCGCCGTAGGAAGCGAGATAGAGCGGAGCCTCGCCGCGAAAACGATTGGGGCGGCACCAGGTCGTTTCGGAGATCATCGAGGGCATTCCGTTGTAGTGCGGATCCATCGCCGGATGGAAGAACTCCTTCGGCTTGCCAGGCGCTTCGCTGTCGAAACGGTAGGCACTGCGGTCCGAGTAGGTGTGCCCATCGCGCATGGACCACTCGGCGGAGTCGCCTTTGCGGTTGCTGTCGAAGTAGCCGTGCCGGTCGATGAAATCGCCGACGGTGTAACTGAGCTTCTCCAGCGGCCCGAAGAACTCCGGGCTGGCCGTGGTCCAATTGGACGCCGTGATGGCGCCCTTGAAACCGAGCCCGCGCAGGAATGCGCGGGTGTCGGCGTAGAATTTGGTCTGCAGCTCGAGAAGAAACGCCGCCGTCTCCTGATCGCGCGCGGTGCGGTCATTGAACATGTTCCAGAGCGGGCGGAAGCCGGCGCGGCCCTCGGTGGCTGCATCGCGTTTCACACGCAGGTTGTTCCACTTGGCGAAAGCGGCGTCGAGCGAGCCGTGCTTCTTCTTCAACCAGTCGCCAAACATGGTTTCCAGCAGGCGGAGCTGTGGATCGGGCAGGTTACCTTCGGCGAAGGTCCAGAAGAAGAACGAGTCTTCGTTCTGCATTTCCAGGCCGAACACCGCGGGTTCATCAAGGAGCGTCTTGCCGCCCGCATCCGGCGTCGTGAGGAGCGCGGTCCACCATTTGCGATACTGCGCCTGGAAGTCGGGATTGAAGAAGAGCGCGGCGAACGGGTGCTGTTTGCCGTTGTAGCCTTGCAGCCAGGGCGTGCCGGGCTTGGGCTCAAGCCACAGCGGGAAGTAGATCGAGAAATGCGTGTAGATGCCCTCGGCTTTCATGGCGGCGACAACGTCCTGCGCGTGCCTGACCTTGGCCGGATCCGGGTCGCCGTTCTTGTCGAACACGCCGCCATGCGCACGCACGAGGTTGACGCCGCGCTTGGCCAGCGTCCTGGCGCAACGGCGGAGATCGTCGCCCGCGAGATCGTGGGGCGGCCCGTTCACGGCCCAGAAGCGCACGGGGTCCCCGGTCTTGGTATGGACGAAGCTTCCATCCTTCACGCCGATGAACCCGTTCTCGCCCGCGAACGTCTCGTTCAGAAACCGCAGATCCATGGCGGCGCCGGTGAAGGCGTCCGGCTTGGGATCGAAGGCGAACCAGCCCTTATTCCCGTCGGCGAGGCGCTTCATCTCCTCCGCCATCTGGCCCGGCTGGATGGCGCCGCGCGGCTGGAACGGCTCGGTGCTGAACACGAAACAGTCGAGATAGCCGTGGTGGTTGTTCTCGCTCGTCATGCGGAAACGGATGGTGTTCTCCCCCGCCTTGAGCGCGACCTTGCCCACTTTGCACCACGCGAGGAAGCGCAGGTCCGGCTTGCCGTCAGCGGCAACGTTGTGCTCGTCGCGCTTCTCCTTGGCGAGATCCAGGAGCGTGTCCGCGCCGCCGTTGAGCGCGTAGGTCAACTTCGCCATCAGCGGATTGGCACGCACCCAGAACTCGTAATCGCCGGCCTGGTCCGCCTTGAAGCGATACTCGGCCTCGCCCGCCTTATCCTTGTTGAAGTTGGAAATGAAATCGCCGCCGGAGAACTGCTCGCGTTTCACCTGATCGTACCACCACGGATGCCGGTTCATCTTGTTGACGACGGGGTTCTCGCCTTCCATCCAGATCGAAGCCGCAGCCACGCGGGGAGAGTTGGCGGCAAGCAGGATGCCCGGCAGCAAACCGGCGAGCCATTTGAGGAGTTGCTGGCGCATGGGGATCATCATAGTGCGAATTGGTTCCTTGTTGTCGGCGAGCCTGACCGCCGTCGGGCGGGCGTGGCGGGCGTCGGCCCTGGGCGAGCCCCGACCGCCATTTTCGCGCCCGGAGCGTTCTCCCGGGCGCTCGCCCGTCCCTTCAACGCGTCCGCGCTCTGCACGTCGCCCTCGGTGGGTAGCGCCAGCGGCGCGAGCAGCAGGACGGTAAGGAGGGGGAGGGTTGGGTTCATGCTGATGGTCCGTGAGACCTATGGGTACACCGTCGTGAACTGATGGGTACCGGAAGCGACTTCGCGCGGCGATTCGCCCGGCACGAAAACCGTCGCGGTCGTGTTGGCAGGGATCTTCACGTCCAGCGTCAAGCTCTTGCCGTCACGTTTCCAGTTGCTGACGATGCGGCCGTAGGGCGAGTCGTGGTGAGACCTGACCCAGGTCAGATCGCCGACAACGGCCGGTTTGATGATGATCTTCTTGAAGCCGGGCGCGGCCGGATCGGGCTGGATGCCGGCGAGGCCCTGGTAGAACCAGTTGTCGGGCGAGGTGAAGCAGGAGTGAATGCGGGACCAGTGTCCGTTCCACTGCTCCCAGAGCGTGGTCGCGCCTTCCGCCAGCATGTGGCCCCATCCGGGATGGTTCGTCTGGTTGAACATCGTGAATACCAGGTCGCTCCGGCCGATCTCGCGCAGGTATTCCATCATGAAATACGTCCCCAGCATGCCGGTGTCGAGATGCCCCTGGTTCTTCACGAGGATGTTCTGCTCGAGCTTCTTCAGCATGAGCGCCCGTTCGGACTCCGGCACGACGCCGGTCATGAGCGGCATGACGTAGTAGGCCTGCTCGTCGATGACGTATTCCTGCTTCCCGGCGTTGTAGAAGGCGGCATGCACGAGCGGGCGGATCTCGGCCAGGCGGCGGTTGTAGCGCTCCGCGTCGTCCGACTTGCCGAGGGCGGCGGCCATGCGCGCCAGCAGGGCCATCTGGTTGATCCGGTAACAGTTGTTGAACAACTCGGCAGCCTCCGCGCTGGGCCAGTTCTTCGTGTCCATTCCCCGGTTCGGTGGCACCCAGTCGCCGATGAAGTCCCACTTTCCTCCGAACGTGCGCATGACGCCGTCCTTGCAGATGGACTCCAGGTAATCCACGTAGCGGCGGACCGCTTCGTAGTTCTCTTCCAGCACGCGCCGGTCGCCGTAGTAGAGGTAGTGCCGCCAGGTGATCGCGGAGAGCAAGCCGCCCCACCCCGGGCCGCCTCCGCCCGCGCTCAACGGGGCCACGTGCGGCAGGTTGCCGTCGGGGCTCTGCCGGAGCCGCCAGTCACGCAGCCATTTGGCATAGAACCCGTCGGCGCGAAAGCTGGTCATGAAGCCCTCGACGGCCACCTGGCCGTCGCCGTAGCCCAACCGCTCGCGGTGAGGGCAATCCACGTAGTAGCCGCCCAGGTTCAGGCAGCGCTGGGTCCATTGATTGACCCGGTGAATGCGGTTGAACAGGTCGTTCGAGCACTCGAAGGCGCCGGCTTCCTCCAGATCGCTCTCGATCAGCATCGCCGTGGCGTCCTCCCGGGCCGGCGCCGACGGCAGCCCTTCGACAACCACGTAGCGGAACCCGGCGTAATTGAACTTGTTCGCGAACACCTCGCCGGCCTTTCCGGCCGCGATGAACTCACTGACCTGCTTGAAGTCCTGGTAGTCCTTTCCCCGCCGGACGTCGGCGAAGGTCATCTTGATCACTGCGCCCGTTTGCAGCACCGGCATCTTCAAGCGGAGCCACCCGGTAAGCGCCGTTCCGAAATCGATTTCGTATCGCCCTTGATCGAGGGCTGTAACCGCCACGGCGGGGATCGTGCTGCCGATTCGGTTGAGGGGACAGGGCTGCGAACGGGCCGGCGCGGTGGGACCCTTCGCGGGAACAGCCGGCGCCCACGAGGCGGTGTCCAAACCGGGCGAACTCCAGTTGGGGATGAGCTCGCGGGCATCGACCCGTTCCCCCCCGAAGTCGTTCCACTTCCGGCCGCCGATTCTGTAGAGGCCGCTCTTGCGAGTCTGCCACGAGGTGTCGGTGCCGATCGTAACCGGCTTGCCCGCCACCGCGGCCTCGAGCTGGGCGCGCACGGCAATGCCGTCCGCCCAGCCTTCTTCAGCCCAGAGGCCCACGCAATTCCGGCCCGGCCGCAGATGCCGGCCGATGTCATAGGTCACGGTGAAGGATTGGTGATCAGGGTTCGCAACGGCGGGCGTCAACACATCCTGGCCGACCTTCGCGCCGTTGATGAGGACCTCGAAGTAGTTCAGCGAGTGGACCGTGATGCAGGCGGAGCCCGGTGCGGCGGCGAGGTCGAATTCCTTCCGGAAATGCGGCGCGACCTTGCCACGTGTCGGCGAGTTCTGCCCCGGAAGCCGCAGGACATTGAAATCGTTGGCCCTCGCGGTGCCCGGTTTGCCGTCGGCAATGAAGTCCACCACCAGTTCCTTGACGATATTCCGCGCCGGATCGCCCCCGAGTGTCTTGAAGTCCACGGTGAGCGGCTTGTTCTCCGCCAGTAGCTTCCGCACGATCTCCGTGACGTCCACGGCCACCTTGCCGTCCAGGGTCCGATAGGTCGCCTTGGTGACGGTCAGCTTCGCTTTGCCGGCCGCCGGGGGAGGCTCGACCGGCGCGCCAATCCACTGCGCCTGCCAGTCGTCCGGCTTCATCAGCCCCATGGTCCAGAACGCCGGGACGCTCCATTTCGAAGCCTTGCCGTCCTGATCCCACACACGCACCTTCCAATGGCACGGCGTTCGTGACACCAATGACTTGCCGGCATACCCCACGTGGACGCTTTGCTCGCCCTCCACTTTGCCGCTGTCCCACAGATCCCCCTTGTCCTGGGCCAGTAACTCCGGCGTCGAGGCCGTGAGGATCTGGTAGGCAGTTTGCCTGGTTCCCCTTTCAGGCTTCAGGTTTCCACCTTCATCCTTTGTTTCAATCACCCAGCTCAACCGCGGCTTCTCCACATCAATGCCAAGCGGGTTGTTCTGGTATTCGCAACGGAGGTTTGCCACGTCGGCGGCGTGGAGAGGGGCCGGCGACGCGAGCAGCAGGACGGCGAGGAGGGAGAGGGTGTGTTTCATGGCGTGATCCTCCTGAGCACGGGCTTCAGCTTCTCCGCATACACCGCATAGCCGGCGGGCGTGAGATGGATGTTGTCCGGGGTGAAGAGGCCGGCCTTCAGCGTGCCGTCGGCGTTGGTGAAGTCGCTCCACAGGTCGAGCACGCGCAGTTTCGGATCGCTCTCGAGTTTCAGAGGATCGAGCGCGAGATTGGTCTTCTTGATGTCTTCGTAGAAGCGATGGCCGGGTGCGTGGGCGGGCAGGATCTTCGCGACGACGATCGCGGCGGCGGGAAACCTCTCGCGCAGGTTCTTCACGCACATCTGAATGCCGAGCGCGGCGGCCCCGATGCCGGTCTCTGGGGTGAAGAACATGTTGTTGTTGCCGATCATGAGCACGATGGCCTTCGGCTGGAGTCCCTCGACCCCGCCGTGGTCGAGGCGCCAGAGGACGTTCTGCGTCTTGTCTCCGCCGATGCCGATGTTCACGGCTTCGAGGTCGGGGAAGTGCTTCTTCCACGACTCGCCCCATTGAATCGTGATGCTGTCGCCGACGAGCAACACATCGACCGGGCCTTTGGCGGCCTGCACGACCTTCACCAGGTTCGCGTGCGTGTCGAGCCAGCTCGTTCCGCCCCAGGAACCGGCCGACGGCACGACCGGCCACAGCTCCGGCTTGTGCTGATTCGCCTCGCGCCCCGGCCGCCGCTCGTGCTCCGGCTTGAGCACGTGGGCCCGCTCCTCCTCCGTCAGCGGCCAGCCCGAGGGCTGCGGCTCGGCCGCGGCACACGTGACGAGCACGAAGGCGGCCCACGACATCCATCCCATCATGGCATCGCTCCCCTCCCCCCGCTCCTTCCGCCGTCCGGACGACAACCGCCGCCGCCGCGATGGCGACGGCGGCGGTATCCTCGCCGATCCGGGCGGGCCGGCCCAGGCCGCTACAGCGACTGCTTCGAAAGGAACTCGAAGCTCGTGCGCGCGTAGTCGAAGGGCGAGCCCTCGCCGTTGTCCTGCTCGTAGACGTACCACTCGATGCCCGCCTCGCGACCGGCGGCGAAGACCTGGGGCCACGGCACCGAGCCCTGGCCGAGCGGCACGAGCTTCTTCTTGCCGCCGTCGAGGAGCACGTCCTTCGCATGCACGACGGGGCAGCGGTTCTTCAGCGTGGACCGCATGTAGGCCGGCACGTCGACGCCCGCCGCGTGCGCCCACGCGATGTCGAGCTCGGCGTACAGGTTCTCGGGCTTCGTCTCGTCCATCAGGATCTGGTGCTTCGTGCGCGGGTCGCCGGGGAACTTCTCGAACTCCATCCCGTGATTGTGGAAGCCGAGCCGGATGCCCTCGGCACGCAGCTTCGCGCCGATCGCGTCGAGCCGCTTGCAACCCTTGATCCACGCCTCGAGGCTGCCGGTGCAGTCCTTCATCATGCCGCCCGGCGCGATGTCGGGGCAGCCGACCGTCTTCCAGAACGCGACCTCCTTCTCGAAGCTCTTCTCGAACGCCTCCATGCCCGTGTGCGCGGCGATGCACTTGAGGCCCGCCTTGTCGAGCGCGGCGCGGACCTGCTCCGCCGGCAGGCCCGGCATGCCGCTCCACTGGACGTATTTCCAGCCCATGTCGGCGCACTTCTTCAGCGTGTCCGCGAGGTCCTTCTTCGCCGGCTCGCGCATCGTGTACATCTGCAGCGCGATGCCCGCCTTCTTCGCCGCGGCCCCCGCGAACGGGCCGACCGCCCCCGAAAGCGTCATCACGCCCAGCGCCCCGAGCATCTCCCGCCGCGACATCCCGACCCGAGCTGACATCATGTCCGGATCCCCCTGCGAATGAACGATCCCGCGCTCCGCCCCGGCGACCGTCGCCGGACCCGCGCGGCGCGAGCACGGTAGGGCAAACCCGGAACCGGCACAACCCCGGACACCCGGCCGGCACCGTTCACCCCGACGGCACGACCGGCAGGCCGTTCAGGTAGTGCCCGAGGTTCGCGTGGCCCCCGGCCCCCGGAAACGCGGGCGGCCGTTCGGCAGCCGAAGCGCAGCGGGCGGCGCGAGCAGCAGGGCGGCGGGGGCAAGGATGAAGAGAGCGCGGCACTTATTCATGATCGCTGTTCGTGACTCTGTTCGAATTCAACGGTCGGTGTAAATCAACGGCAGCTTCCGAGGTGGATTCTGGCGCGCGGCCCAAAGCTGGAGCAGGGACATCATCAGGGAGTCGCCATTGGTCACCGCCTCGTAGTGATCGTGTTGGTGCGTGGCCCTGGGCAATGGGCAGCCATCGGACAGGAACAGCTCCACGGCCTTGCGGGCCAGATCGTCGGCGCGGTCGAGGTATCGCGCATCGCCTGTCATCTCGCCTGCGTTGAGCATGAGGTAGATCACCTTGCCGAAGATGACGGGATGCAGCGGGAAGTCGAGGTTGACGGGATTGCTGAGATGAAGATCAGCCACGGCGAGGATGCGCTCACGATCCCGCTCCGGTTTCGTCTGCCCATACCGCACCATCAGCAGATTCGCCGGGCCGGCGATCTGCCCGCCGGCACCGCCGTAGCCGTCGGACCACAGGTTCTGCGATTTGAGTTTGGGTGCGACATCCTCGGTGGCCGGGATGTCGTTGGCGCGCGCCACGGTGCGCAGCTTCGCCGCCAGCGGCTCCGGCAACGAGGCCGCCGCCGCCCACAGCGACACGGCGAACCCCACGTCCTGCGCCTTCCGCGTGCCGGGGCTCTTGAGGTTTCCGCCGGCCACCATGCCGTCGCTCAGGCGCATCCGCTCCTGCAGGTCCACCACCGTCTCGATCGCTTTCAGGAAGACCTTGTCCTGCGTTCTCTGGTAGGCGAAAGCCCACGTCTCGATATAGAAACCGCCATGCCGGGGATACGGCGCATCGGCCGGTATGGGGTTCTTGCCGCTGATATCCCCATGGCGGGAGTAGAGGCCGGTCGCCTTATCGCCGATCTGATGATCCCACAGCCCGCGGGCAAATCTCTCGCACGCCTCCGGCGACAGACTCCAGCAACGCTCCCAGAGCACCCATGGACGGTAGAATTCATGCCGGTGCGATGGGATGGGCGCATCGTTCAGCAGATCCCAGCCCGCATGTTCGCCCCAGTAGAGCAACCCCGTCGCCGGGTTCTGGCAGTGCTCGAAGAAGAACTTCAGCGAGGCGTCGGCCTCGGCGGCGTACCGTTTCTCGCCGGTGATTTCGGTCAACGCGTAGAGCACCTGGTGGAGGTTCAGGCAGTGCATGGGATTCGCCCCGGTCAACATCCGGTCGTTGGGACGGATCAGCCACTCCTCGAACGTAAGCTCCCTCGCCTTCTGGAGCGCATCACCCTCCAGCAACTTCAACGTGCGGCGGTCGAGCGCCTCGGCGAAGAGCGGCGAGTGCTCCTTGCCGTAGGTGTCCCGTCCGCGCTCGATCATACAGTCGGCGTAGGCGCGGACGATCGTGAGATACCGATCGGCATCGCCGGGTGGTTCCGAGCCGCGGATGGCGGCCAGCGGCACGAGCAGGAGGGCGGTGATAAGCCTGTTCTTCACGTCCATTCTTTCACCTTAAGGGCGGCACGGGAGTCTCCGCGCGGAATTCCAGCTGCACCGGGCCGAGCAGGCCGGAGTCCACCAGCGGCGAGTCCTTCGTGTAGAACTGCCAGGTGGCGAACGCGACCCGCTGGCGTTGCTTGGTCAGCTCCGGATGGCCCAACCACGCGGGCAGTTCCGCAAGCCGGCCTGTGGTGAACTTCGAGCCGGTGAGTTCGTAGCGCGCGTCCGGCGGCAACGATTCGTCGCCGATGAGGCGGTTGATCCAGCGGTTGGCGACAGCGATTTGCAGTGTGTTTTCGCCGGCGCGCACCCACGGCGTCACGTCCAACTCGAACGGCGCCGTCCAAGCCACGCCCGCGCGCCGGCCATTGAGCGTGACTTCCGCGACGTCCCAGACCTCGCCCAGCTTCACGATGCAGCGGGAGGTCCTTTCTCTGGGATCCGCCGCGACGTTCACGCGGGACTCGTAGGTGGCGATGCCGGAGAAATGCCGCACCCCAGGGTCGCGGTGCTGCGTCCACGAGCCGAGCTTCTCCAGGCGGATTTCAGCGGGCGCGTTCCGACCGGGTTGAAAGCGCACCTGCCACGGCCCGGTCACTGGCACGATGAGCGGGGCGGTTGCATTGGCTGGAGTTCGCACCGCCGTCACCCCTGCGGGTGCGGAACGACGGAAGATGACAAAAATGGAACCGTTCGCTGCCAGCGCCAGCGGCACGCGCGCGCGGCCCGCATTCAGTTCATATTCCGGCGCGTCAGCAATCTGCCCGGAGACAGCGTCCCAGAGTTCGGGCACACGATCGCCGGAGCGGAAGCGCGCGGCCACTTGAACCGACGCGTTGCTCGGGTTGGCGAGGAAGTAGATGTCCGCGTCCGCCGCGGTGCGATGGATGAACCGAACGGTCGTACCGGCCGGTTCGACGGCGAGTTCGCAGTCTGGCGCAGCGCCGAGCCCCTGCAGCGCCTGGGCGGGCGATTGCAGCGGCACTTTGCCGGCGGTCTTGGTTTTCGGATTGCCCCACAGTTTCTCCACGAGCGCGGTCCACTCGGAAATGTTCCCCCGCAAGTCGCGCCAGCCTGCCGGCGAAGCGGGCGCGGGGCCGACGATTCTCGCGCCGGCGGCGGCGAGGGCGTCGAGTTGGCGCAGCGTGGCGAGGTCGGCAGACCATCGTTCCGGCAGTCCCAGCACGCGATACGTCGAGCCTTGTGGCAGGTGCAGCAAGCCGTCGGAGCACGTCATTCGCGCCAGGTCGTGCGGGTAAACCACGTCGAGGTCAAAGCCGGCTGGCGCTTCCACGGCCCTGGCGGAGAGCGAAGCGCCGAGATGCTGGTTGGCGAAGAGCGCGATGTCCGCCGCCGTGCGGCCCTGTTGCAGGAGGAACTGGCAGCGCGCCACGTAATCCAGCCACGCGCCGGCGAAGGGCCACCAGGTGTTGAGCCGGCCGAAGTGAGTGCCGTAGCGGCCGAGCGTGAAGCCGGGCGCGATGTCGGAATACGGTTGGTGGATGTAGGTGTGGAAGATGAAGCGGTTGATGCCGGCGGTGAAGGCACAGTCGCCGGGCGCTTTCAACGTGGCGGGCGTGGCGAGCCAGCGGCCGTCCTCCGGCTTGGCGGTGAACGCTTCCGCCGCGGTGATGGATCGGCCCGACACATTCACGATGGAGGCGATCTGCTTCATGTTGGAAGAACGCGGCGCGGCGTCCGGCATCCAGAACTCGTTCATCGGCACGTCGGTGAAGCGGTTGCAGAGATACGGATTGAGCGGCCCGCCCTGCGCTTCGGCGTAAACCTTCAGGCCGGCGCGGTGCGCCAGCCGCTGCATCGTGCCGAAGTAGTTCGTGGCGATGAGTTCGCTGACCGCGCTGCGGAAGTCGCGAAGCACGGCCTCGGATTCCTCCACCGAGCCGATCACGCGCCCGGTGAGCACCGGAACGAAGGGCAGGAAGTCGTAGCCTTTGAGATTTTGATAATCCTGCGGAAAAGCCTCACTCCAGTTCTGATAGCCGCCCTCGAAGCTGTCGAACAGGATTCCTTTCAGCGCCTTTCCGGCGTTCGTGCCCGCCTCGCGGATGACGCGCCCCAGCGCGTGCTCGAATTGGAACTCCACGGCGGCGACGTCGAACTTGTCGCATTCCAAGCCCTCGCCTTCCGGTTGCGCGGGGTGGTTCTTGCTGCCCGTGGTGGTGAAGCCGAACCGAAGGAGCGTCCATCGGCCGGGCGGCAGCGAACCCGTGAACGCGCCCGACGGATTCATGGACCGGCTGACGTTCAACACCTGTTCCGGCGCGATGGGCTTCATCTTCACCGCCAGCGGCGTGGGCGTCGTGCCCTTGAGCGGCGGGACGGCGAGGGTGTTCTTGTAATCGTCGCCGCTCCACGGCACGGCCAGTACCACGACGTCGCGGTAAAAGCCCAGTTTCGTCGGCGGTTGCGGCAGGCTGACCTTGACGGTCGGACCGCCGTCCACGTGCGTTTCGCTCCAGACGAACTGCTTCATGGAACGCTCCGGCGTGTTCCACGGCCCCGCGCTGGCCGACCAGCCCGGACAATTCATGACGTCGAGTTCCAGACCCAATTCGGCGGCGGTGCGGATCGCGTATTGCACGTGCTCGTGCCAGAGGTCCGTGCCGTATCGCACCGGCCCGGGCGGCAGATAGATGCTCACGTCCAGCAGTTGCGCGCCGCCGATTCCCACGCGTTTCATGTCCTCCAAGTCGGCGCGAATGCCTGCCTTGGTGACATTGCCGTTGATCCAGTGCCACCACGCCAGCGGCCGCGCCTCCGCCGGCGGCGATACGAAGGCGGCAGCGAGTTGCCCGGCGCCACCCTTCTGATTCTCGCCCGCAGCGGGTTTGCCGGTCACGGCGCCGTCCGCCGGCAGTGGCGCGAGCAGCAGGGCGGTGAGGAGTGTGCGTGTGTGTTTCAGGGCTTGTTTCACTTGATCGCTTTCAGAACCAACACGGCGGCGGCGGGTTTCTCGCGCAGGGTGATGTCGAAGCCGCGCATGAGTTCCGTGCCGGTGCGGACTTCCTTGCCGCCGTCGAGGTTCTCGATTTCATAGCGCTGCTTCGGGTCAAGGCCGCGCAGTTTCACGGTGAGCGTTTCGCCCGGGGCTTCGGGACGGCGGAAGGCTTGGACGACGCCTTCGTTCAAGTCGGTGCGGTGGAACTGCCACGCGATCCACGAGGTCTTGTCGAGGCTGTAGGGCGTGAGCGGATAGTAGTCGCCGAGTAGCAACGGGCCGATGCGGCGCGCTTCCGTGTAGCCGCGGATCGTGCCGGCGCGCTTCTGCTCGTCCTGGGTCCAGTCGCCCGCCGAGATCATGCCGAAGCCGGTGAGGTAGTAGCTGCGCACCGCGTAGCGATCGGTGAAGAACGGCACGCCCGCCCCCTGCCAGGGCAGCCATGACGAGAGGCCGAAGGTCTGCGCCTGGTTGCCCTCGATTTGAAGCGGCTCCTTCGCGAACGCCGTCACCGACCAGTCGCTGCGCAACAGCGGCACGGCGCGGCGCATCGTCTCGAGATCGTTGCGGCGTCCACCCGAGGCGCACGAGTCGACCCGCAGATGCGGATGGCGGCGGCGCAGTTCATCCCAGAAGGCGAGATGGCCCTGCACGTAGAGGTTCTCCGTGATGCCCTGGCGGTCGGGCGCGTCGTGCTTGCGCCATGCGGTGCCGTAGTTGCCGCCGTTCAAGTCCTCGCGATACCAGTCGAGCCCCTCCGATTTCACCATGCCGTCGATGTGCTCGATGAGCCACTTGAGCGCGGCAGGATCGCCGAGGTTCAGGACGTCGCCCGCGCTGTTGCCGGGCATGAGCCATTCGGGATGATTCCTGGCAAGCCACGAGTTCGGATCGCCAACGCGCTCCGGCTCGAACCACAGCAGGAACTGCATGCCGTTCTCGCGCGCCCTGTCGCTGAAGGGCCGGAAGCCTTGCGGATACTTCGCGCGATCAACCTCCCACGTACCGGTGTTCAGCCAGATCTTCTTCGGATCGGTGAAGGGGCCTCCCGCGCTCGGATACCATGTGTTGCCGCCGCCCGCGTCACGCCAGCAGATGTCCGGCTTGATGCCCGCATCGATGTAAGCCTGCACACCCGGCCAGTTGGCCAAGGAGCCGCCCGTTTGAATCTGCGTTATGGGCGGCTGCGGCTCGCCGCCGATGCGCGGCAGGACATGCGCGAGATACCACGAGCGCCAGAGGTTCTGTGCGCGCACCACGTCATCGCCCTGCCAGAACAGCAGCGTGATGGACGGCGCGCGGATCTCCTCGCCCGGCTTCAACACCAGGCGTGTGAGCTGCTGCCCCGCCCTCACGCGAAGCCCGCGCCCGTGATCGCGCGTGAACGTCGCCTCCCACTGGCCCGGCCAGCCGACGGCGAGAATCACGCCGCCGCCGGGCTTCTGCAGGTTCCAATACGGCCAGCCATCCGGACCGTCCGACGATTTCCCCGACACCTTCTCGCCCGCGACCGGCGGCGAACACCGCTTCACGGCGTCCGGCCCGAGCGTTAGCGCATACGGTCGGGAGCTTTCGGCGACGCACGAGTCACCGCGCACGCCGTGCAGCACGAACTCGCCCGCGTTCTCGCGCTCGAACGTGACGTCGAGCCCCTGGATGTTCTCGATGATCGCCGTGTCGGCCTGGCCGGTGTTCTTGAGCCAAAGCGTCCACTCGACGACGGGAAAGTCCGCATACTCCGTCGCCACGAGGCGTACCTGCAGGCCGGACGCCGCATCCATCCAAGTTCTCGTGCGCTCGCGACGCCGGGCATCGAGTTCACGCGTGGCATCGGTTCGCCGCCCATCGCGCAGCCGTTCGGCCGATGATTCCCCGGCAAGCGTGAAGCTGAACGGCAACTTCGCCGACTCGGCGAGGACATGGCTCTCCGCCCATTGCTTGGCGGAAGGTCCTTCTTCCACGGCGGGAGCCGCGGCCTGCAGCGCGGCCAGCGGCGCCAGCAGCAGGGTGATGAGGAGGGTGAGGGAGGGCTTCATGGCATTGTCTCTTGGGTGACTACTTCTGAGCTTCTGCGCTCATCGCGTCAATCTCGGAGATCTTGAACCGCACGCTGACGATGGAACAGCCGCCGTCGTCCTGGCGATAGGTGGTATAGGTCGTGGCGACGATGGTGCCGTCGGGCAGCAGGTGGATGCCGGGGTAGAAGCCGTCCTTGAAGGTCTTCAGCAGGCTCACGCGATACTGGCCGGGTTTGCCTTGCTTGATGTCCTCGTAGGTGCCGACCCAGGCGATGAAGCCCTTGTCCTTCGCGTTGGGCGAGGCGTTGCGGAAGACGATCACGAGCCGGCCATCGGGCAGACGGATGCCGTGGTGGCGGTCGCCGGTGAGTCCCCACGGCGTGTCCGCAGCCCGGCTCCACGTCTGACCTTCGTCGGGGCTGAACATGACGAGGCTGGTGCCGCTGCGGCGGTTCTCGCGCAGAATGCAGCAGAGTTCACTGCCATCGGGGGAACGGAAGACGTAGGGTTCGCAGGGTTGCTTGCCGTCGAGCGTGGCGCCATCGCAGGCCACGGTGGGTTCAGACCAAGTGATGCCGCTGTCGCGGGTGACAGACTGCAGCACTTGCAGCGTGCCGCCCTCCCCCGCCCCGCCGCCTCGATGAAACATGCCGAGATGCGAGCCATCCTTCAGCCGCACGATGCTGGAGAAGGCCATGATGCAGCGGAACGGATCATCCTTGGAGATCCGCCCGCCGAGGGGCGGCAGCTCGCGCCACGTCCTGCCGTCGTCTTCGCTGACCATGCGCGGCATGTAGCCTTGCAGGCGGTCGGGGACGTCCTTGACGACTTCCTTGTCCGTCGCCGTGCGCGCGGCGAAGACCCACAGCCGCTCCCTGCCCTGCGGATCGCTGAGACGGTAGATGCTGGGGCAGTTGCGGAAGTTGACGTAGTTCGGCGGCAGCGCGTCGTCCATGCGCGTCCACGTCAGCCCCCCGTCATCGCTGCGCGCCATCGGCCCCGCGTGTCCGCCGTGCCCGATGTTCCAGACGCAGAAGATCGTCCGGTTGTCCGCGAGCATCGCCGTCGTCGGGTGCGCGTGATACCCGCCCGGCTCCGGCGTGCCGCGCGCGATGACGATCTGCCGCTGCGTATCCTCGGAGAGGTCGATGGGCTTCAAGGCATCGCGCTGCCGTTGCCACCGCGCCTTCTGCTCCTCCGGCGCGGACTCCCAGGCGCGGCGGGCGGCCCTTTCGGCGTTCGCAACCTCGGGCTTTGCCTGGGCGACGGCCGCCGCCGGCACGAGCAGGAGGGCCGACAGGAGTCTGATGGCTCGGGGCATGGCATCTCCTCGCGGCGGTTGGCTTCCTTGCGTTCACGCCACAACCTGTCCGAGTTGCAGCCGTCGCCGGCAACGATAGCGCTCCGGTCGATCAATGCAATAGGCTCGGTGCGGCGGCGTTGGATGGGGACCGGCGGGGATGCCGGAAGGAGGCGGACCATGAGTTCGATGGGGCGGCGGGACTTCCTGAGGGCGGGGGTCATGGCGGGGGCGGCGCTGTGGGCGGGACGCGGCGCGGCGGCGGACAAGGATCGTCCGAACATCGTGTTCATCCTGTCGGACGACCACGGCCTCGACGGCGTCGGGTGCTACGGCTCCGACCGGCACAAGGGCCGCACGCCGAACCTCGACGCGCTCGCGGCCGGCGGGATCCGCTTCGAGCGGTGCTACTCGACCCCGCTCTGCGGCCCCACGCGCTGCCAGATCATGACCGGGCGCTACCCGTTCCGCACCGGCGGGTTGACCAACGGCACCGCAGGACAGCCGAAGGCGGCGGACGAGGTTCCGCTCGCGCGCATCCTGACCGAGGCCGGCTACGCCACGTGCAACGTCGGCAAGTGGCGGCAGGTCGGCGGGACGCCGGCCGACTGGGGCTTCGCGGACTACGTCACCGATCCGACGGCCGGCGGCTACTTCTGGGAGAAGACCTGCACCCGCAACGGCGAGACGGTGGACCTCAAGGACCAGTACTACCCGGACTTCTGCCACGATCACGCGCTGGAGTTCCTGCGGAAGAACAAGGACAAGCCCTTCTTCCTCTACTACCCGTCGCACCTCGTCCACGGGCCGATCCTGCGCACGCCGGACACGAAACCGGACACGACCGACGGCGAGGCGCTGTACGACGACAACATCGCCTACCTGGACAAGCAGGTGGGCTCGCTTGTCGCGGAGCTCGACCGGCTCGGCCTACGCGAGAAGACCGTGATCGTCTTCTCCGGCGACAACGGCACGGCCCGGAAGTCCGGCACCATCCACGGCCGGCAGATCAACGGCAACAAGGCGTCGATGCTCGAGGGGGGCTCCCGCGTGCCGCTGATCGCCAACTGGAAGGGCACCGCCCCCGCCGGGAAGGTGCACGCCGACCTCATCGATTTCAGCGACATCCTCCCGACCTTTGCCGACCTCGCCGGCGCGAAGCTGCCGGAAGGCGTGAAGATCGACGGCCGGAGCTTTGCGCCTCGCATCCGGGGCTCGGACTTCAAGCCGCGCGAGTGGATCTACGTGCAGCTCGGCCGCAAGTGGTACGCGCGCGACGACGGCTGGAAGCTGACCGAGTCCGGCGAGCTCTTCGACATGAAGGATGCGCCGTTTGTCGAGGCTCCCGTGCCGGCCGACGCGAAGGACGAGGCTTCCATGACCGCACGCAAGCGGCTTCAGGCGGTCCTTGCCGAACTCAATCCCGCCGGCGGCAAGACGATCTCTGAAACCGCCGTGGCCGTTGAGAAGGAGCGCTCCCGCAAGCGGCTCCAGAGAAAGAAGACCCAGTGACGGGCATCGGCATCCAACCGCCGACATCCAGCCGGCTGTGATGGAGGGCCGAGCTATGCGAGGCCGCGAGCGGGCCACGGTGACGCAGCAGTCCTTGCTCATGGAGGGCCGAGCTACGCGAGGCCGAGGGGAGGATGTGCCGTGGACGCGGCGTTCGGGCTCGCAGTAGCTCGCCCCTCCAGGAGTCCAACACCCGTCATCCACCCGCCGTGATGGAGGGCCGAGCTATGCGAGGCCGGGGGAGAGGATGCGTCGCGGGCGCAGCGTTCGGGCTCGCAGTAGCTCGCCCCTCCAAGAACCAACGACCAACACCCAACATCCAACACCTAACGTCCAACATCCAATGATGGAGGGCCGAGCTATGCGAGGCCGGGGGAGAGGACGCGTCGTGAGCGCGGCGTTCGGGCTCGCAGTAGCTCGCCCCTCCAAGAACCAGCGACCAACACCCAACATCCAACATCCAACACCCAACGTCCAACATCCAATGATGGAGGGCCGAGCTATGCGAGGCCGGGGGCGAGGATGCGCCGCGAGCGCAGCGTTCGGGCTCGCAGCAGCTCGCCCCTCCAAGAGTCCAACACCCGCCATCCACCCGCGGTGATGGAGGGCCGAGCTATGCGAGGCCGGGGGCGAGGATGCGCCGTGGACGCGGCGTTCGGGCTCGCAGTAGCTCGCCCCTCCAAATGCCCAACAACCGACATCCACCCGCCATGATGGAGGGCCGAGCTATGCGAGGCCGAGGGAGAGGATGCGTCGTGAGCGCAGCGTTCGGGCTCGCGGTAGCTCGCCCCTCCAAATGCCCAACAACCGACATCCACCCGCCGTGATGGAGGGCCGAGCTATGCGAGGCCGGGGGGAGAGGATACGTCGTGAGCGCGGCGTTCGGGCTCGCAGTAGCTCGCCCCTCCATCCCACGAGGAGCGCAGGTCTGCCCTGCCCTCTTTCGCGCCGTTCGTGTGGTTCGCCGTTCCGCCGGGCTTCTACGGCCGGATCGCCACCGGCTTCCCGGGTTCAAGCTCGAACGTCTGCTCGCGGCCGGAATGGTGGACGCGGACCGTGACCGGCTTGGCCGCCGTCAGCGTCGCGGACGTGAGCCTTCCCTTCGACCACGCCATGTCGACCTTCACCGTCCCGCGCGCCCGCAGTCCCTGGACCTCGCCCTCGGGCCAGGCGGAGGGTAGCGCGGGGAGAAGATGAAGGAGGAAAGGGTCGAGGGTCGTGGGGCGAGGGGTGGACCGGTCGACAGCCTGCTGTATCCCTCGTCCCTCGTCCCCCGCCCCTCGTCCCTCGTCCTCCCTGCTCTGCACCAGCATCTCCGCGATCCCCGCGGTGCCGCCGAAGTTGCCGTCGATCTGGAACGGCGGGTGGAAGCAGAAGAGGTTCGCCGACGAGCCGCCGCCACCCATGGCGCGCCTGCCCTCGGTGTGCGCGGGGCGCAGCAGCATCGCGAGCAGCTTGTGCGCGCGCTCGCCGTCGCCGAGCCGCGCCCAGAAGTTGATCTTCCACGCGAGCGACCAGCCGGTGCCCTCGTCGCCGCGGCCCTCGAGCGAGGCGCGGACCGCCTTCGCAAGGTCCGGCGTGCCGTCGGACGTGATCTCGCTGCCCGGATGCAGGCCGTAGAGATGGGACACGTGACGGTGCTTCGGCTCGGCCTCGGCGTACGGCTCCAGCCACTCCTGCAGCCGTCCATCGGGACCGATCTGGTTCGGCGCGAGCCGCGCACGCTTCGCGAGCAGCTCGCCGCGCAGGTCCGCGTCGAGGCCGAGGATCGCGGCCGCCCGCGCCGTGTTGCCGAACAGCTCGCGGAGCTGCTGCATGTCGATGGTCGGGCCGAGACAGACATTCGCGGCGCGTCCATCGGCCATCTTGAAGCGGTTCTCCGGCGAGTTCGAAGGCCCCGTGACGAGCCAGCCGCGCTTCGGCTCCTCGACGAGGTTGTCGACGTAGAACAGCGACGAGCCCTTCAGGACCGGATAGGCCCACGCGAGGAACTCCCGGTCGAGCGTGTATGCGTAGTGGGTCCAGAGATGCTGGCACAGCCACGCGGATCCGCCGGTCGTCGAGCCCCACGACGCGCGCTCGCCGGGCGCCGTGAAGCCCCAGGGATTCGTGATGACATGCGCGACCCAGCCGCGGGCGTTGTAGTAGGCCTTCGCGGTCTTCGTGCCGGGTTCGACGAGCGACGCGATCAGCTGGTGCAGCGGCTCCTGCAGCTCCGAGAGCCCGCAGACCGGGGCGGGCCAGTAGTTCATCTGCACGTTGATGTCGAGGTGCCAGTCGCCGTTCCACGGGGTCTGCACCTCCTCCGCCCAGATCCCCTGCAGGTTCGCCGGCAGTCCGCCGGGCCGCGACGAGCCGATCAACAGGTAGCGTCCGAAGTTGAAATAGAGCGCGGCCAGCGCGGGATCGGCGGCGCCCTTCGCGAAGGCGGCGAGGCGGCGGTCGGTGGCCTCCGGCGGATCGGCGCGGTCCCCCAGCCGGAGCGACACCCGGCCGAACCACCGCGCGTGATCCGCCTCGTGGGCCTTCGCAAGCGCCTCGAACGACTTCGCGCCGGCGCGGTCGAGATCGGCGGCCGTGGCGGCGGCGGGATCGCGGAGCTGGCGGCCGGCGAAGCCGCGGTAGTCCGTCGCGGCCGCGACGAGCAGCACGGCCTCGTCGGCGCCCTCGACGCGCAGGCGGGCGCCGTCCGCCCGGACCACGCCCCCCTTCGTCGCGACCCGTAGGCGCGCGACGTACGTCACGCCGGTTCCCCCGAGCCCGTCGTTCAGCGCGCCGGCCATGACGAGTTCGTTCGACGCGGCGGAGGTGGCGAAGCGCTCGGGGCGGTCGAGGGCGATCTCGAACGACAGCGCGCCCGGGCGGTCGGCGGCGAGGCGGCTCGCGAAGACCTCGTCCGGCGCCGAGACGAAGTGCTCGCGCGTGAACGCGACGCCGTCGCGGCGGTACGTCACCCGCGCCCGTGCCGTGGCGAGATCGAGCTCGCGGCGGTAGTCCTCCGTCGCGGCGGCGCCCGCGAACTTCAGGCGGAGGTTCCCGAGGACCTGGTAGCAGCCGAAGGGAACGTTCGCGCCGCGGCCGCGGCCGGAGCCCTTGGCCGCGCAGGTGAAGTTTGAGTTGACCAGCTCCTCCGCCTCCGGGTTCTTCCCCTCGATCAGCAGGCGGCGGATCTCGGGAAGGGCCTTGTGCGCGTCCGGGCGGTCGGCCTCCTCGCGCGAGCCGGACCACATGGAGCTCTCGTTGAGGACGATCCGCTCCTCGTCGACGCCGCCGAAGACCATCGCGCCGAGGCGGCCGTTGCCGAGCGGGAGCGACTCGAAGAACTTCGTGGCCGGGCGGTCGAACCAGAGCGATTCCGAGGCCGCGCCGCCCGCGGGGGCGGTGGACGCCAACAGCAGCGCCGATGCCGCGAAGGAACCGATCCTGAAAGGAATCCGCCGCCGGTTGTCCATGCCACCCTCCCCGCCCTGCCGGGCGTATGGCGGCCATGAAACCCCGGCGGAGGCCGCGCGTCAACCGCGGGGTTACGACACCGCGAGCAGCTTGTACTCGTTCGTCTCGCCGGCGATACGGATCCTGAGCTTGTCGCCCTGCTTCCGGCCGACGATCTGCTCGCCGAGCGGCGACTGCGGTGTGATCACGAGGACCGACCGCTTGTCGTGGACGACCTCCGTGCCTCCGGCGCTGGGGCCGATAAAGTAGAGCACCGGCGCCTCGCCCTTGGGCTGCAGGTCCACGAGGGCGCCGACGTCGATCGGGTCCTTCGGTCCGAAGCGCCGCAGCTCGAGGGCCCGGAACTCGACGATCGCACGCTCGGTCTCGGCGGTCTGCCGCGACTGGCCGGCGGCGAGGTACGAGGCCTCGAGCCCGCGCGTGTCGTATTCGTCCTCGGCCTTGTTCTCCTCATCCGTCGCCTCGGCATGCGCCGTGCGGGCGGCCTCCACGTGCAACGTCACGCGGGCGGTGAGGTCGTCGATGATCTTCTGCAGAATGGCTTTCTTGTTCATGGCAAAGGCGGAGAGGAAACTCCAACGCGGGCCGGCGTGCAATCCAAAAATGCGACCTGGAACGCGGGCGGACCGTCGCGCCGGCGGCACAGCGCGGTCCTCACGCCGAGCGTGAGGGCATCCGGACGACGGAGAGGTCCTCACGCGGAGCGTGGGGACTACTTTGGCGGCGTGCTCCGGACCGCGGCCCGGTAGCGCAGCAGGGCCTCGAGGAAGTAGTAGTCGGCGTAGACGAGCGGCACGTCGATCTCCTTGCCGCCGGGCAGGTGGCCGACGCAGTGCATCAGCAGGAAGCTCCCGTTCTCCCCCTTCGGCGCGAGATAGGCGGGCGACGTGAGCGAGAGGAGCTGCCGTCGCGCGAGATCGAGAAGCGCTTTCCCCTCGTCGCCGCCTGCGAGGCCGGAGAGCTCGATCAGCGCCGAGGCCATGATGGCCGCGGCCGAAGCGTCGCGCGGGGCGTCCGGAATGCCGGGCGCGTCGAAATCCCAATAGGGCACCGCGTCGGCCGGCAGCCGCGGGTGCTTGGCGAGGAAGCCCGCGATCCTCCTCGCCTGCGCCAGGTACGAAGGGTTCTTCGTCTCGCGCGCCATCATCGTGTAGCCGTACAGCCCCCACGCCTGGCCGCGCGCCCACGCGGAGTCGTCCGTCGCGCCCTGGTGCGTCTGCTTCACCGCGGGCTTGCCGGTCTCCGGGTCGTAGCCGACCACGTGCCACGTGCTGGCGTCGGGACGGAAATGGTTCGCCAGGGTCGTGTCGGCGTGGCGGACCGCGATGTCGCGGAACCGCGCGTCGCCGCTCTCGGCCGACGCCCACGTCAGCAGCTCGAGGTTCATCATGTTGTCGATGATGACGGGGTACTTCCACCTCGGATTGTCCCACGACTTGATCGCGCCGACCGCCGAATGGAAGCGCGTCGAGAGCGCCTTCGCGCCGTCGAGCAGCACGTCGCGGTAGTCCGGGGTCTTCGTCAGCCGCCAGCCGTTGCCGTAGCTGCAGTAGAGCATGAAGCCGACGTCGTGGTTGCCGGTGAAGTGGCGGATGCTGTCGAGCCGCCGCGTATAGGCGTCCGCCGCCTCGCGCCAGCGCGGCGCCTTCGTCGCCTCGTGCAGGTACCAGAGCGACCCGGGGAAGAAGCCGCTGGTCCAGTCCTTCGGGCCGACCATCACCCGCTTCCCGCCCGCCGTCGTGCGCGGCAGGCCGGGATCGCCCTGGATCGCGGCCAGCATCCCCTCGTACTGCGCCGCCGCCGCCTCGATCGTCGACGGGATCCTCTCCAGCAACTCGTCCGCCGGCGCCGCCGCGACCGGCATCCCCAGCGCGCCGCACACCGCCGCAATCCGCATGTTCATGAACGCCTCCCCGCGCGGCGCGCGGTCATCCCCGCCGCGCCCGCGCCATCATGCCCGATCGACCGACGTCCAACAACCGGCGCCTCCGCCGAGCCCGGCGGATCCCCGAAGCAAGCGGCCAGGTCGCCGCTTCCACGAAGACCGGCCGGAACTCGCGCCCGATCGTCGGGCGTTGGAGGGGCGAGCGGCCGTGAGCCCGTCCGTCCAACCGTTGGACCGTCCCCGCCCGCGAAGTTCCAATCCTTGGAGGCCACGCGGCACGCCGCAGCCTGCCTGACGGCCCGGCGTCTCGGCCACACTCTCCCCCCCTGCTCCATCTGATCCGCCCTGATGAAGCAGGCTCACTCGATCACTCCGCAAACGGATCCTCCCGGCTGACGGCCATCTCGAAGGTCGGGACGGGGCGGAAGGCGGGGTGCGCACGGTGGGCGAGGTTCTTGCGACCGAAGTAGGTGCCGTAGAACTGCGCGTTGGTGTCGACCCAGTTCGTCACCTTGAGCAGTTCCTCCGGCGTGAGGTGGAGGTCGCGGTGGGTTTCGACGAGCTTCCGGGCGCGGGCCTCCTGCTTCGGGTCGGCCAGCCGCACGGCGCCGCGGGCGAGCATGGCGACGAGGACGCTCGCGTGGGAGCCGAGCGATTTCGGCGGGAGGTAGTCGATGTTGCCGGTCTTGGGGTGGTTCTCGCCGATCACCGGGCCGAGCAGGCCGCGGTCGCGGAGCGGATTGCGGCGGCGCTCGGGCACGAGCGACTCGTAGGACGCGTTGAACATCGCCGTGGGCGTGCCGCGGAGGTCGAGCGTCCCGCGCGGTTCCGCGCCGCCGTGGCACTTCACGCAGTGGCGGTCCCACACCGGCTGCACGTCGAGCACGTAGTCCAGCGGCCGGCGTCCGTCGCGCTCGCCGGGCTGCGGGCCGGGGACGGACGGCGCGCGGCGCATCGCGAGCAGCGACGCCGACGGCGCGGCGGCGACGCCGCCGGGCAGTTCGTGGCAACCGACGCAGCTCCGCGTCTCTCCGGGCATGTAGTTGACGAACGTGCGCTCGGTCTGCACCGCCATGAAGTTCGCGTCGAGGGCCTGCAGGAACACGTTGGCGCCGGCGGGGACGACGAAGTTGGCCGAGCCGTCGGCCTCGACGGGCACGACGCCGTGCTGGACCTTGAGGCCGAGGTGCGTGTCCTTCGAGATGGTCGCGTGCTGCTGGTCGTAGACGTCGCCGTCCCACCGCCGCCGTGCCGACCACGGCCGCGGGACCTGCTCGAGGATGCGCAGGTGCTTCACCGTCCCGCGTTCGACACCGCCGAGGCCCTGGTAGACGTCCGCCACGACGCACACCGCGCGGTTCGAGGCGGCCAGCGCGGCGTCGACGGGCGATTCCAGAACCGGGGGCACCGGCCGCGGCCGTAACGGGACGGGCATCCAGCACGAGATCCCCTCCGCACGGTGCAGCAGCGCGGCACGGCCCGTTTCGTCGAGCAGGTAGAGGCCGTAGGCCTCGCGGTCCTTCCACACCGGCCCGGCGGGCTTGTGAGCGACGAGGAAGAGACGGGCCGACAGCGGGAACGGATCCTTGAACAACCGCCCGCGCCCCGCCCCATCGCTCCGCCACGCGCCGTCGGGTCCGCGGAACGCGAATCCGGCCTCGTCCTGGATGTCGACATCGGGCGTCATGTAGGTCATCGGCTCGCGCGTGCGGATGTTGCGGCTCGTGTCGAGGCGGATCACGGTGCCCATGCCGTTCTGCGGGCAATGCGGCGTGCCGAGCACGACGTAGCCGTCGGCGGTGCCGGGGATCGGCCGGCCGTAGATCAGCGTCGGCGGCAGGTCGATGTCGTTGCCGTAGACCTCGGAGGATGCGGAGCCGTCCGGCCGCATCGCCCAGAGGCACTTCACGCTGACGGCGCCCTTGTCGACGTACTCCCAGCGCGTGTAAAGCAGCCGGCCGTCGGGCATCAGCACGGGCGAGGCCTCGCTGACGGAGCTGTTGCTCAGGCGCTTCAGGTTCCGGCCGTCGCCGTCCATTCGGTAGAGCACGGTCGTCGTGAAGTCGTCCGGCACGTCGCACAGGATGCCGTACTGGCAGCGGGTCGAGATGAACGCGATGCCGCCGTCGGCGAGGTAGCACGGCTGCATGTCGTCGGTGCCGTGGTGGTAGTGGCCGAAGACGCGGTACCGCGCGACCAGCGCGGCCTCGTCGGACTGCGGGAACGTGAGCTGGCGGAGGCCGCTGCCGTCGACGCCCACCTCGTAGATGCGGTAGCCGTCCTGCGCGCCCGCCTTCCACGCGAAAACGATGCGGCTCGCGTCGAACGACAGGTCGAAGCGCTCGAACACGCCGCCCTTCAACTGCGGAACGATCTCGCGGACCGAGCCGTCCTTGAGGTCGAGCACGCACAGGTTTCCGCCGGGCGTCCAGGGGCTGTTGATGAACTCGGTGTAATAGTGGTTCGCGCCGTAGGTCTTCCGGGTCACGAAGACGAGCTTGTCGAACCCGGCGGACGGGTTCTCCGTGACGAGCGCGCGCCGCCGCAGCGCCGCAACCTCGCCGACCCATGCGTCGAGCGCGCCGCCCGCGGTCGCGATCTCCGCGCCGCGCGTCGCCAGCGCTTCGAGCTGCGCGAGGTGCGCCGCGCCGGCGGGCGCGCCGAGCGCCTTGATCATCGCGCGGAGGTCGGGAAGATCGTGAGTGGCGGGAGTGTCGAGCGGATCGGCGGGTGGCGGATTCGCGGCGGCGGACGCGACGGCCCCGCCCGCCAGAAAAGCGGCGACGCCGGCCGCCATGGAATCAACCCGGAACCGATGCAGCCTGTTCACAGCGGGCGAAGCCTATCGCGGCCGGCGACCCGTGTCGACGGCGCGGTGCGGCCGGCAGGGCGGAACCGTCCTGTCTGATTCGACTTGGATACGCGAGGACGGGCTTGGAGGGCGCCGCTCCGTCGGCGCCGTTCGGGAGACCCCCGAAGCGTCGCTCGTTCCTGGCCGGCCGCGCTCAGCCGGGGATCCCCGGGGCGGCGCCTCGGGTCACCCCCGTCGCTCTCACGAAGCCCCACGGAATCGCCGCGCGGCCTACGGCTTCCAGATGCTTGCTGCAATGTGCTGTTGCGGGTGGGCCTTGTCCGCGAAGTAGCAGATGGCGACGACCCTGCCGTCGGCGCGCTGGACGAGCCGCGGATAGCCGAAATCCGCATCGTCATGGCCGGAGAAGTAGTCGTCGCGCACAACGGTCTCGGCGGACCACGTAAGACCGGCGTCTGCGCTCGTGCGGGCGAGCAGCCGTCGCGTCGTGCGGTTGCCGTAGGCGCAGCACAGGCGGCCGTCGGCGAGCCGGATCAGCGCGGGCGGGTTGCCGTTGGAGCCCCCGGTCTCCCCGATCCGGCTCGCGAACGACCATGTCCGCGCCGAATCACCGGAGGCATACGCATCGATCCAGCACTCGTTCGTCTTCCGGTCCCGCCGACGCACGGCGGCAACGAGGCGGCCGGGCGCCGCTTCGACGGTCTGGGGCATGACGGCGCGGTGCGGATCGGACGGCAGCACCATCCACGACAGGAA
>VGWF01000028.1 GCA_016873715.1 Lentisphaerota bacterium | reverse complement strand
TTGCGCGGGCGGGGTTCCCGGCCGATGGTTCGGGCGGAGGGCAGCGGACGATGAGAGCGATGATTCCGGTGATCCTGCTCGCGGCCGGCGCGGCGGCGGCCGATGGAACCAACCGGGTTTTCAAGACCCACGCGCTGGGCTTCACCGACGCGGCGGCGGCCGAGCCGATCGCGCGCGGCATCGTGTCGGCCGGCGGCAACGTCGTGCTCGACGAGAAGAACAACCGGCTGCTGGCCTTCGCCACCGAGGAGGAGCACGCGAAGCTGGCGGCCATGGCCTCGGAGCTCTCCGCCCCGCCGAGGATGGTCCGCATCGAGGTGCGTCACAGCGGAGCCGCCCGGCAGACCGAGCGCGGCGGGTCGCTGGGCTTGAAGGGCGGCATGACGGTCGGCCCGGGCGGCGCCGGGGGCGCGATCCGGCTGAATCCCTCGCTGACGCACACGACGACGGAGGTCCGCGACAACACCGCGCAGATCCTGACGGTCACCAGCGGCCGTTCCGCGACGCTGCACGTCGGCGAGGATGTCCCCTACGCGGCATGGTTGGTGACGCGGGCGCTGGACTGGGGCCTCGTGCAGCAGGTCGTGCAGTGGCAGAAGGTCGGCGCCTTCCTGGCGGTCGAGCCGACGGTGATCGGCGAGGGCGCACAGGCGCTCGTGCGGGTGCGCCTGACGCCCGAGTTGAGCGGGATGGTCGACGGCAACCCCTACCGGATCCGCTACCAGCGCGCCGCGACCGAGGTGATCGTCGCCCCGGGCCAGACGGTCCAGGTCGGCGGCGCCGCGCAGGACCGCGAGTTCTACTCCCGCTTTCTGATTGGAATCTCCCGCGGGGGCGCCCATCATGCCGTGAACATCGAACTGACGCCGACGATCGTCGAGGTGGCGCGCCCCGCGGGGACCGCGCCGCGGTGACCGTCGGCAGGGAGGACGCATGAGGCGGTGGATTGCGGCCGCGGTCCCGGCGGCCCTGGCGATGGCCATCACAACGCGGGCCGCGGACGAAGGCTCGCCGTTCCGGTATTGTCCGATCGTCGACGGCGGCCGCGAGGAATTCGCGGCGTTCTCGATCGGGATCGCGCCCGACGAGGCGATCGAGGGCGTGGCCGAGGACTTCGGCTTCGTCGAATGGCAGGCTCGCGTCTCCCTCGGCTACTACCGGACGTCGAGCGGCGACATCGACCTCTCGCTCGGCGGCCGCATGTGGACGCCGACCGACGGCACCGGCTTCGGCCTGCCGAGTTCGTTCGGCGAGGGCTACCTCCGGGCGCGCTGGGACCTGCGCACGACCCAGGGGCTCACGCTCCGCGCCGAGGTGTTCCCGGGCTATTACGGCGGGTCCTCCGAGATGGAGTGGGACAACTTCAACGTGCCGTTCGCGATGTCGGGCATCCAGTCGTTCGGCCGGGAGGTCGCGGTCCAGGGCGGCTTCCGCGTGCACCCGGGCTACGCCTTCGACCCGATCGTCGGCGTGCGATGGGCTCCGCTCCGCGACGTCGTGATCGACGCGGCCTACCCCGAGACCCGCGCCTTCTGGCGCCTGCATCCGGCCGTCGCGCTGCTGGCCGGCTACCAGATCAACCGCATGTGGCGGTTTTCGCTCGACGACGACGATCCCGGCGGCGACCTCATGATGCATGACCACCGGCTCTACGCGGGCGCCAACGTCACGGTGGGCGGGCTCATGACCTTCACCGCGCGGTTCGGCTCGCTGCTCCACCGGACGATCGACTACACGCACGGGCCGCTGCCCGAGGGCGACATCGACGACGGCTACTTCTTCTCGTTCGGCATCATCGGGGAGTTCTGACCCGATGCGCATCACGGGCCCGCTCCTCGCCGTCCTCCTCACCCTGGTCGCCGCCGCCCCGGGGCGCGCCGCGGGGCTCGCGCCCGATCCGGCGCCGGTCGACGACGCCGCCTTCCAGCGCGAGCTGGCCCGCGAGGTGGCCGCCCTGAACGACGGCGGCCGGCTGACGCCCATCGCCACGCTGCGCGCGCAGCTGGACCGGACGCGGGCGCGCGTCCGCCTGCCGTCGCCCGCGTCCGCGGGAACGGCCCGCCCCGCCGCCGCGGACGGGATCCCGGCGCGCGAGTCGGCCCTCGTGATGTGCGAGCTCTACAAGTGCGGGAAGTGCTCCGAGTGGCATGTCTCCTGTTCGAGCTGCTTCGCGGTCGCCCCGGACATCGTCGTCTTCAACCACCACGCCCTCGCCACGAACCGCACCACCGGCTCGACCGCCGGGCTCGCCATCGCCCGCGCCGACGGAAGCGTCTTCGCCGTGCGCGAGGTCCTCGCGGCCTCGGCGGCGAACGACGTCGCCGCCGTGCGGATCGACGGCGGTCCGCTGGCGCCGCTCGCCCTCGCCCCGGCCCCGCCCGCGGGCACGGAGGTCACCGTGATCAGCCACCCGGCCGGCCTGTTCTTCACCGTCACGCGCGGCGTGGTGGCGCGCCACTTCGTCGAGGGCGTCCGCAAGGGCCCGCGCGTGCCCCGAATGGCCATCACCGCGGACTTCGCCAAGGGATCCAGCGGCGCGCCGGTCCTCACCCGGGACGGCGCCGTGGTCGGCATGGTGGCCTCGACGCGGTCGATCTACTACGACGAGAAGGACGGCGAGCAGCGGAACCTGCAGATGGTGGTGAAGAGCTGCGTCCCCGCCCGCTCGATCCTCGCCCTGTTCGAGGCGCCGTGATCCGTGCGTGAACCGCGCGCGCAAACCGTGTACAAACGGCGCCGGATGGCCCTTTCACGCTCCAGCACGGCGGGGATCGCGGCGGTCGCCCTGGCGGCCGCCGCCGGGGTGGCGCGCGCCGCGGCGGAGACCGCGGCCGGCGGCGACGTGCCGGTGGCCCCGATCCCGCCGGCGGCTCACGGCCCCTGGACCAACGCGCTGGTGCTGAAGACCCCGACGGCGGAGGCGGTGGTCGTCCCGGACATCGGCCGCGTCTGCTCGTTCGCGCCGGCGGACGGCTCCAACCTTCTTCACGTCGCGGCGGCGCTCGCCCCGCAGGCCTCCGGCCGGCGGAGCGGAGCCGGCTCCTGGAAGGACTACGGCGGCGTCTGGAGCTGGCCCTCGCCCGAGTCCGTGTGGCCGCGGATCCGCGCCGAGGGCGGCAGCCCCGACGACCTGTTCGAGGGCCGTCCGTGGACCGGGCGCGCATGGAGGACCGCCGACGGCGCGGCGGTTTGCACCCTGCTTCAGGACTTCGGCCCGCCGCTGAACGTGCGCGTGACGCGGACCCTCCGGCTCAGCCGCCTCTCCGCCTCGCTGGAGATCCGGCAGCGCCTCGAGCAGACCGGGCCGTCGATCATCCCCTCCGGCCCCTCCGTGCTCGTCCGCATCCAGGCGCCCCAGCGCCTGGTGTTCCCGGCGGACGACGCGACGGACCCGCCCCTGCACCCGGTCGCCTTCGAGGCGCCGCCCGTCTTCGCCGTCACCCGCGCGCCGGACTCCGCGGTCTACCACGTCGACCTCGGCGGCGAACACCGGCTCGCGGCCACCGCGTCGCGCGCGTGGGTCGCCGCCGAGCTTCCGCGGCACCTGCTCTTGCTGCGCGCCGGCGAGACCGGCGCCCATGCGGCCCAAGAGGCCGCAGCCTACGTTCACCGCGGCGCCGCCCACGCCGAATTGGAACTCGCCGCCCCCGGGCGCCGGCTCCGGCCGGGCGAGACCGCGGAGACCGCGGTCTTCCTCGACTGCTTCCCCGAGCCGGCCGACCTCAACGACCGGGAACTGGCGGTCCGGACCCGCCTGCTGGCCGGCGAGCGGGAGGCGGCGTCCGTGCCGTGACCCCCGCCGGTCCAGACGACCGCTCCGGCGTTCTCCGTTCCGCGGGTGTCGTCAGCGGCCTGACCACCATCAGCCGGTTCCTCGGCTACTTCCGCGACATCCTCCTCGCGGGCGCCTTCGGCACCTCGGCGGCGATGTCCGCCTTCGTCGTCGCCTACCGCATCCCGAACCTCTTCCGCGCGCTCTTCGGCGAGGGCGCCCTGTCGGCGGCCTTCATCCCGGTCTTCGTCGAGAGCCGCCAGAACGAGGGCGACGCGGCGGCGTGGCGGCTGGCACGGTCGGTCTTCACCCTCATCGGCGTCGTGCTGGCCGCGGTCGTGGCGCTCGGCATCGTCACGGCGACCGTGATCCTCGCCCGCAACGGGATGACGCCGACCATCCGCCTGACGTGGTCCCTGCTCCGGATCATGCTCCCGTACCTCCTCTTCATCTGCATGGCCGCCGTCGCGATGGGCGCGCTGAACGCCTTCCACCACTTCGCGGTCCCCGCGGCGACGCCGTGGATCCTGAACCTCGTGCAGATCGGGGTGATCGTGTTCGTCTGCCCGCACGTCGGCCGGACGCCGGAGGAGCAGATCTACGGCGTCGCGTGGGGCATCGTGCTCGCCGGCGTCCTGCAATGGGCCGCGCAGGTTCCCGTGCTGCTGCGCAAGGGCGCCGACCTTCGCCCGGGCATCGACCTCCGCGACCGCCGGCTCGGCCGCGTGCTGACGCTGACGGGCCCCGCCGCACTCGGCCGCGCCGTGTCGCAGTTCAACGTCTTCTTCGCGACGATGCTCGCCGCCTCGATCGGCGAGTGGGCCGCCGCCGCGCTCTACTTCAGCGAGCGGCTGATCTACCTGCCGCAGGGCATCTTCGCCACCGCCCTGAGCACCGTGCTGCTGCCGCTCTTCTCGGGGCACGGCGCCCAGCACGACCTCAAGGGCCTCCGCGAGTCCGTCAACCACGCGACGCGCGTCATCCTGTTCGTCATGCTGCCCGCGGCGGTCGGCCTCTTCGTGCTGGCCGAGCCGATCCTGCGGATGAGCTTCGAATGGCGCGAATTCGGCGCGGAATCCACGATGCTCACCGCCCGGTCGCTGCGCGTCTACTGCGCCGGACTCATCTTCTTCGGCCTCGGCAAGGTCGTCGTCCCCGCCTTCTACGGCATGCAGGACACGCGGACGCCGGTTCGCGTCGGCATCCTCACCGTCCTCGCGAACCTCGCGATGAGCCTCGTCTTCCGGTGGACCTGGCCGCTCCACTACAAGCACGCCGGCCTTGCCTTCTCCGTCGTCGCCGCCGAGGCCCTCAACTGCCTCATCCTCACCCGCCTCCTCGAGAAGCGCCTGGGCCCGCCCGACTGGTCCGCCATCGGCCGCAGCCTCGCCCGCGACCTCGCCGGCTGCGCCGCGCTCGCCGTCGCCGCCTATTTCGCCGACGCCGGCGCCCGGGAACTCGCCCTCGGGGCCGGCCTCGCGCCCAAGCTTGCCCAGATCGCCGGGGTCCTCGCCGGCCTGACCGCCGGCATCGCCACCTACTTCGCGTCCGCCCGCCTGCTCAAGTCCCCCGAATTGACCGACTTCGCCGCCGCCTTCCGCACCCGCCGCCGCCGCGCGAACAGCTGAACACTCGCGCCGGAAACCCGGCAGAGACGTCCGACACCAGGGAGTCCCGCATCGTTGGACGTTGGCTGTTGGACGTTGGATGTTGGCTGTTGGCTGTTGAGTCCTTCTTCGGCGTTCGATGTTCGGTGTTCGGTGTTCGGTGTTCGATGCTCGGTGTTCCCATTGCGGTCCCCGGTCTTCCCCGCTAGCATCCGCGCCGAAGGGAGCGTGCGTGCGGGTCTGCATCGACATCCAGGCGGCGGTGGCGCAGCGGGCGGGCGTGGGCCGCTACGTGAAGTCGCTCGTCGAGCACCTCGGCGCGCACCGCGGGGCCGACGAACTGCGCCTGTTCTGCTTCGATTTCCAGCGCCGCGGCGTGCCGTTCGAGGCCGCCGGGGCCGCGGTGAAGGCCGTGCGCTGGATCCCGGGGCGGATCGTCCAGCAGGCGTGGAAACGCATGGCGTTCCCGCCCTTCGACGCCTTCTCGGGCGCGGCGGACGTCTTCCACTTCCCGAACTTCATCCGCCCGCCGCTCGCTCGCGGACGCAGCGTCGTGACGATCCACGACCTTTCGTTCCTCCGCTTCCCGCACGCCGCCGAGGCCGCGAACCTGCGCTACCTCACCGCGCGCATCGACGACACCGTCGCGCGCGCCGACGCGATCCTGGCCGACTCCGGGACGATCGCGGACGAGATCCGCGAGCGCTGGCCCGCCGCCGCCGCCCGCGTGCACGGCGTGCCGCTCGGCCTGCCCGACGGCTTCGGCCGTCCGCCGGAGGACGCCGTCCGCGCCGTCCTCGCCCGCCACGGCCTCGACCGCCCCTACCTGCTTTCCGTCGGCACGCTCGAGCCGCGCAAGAACCTCCCGTTCCTTGTCGACGTCTTCGAGCGGCTGCGCGGGTTCGACGGCGACCTCGTCCTCGCCGGCATGAAGGGCTGGAACTACGGGCCGATCCTGGAGCGCATCGCCCGCTCGCCCCGGGCGGCGCGGATCCGGCACCTCGACTACCCGGCCGACGGCGACCTGCCCGCTCTCTACGCAGGCGCGGCGGCGTTCGTGTCCCCGTCGCTCTACGAGGGCTTCGGCTTCACGCCGCTCGAGGCGATGGCCTGCGGCGCCCCCGCGATCGTCTCGACGGGCGGCTCGCTGCCCGAGGTCTGCGGCGACGGCGCCGAGATCGTGGGCGGCTTCGAGGCCGACGAGTGGGCCGCGCGCGTGGCGGCCGTGCTCGGCGACTCCGCCCGCCGCGACGCACTCACCGTCCGCGGCGCCGCGAACGCGGCGCGATTCACGTGGGACGAGACCGCGCGGAAGACGTGGGCCATCTACAGGAACGTCGGAGGCGCGGCGTGAGGGGGCGCGGAGGTGGCAAGTGTCGGGTGCCGGGTGCCGGCCCGGAGGCTGACAACCGAAGGGGGACAACCGAATGAAGACCGGAGGCGGGCGCGCTCTTTCAGGTTTCAGGTTTCCTCCCTCATCCCTCTCCCCATTGGCAGTTGGTTGTTGGCTGTTGGTTGTTGGATGTTGGATGTTGAGCCCGAAACCTCCGAACCTGTGAGCCCCCCCCGCGTGAGCCTTCACACCGTCATCGACGCCCGCTGGATCTTCCCTCAGATCTCCGGCATCGGGCTCTACACGCGCGAGCTGCTCCGCCACCTGCCCGGGCTGGACGGCTCGGTCCGGTACACGGTGCTGTTCGACCGGCCGGAGGTGATGGAGCGCGAGAGGGAGGGGACGGGCGCCGGCGCGGCGTCGAACGTGGGCGCGCGGCTGGTGCCCTGGGGCCTCTTCTCGCCCGTGTCGCAGGCGCGGCTGCCGGGACTTCTTCGCCGGCTGGAGACCCGGGTCTACCACTCGCCGAACTACATGATGCCCTACCTCGCCTTCGCGCCCGGGGGCCGCGGGCCGGTGCGGGCGGTGGTGACGATCCACGACCTGATCCCGCTTCTGTTCCCGCAGTACACGCCGCGGGCGATGAAGACGCGCTTCCTGCCGGTCTTCCGGCTCGTGATCCGCGAGGCGGCGCGGCGCGCGACGCGGATCCTCGTGCCGAGCCGCAGCACGGCGGAGGATGTCGTTCGCGAACTGCGCATCCCTGCGGACCGCCGCGGCGACGTCGTCGTGACGCCCGAGGCGGCGAACCCGGTGTTCCGGCCGGACCCGGACGTCCGTCCCGCGGGCCCGGTCGTGCTGTTCGTCGGCCGGCGCGACCCGTACAAGAACCTCCCCGCGCTCGTCCGCGCCTTCGCGCGCGTGCTGCGCGAGGTGCCCGCGGCGCGGCTGGTGGTCGTCGGCCCGCCCGACGCCCGCTACCCGGAGGCCGAGGCGGCGGCGCGCGAGGTGCGGCTCGGCGATGCGGTCGAATGGCGCGGCTACGTCGACGGCCCCGGCCTGGTGCGGGCCTATCGCGAGGCCGCCGTCTTCGCCCTGCCGTCGCGCTACGAGGGCTTCGGCCTCCCGGTGATCGAGGCGATGGCCTGCGGAACGCCGGTCGTGTGCGGCAACGGCAGCTCGCTGCCCGAGGTCGCCGGCGACGCGGCGGCGCTCGTGCCGCCGGACGACGAGGGCGAGATCGCCGCGGCGGTCGTGCGCGTGCTGACCGACCCCGCCCACGCCGCCGCCCTCCGCGAGCGCGGCCTCCACCGCGCCGCGCAGTTCTCGTGGGAGCGCACCGCCCGCCTCACGCTCGACGCCTACCGCGCCGCCGCCGGGTGACGGCGGGCTCCCCCTCGCGCCCACTGCGTGATTGCATTGCGGGGGCGATTCCGTAGGATGCGCGCCGCGACGGATTCACAGCCCCCGCCGCGGCAGGTCCAAGAGACGATGATCAAACCCGAGATGCTGACGCGGTGGACGACCGAGAACTCGGCCGAGCTCTACGGAATCCGCAACTGGGGCCGGAACTACTTCGACATCTCGCCCAAGGGCGAGGTCGTCGTCCGCTCCGACCTCCTCCCCGAGGGTGTTTCGGTCAGCCTGATGGACATCATCTCGGGCCTCAAGGACCGCGGCCTCACGCTGCCCGTCCTCGTGCGCTTCGAGGACATCCTCCGCTCGCGTCTCGCCCTGATCAACGGGTGCTTCACGCGGGCGATCCGTGACGCCGGCTACCGCGGCGAATACCGCGGCGTCTACCCGGTCAAGGTCAACCAGCAGCAGCAGGTCGTCGAGAAGATCGCCCACTACGGCCGCGCCCACCACTTCGGCCTCGAGGCCGGCAGCAAGGGCGAACTGATCGCCGCGCTGGCCTACATGGACGATCCCGAGGCGCTCATCGTCTGCAACGGCTACAAGGACGAGGAGTTCGCCGACCTCGCGCTTCACGCGCGCAAGATGGGCCTGCAGACGGTCATCGTCCTCGACATGCCCGAGGAACTGCCGATGATCCTCGAGCGCGCCGAGCGGCTCAAGGTGCGTCCGCTCCTCGGCGTGCGGTCGAAGCTCTCCGCCCGCGGAGGAGGCCACTGGGCCGACTCGGGCGGCGACCGCGGCATGTTCGGCCTGACCGCAGCGCAGATCATCGATGTCGTCGACCGGCTCCGCTCGCTCGACATGCTCGACTGCCTCCGGATGCTCCACTTCCACGTGGGCTCGCAGATCCCGAACATCCGGAACATCCAGGGCGCCTGCCGCGAGGCCGCGCGGATCTACGCGGGGCTCGCGAAGGAAGGCGCGGCGATGGGCTACCTCAACGTCGGCGGCGGCCTCGCCGTCGATTACGACGGCTCGCACACCAACTTCGCGAGCAGCAGCAACTACACGCCGCAGGAGTACGCCGCCGACGTCGTCGAGGTCGTGATGAAGACGATGGACGAGGCGGGCGTGGCCCACCCGACGATCGTCAGCGAGTCCGGACGCGCGGTCGTCGCCCACCACTCCGTGCTGCTGTTCAACGTGCTGGCCGTGACCCGGTTCGAGGACGCCGCCCCGCCCGAGGCGCTTCCGGAGAACGCCCCCGAGGCGCTGCGGAACCTCCTCGAGGTCAGCCGCACCATGAGCGTGAAGAACCTGCAGGAGAACTACCACGACGCGGTCTTCTACCGCGACGAGGTGCGCTCGATGTTCGAACACGGCCTCGCGGACCTGCGCACGCGCGCGCTGGCCGAGCGGATCTTCTGGTCCATCGTCGTCCGCGCAAGCGAGAGCATGGGCGACCACAAGTACGTCCCGGAGGAGTTGCAGGGCATCCAGTCGGCGCTGGCGGACGTCTACCACGCCAATCTCAGCGTGTTCCAGTCGCTGCCGGATATCTGGGCCATCGACCAGATCTTCCCGGTGATGCCCGTCCACCGGCTTTCCGAGTGCCCGACCCGCCTGGGAACCATCTCGGACATCACCTGCGACTGCGACGGCAAGATCACCCGGTTCGTCGACCTGCAGGACGTCAGCCCGACCCTCCGGCTGCACGAGCTCAACGGCGGGGAGTACATCCTCGGCGTCTTCCTGGCCGGCGCCTACCAGGAGACGCTCGGCGACCTGCACAACCTCTTCGGCGACACGAACGTCGTGAACATCCGCATCAGCGAGAAGGGCGAGATCGAATACGTTCGCGAGTTCGACGGCGACACCGTCGCCGACGTCCTCAGCTACGTCGAGTACACACCCGCCGAGATGATCGAGCGCGTCCGCGCCCAGGCCGAGAAGGCCGTCCGCCTCGGACTGCTGACCCCGCAGGAACGCCGCGAGATCATGGACGCCTACGAGACGGGCCTCCGCGGGTACACGTATTTCGAGCAGTAGTCATCGCAGGGCGCTCTCCCCCCGCCGGAGAGGGATCGCGTCCGTGGCGATCGCGAGGCATCACCGGGGCGGCCCGGGATCGCTTTCCCCGTCCGCCGCCGTTCCGTGAAGTTCCTCCAACGGCGCCGCGGCCCGGCCGCCCAGCGCCGCCAGCAGGAGCGACCAGAGGCACAGCACGACGCTGAAGACCGGGAACTGGAGCGCCAGCGGGAGGCTGTAGACGATCGCCACCGCGGGGATCCACACGGCCCAGATGCCCAGCAGGACCGCCAGGGTGTCCAGAAGGAAGACCCGGCGCGTGAGGCCGGCGCGCAGGGCGCGGAAGGAGAAACCGCCGTCCTTCCATCGCATCGCGACCGCCGCGAACGGCGCCGACCAGAGCGGGCAGAAGAGGAATTGGTCGGCCAGCGTCTTCTTGACCACGGTCCACACGTCCGCCTGGTCGCCGAACACCGCCGCCTGCGCGCGGTAGAGGACGTCGATGATGAGCCCGTTCACGGCCCAGAAGCCCAGCATGAAGACGAGGTGGCTCGCGTGCCGGCCCGCGGGGATCTCCCGCCGCGCGGCGAGGAGCAGGAAGGGGACCAGTCCGCCCGTGACGGCGGTGGCCAGCAGGGGAAACAGGAGGCCCATCCGTTCCTTGAGCCCCGGGATCCGCGACAGAACCTCCCTCGTCGGCGCGTGAAGGTAGTAGAACAGGACCAGCGCGAGGGCGATGCCCTGCAGCGCCAGGCCCGGCCAGAAGTTCCTGCGGGCCGCCGACAGCCCGCGCTGAAGGATCTCGTGCATGGGGCGGGATCCTACTCGATCCGCCGCGGCAAGTCGGGCAGGGCGAGGACCGGCCATCCCTCGGCGGCCAGCCGCAGGTCGCGCTCGACGAACGCCCACACGACCACCCTCTTCCCCTCCAGCAGGCGCGGGCGCCGGACCAGGTCCTGCCGCACCAGCGTCGCGCCGCCGCCGTCGTTGACCAGCGACGCCACCGGCCGCCCCAGCGCGCGGGCCAGGTGCGCGATGAAGCCGGCGCCGCCCGGCTCGTCGGTCTCGTAGATCCGCAGGAAGCTGTCGCCGATCACCAGCACGTCCGAGGCCGGATCGTCGGCGTACGGCGCGCCGGACTCCGCGCGCACGACCCGCTCGCAGGCGACCACCTCCGCTCCGACCGCCGCCTCGATCGCCGGCGACTGCAGCATGCGCACGAGATCGCCCGTACGCCGGACCGGCGCGGGCAGCACGGCATAGGCGGACGGCCCGGCCGGGGCGCGCAGGTGCCTTGCCACCTCCCCGACGGCGATCCGGAGGCCCGCCGGCGTCCAGTGGCTGTCGGTCGCAAGGTACAGGTCCGGCGCACCCGCCGCCCGGGCGATGCGGAACTCCGCGAAGAGGTCGACCACGGGGATCCCGGCCCGCCGGCAGCCCGAGAGGAAGGCGGCGGTTTCCGGAGCCAGGGCGCCGGCCGGCGGACGACCACCGCGGAAGGTCCGGTCCGGATAGACGCTCTCCTTGTTCGGCACCGGAACCACCATCAGCCGGATCCCGCGCGCGTCCAGTTCGTCGCGGAATCCACGCACCGCCGCCAGCGCGTCGTTCACCATCGAGCCGCCCGCCGGCGGCCGCGCCGTCAGGTACTCCGCGCCCGGCCGGTAGAAGAGCCAGCCGCCCCGGCCGCGCAGCACCTTGTCCCCGCCGTCGCGCAGCCCGAGGAACCGCGCCGCCAGCATCCACGGCCGCACGGCCCGCGCGACCGCGCTGCCCTCCTCCATCGCATGCTCGGTCGCGCGGAGGTTCGCCTGCGTCGGCGGCTGCGTGAAGAGGTCCGCCACCGGCGGCCGCACCCGGCGCGCGAGATCGACCGTGCCGTCGACGACCGGCACGCCTGCGATGACCGCCGCGAAGGCGGCGACCGCGAAACGGCTGGCGGGGTGCGTGCTCATCAGAATTGGAAGTAGAGGAACGGGTTGAAGGCCTGCGCCGCCATCGCGGCGAGCGCGACCAGAAACACCGCGAACGCGACCAGCGCCTTCGGCCACGTCACGGCGGCGCTCCACTCGTGCGCCTGCCGGCGCGAGATCAGCAGGAGTCCGGCCACCGCCATCGGCACGAGCCGGCCGGGCTCGAACACCTGGGCGGCAAGCACCGCCGACCGCGCATCCGCCGGCACGCCGCATCCGGCCATGGCGGTGAAGTAGGCCGCCGCATCCGCCAGCGTTTCCGCGCGGAACCAGACCCACGAGCCGAGCACGAGAACGAACGTCGCGGCGACGCGAAGCGGCCGCGGCAGGGCCCGCCACGCCGGCGCCCGGCCGGCCGCGCGCTCCGCGATCAGCAGGATCCCGTGGTACGCGCCCCAGGCGACGAAGGTCCAGTTCGCGCCGTGCCAGAGCCCGCCGAGGAGCATCACGATCGCGAGGTTCGCGTAGGTGCGGACCGGACCGCGGCGGTTCCCGCCGAGCGGGATGTAGAGGTAGTCGCGCAGGAACGTGCTCAGCGAGATGTGCCAGCGGCGCCAGAAGTCGGCGATGCTGTCGGCGCGGTAGGGCGCGTCGAAGTTCTTGATGAACTCGAAGCCGAACATGCGCCCGAGACCGACGGCCATGTCGGAGTAGCCGGAGAAATCGAAGTAGATCTGCAGCGCGTACGCGACGACGCCGGCCCAGGCGACCCCGGCCCCGGGCGCCGCCGCCCCGAAGGCCGCGTCCGCCGCGCCGCCGATCGGGTTCGCAAGCAGGACCTTCTTCGCGAATCCCAGCATGAACAGCACCGTCCCCGACGCGAAGAGCGAGACCCCGCAGTGGCGCTCGCGAAGCGCGAGGGCGACGGATCCGTAGCGGACGATCGGCCCCGCGATCATCTGCGGGAAGAGCGCGATGTAGCAGGCGAAGTCGGCGAACGTCCGCGCCGGCGGCGCCTCGCGGCGGTAGACGTCGACCGTGTAGCTCAGCGCCTGGAAGACGTAGAACGAGATGCCGACCGGGAGGACGATCGACCACACGCGCACGCCGTCCGCGCCGAACGCCCCGAGCAGGTGGTTCAGGTTCACCTGGAGGAAGCCGGCGTACTTGAAGAAGACGAGCAGGCCGAGGCTGGAGGCGACCGCGAGGACCAGGGCAGCCTTCCGGGAGCGCTCCGCGGCGCCGGGGCGCGCGATCACGGTGCCGCCGGCGTGGTTGATCGCGGTGACGGCCAGCATGAGCGCCGTGAACCACGGGTTCCACCAGCCGTAGAAGACATAGCTCGCGACGAGCAGCCACGCGTTGCGCGGACCGGTCCGGTCCGGAAGCAGGTAGTAGACCGCCAGCGTCAGCGGCAGGAAGTAGAAGACGAAGATGTGCGACGTGAAGACCATGCGGCGTCAGTTCGCCTCGTTCGTCCACACGGCCCAGTACGCCGGCCCCTCGCGCTTCCCGAAGTACTTGTCGACGATGCCGCCCATGAAGACGTCGTCCATCGGCGTCTCCAGCGCCATGCGGTGCAGGTCCCCGGCGCGGAACCGCCGCACGGTGCCTCCGATCCCCTGGACCCGCTTGTCCGCCGCCTCCGCACGCGGCTTCCACGGATCGTAGTGGCCGACGAAGATCGTCGCGCCCGCCGCGACCGCGCCGCGGTGGACGGCCACGACCTCGTACTTGAGGATCGTCGCGTAGTCGTACAGGTCGCGGTGGAAGACCGCGCCCTCCGGCACCTCGACGAGCCGCGCCGTGACCTCGACCGTGCCGAGCGAGCGGACCTGCGCATCCGCGCCGTCGTTCCGATCTCGTGCCCCGCAAGCAGCGAGCAGCAGCGAAAGGCCGATCAGTGCAATACGATCGTTCATGCCCCCCCTTATACAGGTGTTCCGAGGATTGGAAGAGCCTGACGACGCAGCTTCCAAGGATTGGAAGATCCTCATTTTGACGGTCTCCAGTGCGGTTCCCAGCCAGGACCGAGATCGAGCCGGTTGGTCATCGCCGGTGAACCGGTCAACGGCGTATCCCTCATGCGAATGATCGCCATCGTGGTCTTCTTCTGGTCCACGCGGCCGAGGTCTTCCTCGCTGCGAGTGAATAGAAGGTGGCGACCGTCCGGCGACGCGCACGCCCCGTAGATGTGCCGTCCGGCCTCGGCGTAGAGCAGCCGCTTCTCCGTGCCGTCCGGTGTTGCGCGCCACAGTTCCGCCCGGCCGCCGTCGTTCGGAATGATGCCGCGCGCGTAGACGATGTGTCGCGAATCCGGCGTCCAGTCGGACGTGCAGTTGTAGCGCTCCGTTTCGCTGGCAGCCCGGATCTCGCCCGACGCCGCATCGAGGCAGCCGATGGTCCAAGATGGCCCGAGCCCGTTGGCCGTGCCGCAGAACCGCCCGCCGTCCGGCGACCAGGCGAACTGCTCGACGAGGCCCTTGCGCGGGATCGTCCGCACGGTCTTGCGCGTGGCGACCTCGACGATGTGAATCCCGTCCGGCTTGAGCACCGCCAGCGCCTTCCCGTCCGGTCCCCACGCGGCCCACGGGAACCCGTTGCCGAAGCTCTCCGGCTGCTCGCCGGCGGCGTCCGCGATGACCAGCTCGTGGGTTCCGTAGGTGTTGTTATCGACCGGATCCTTCGCCGGCTGCCGGTAGTACAGGAGATGCTCCCCGTCCGGCGAGAATCGGACGCCGGTTTCGTTGAACCCGGGCGTATCCGTAAGCTTGCGTCGCTCCGCGCCGTCGGGGCGCATGAGGAACAGATCCCAGTCCCCCGCCGGCGTGGCCGCGCTGAAGGCAATCCAGCCGAGATCGTGGACTTCGCGGGCCAGCAGGATCGCGCCCGTGTCGGCACCGTGCGCGGCCATGCCGGTGAGCAGAACCAGCGGGATCCGATGGCCGAGGCGACATCTCATCGGGTCGCCTCCTGTTCATCGTACCGCGCCGTGATGGTGAGGGCCGAGGCCTCGGGGTTGGGGACGAGGACCGATTCCCGCGCGGGGTCGAAGCCGGTCCACGGCTTTCCGTTCACGAGGACGGAGCGGATGGGCTTGCTCTGCGGATGCCGAAAACGCACCACCAGCGAGGCGACGGGCCGGCGGGCGGGCGCATCGAGCGTGGCGGTGATCGTGCCGGCCGCGGCCCGGCTGTCGATGGTGAAGGAGACCGGGCCGAACTGCGTCGGCGCGCGCTGCACGGCGATCCGCCGGCCGTCGGCCAGCCAGGCGCGCGGCGTGGCGGGGGCGATGAGCAACGTGCCGTTGTCCCGTTCACTCACCAGCATGTTGCGATAGAGCTCGAACCACGCGCCGTCAGTGCTGGGCGGGCCGTAGTACTGACCCCAGGCCCAGCGGTGTTCGAGCGGGCAGAGCTGGTGATGGGAGAAGGCGCAGGCCATCATGCTGTAGAAGGCGCGGATGGCGGCCTCCGGCTCGTCGCGCAGGAGGTGGACGGTGGCCTGCTGGTTGTACACGGGCTCGTTGGCCATGCCCCACTGGTTGAGGAACAGGTTGTCCTCGTGATCGTGAAGCATCGCGGTGGCGAGCCAGCCCCCCGGATCGATGGCGCCGAGTCGCGCGAGGTGCAGGGGCCCGCAGTCCACGTCCGTCGGATACCATTGATCGAGCAGGCGGCGCGGCGTCAGCGCATCACACGGCACGTAGTTGTTCCATGTGCCGTCGGCGAGTTGCACCACCGGGGACTTGACGCTGGAGCGGGCGAACTCGCGTTCGACGTCAGCCCGCATCCCCTTCGCCGCAGCCAGCACCTCGGCGGCGCGCGGATGCCCGTGGACGGCCAGCGCCCGGCCGAAGATCTCCAGCCCTGCGACGAAGTAGGCATTGGGAAACCCCCACGCCCGGGCGTCGTGGGTCAGGTCGTTGAGCGGGGCCACGACGAGACCGGGGGCGACCTCCGACTGCCGGCCGCGCGCCACTTGGGCGAGGCACCAGTCAAGCGCCTTGAGGGACTGGGGCAGCAGCCGGGCAAACGCCGCGTCATCGCCCGAAAGCAGGAAGTTCCGACCGATGGCGTAGAGCATCCCCGGCGAGTACACCCCCCACTCCGCGTAACCGCCGACGCGTCCGTCAGCCTTCTGCTGGCTGCGATACAGGGCGGCGAACTCCTCCGCTGCCACGTCGAAATGACCGCGCAGTCCGTAGATCATGTAGTCGACGTACACGGCCTGATTGATCGGCCAGTCCGCATTCAGCTGTCCATAGGCGAAGGGGTAATACGGCAGGTCGATCCGGCCCCCGTCGCGAAAGCGCGGCAGGATCAGCGCGTGCCAGAGGTTCGCGCGGAAGAGATCGTTCACCGCCTGCTCCGGCACGTCGAACCGGGCCCCCTGCGCCAGCCAGTTCTCCCAGTACTGAACGGTGGTCGCGCGCGCCCGGGCGATATCCAGCGCGGCAAGCCGCGGCGCGGCGTCCGCAGCGACGACGGGCGAGGCGAGCTTGAACACGACCGCGCGCGACTCGCCGGCGACGAGCTGACCCCCGCAATCGAATTCCACGCGCGGCTCCTTGTCGTCCACGATGGGAGCGCACGCCGTCACGGCCAGCCCCGCGTCGGGCTCGATCATCAGCCACACCGCCCCGGTTTCCCGGTCCACGATGCACGGGCGACCGGCAACGTCCCGCAACTCCGGATGGCGCGCCTGGTTCTCCGTCGCCAGGCGGAAGCCCAGGCGCACCGGCCCGGCGCCGGTGATTTCGACCCGCGTGAAGAAGACGCTCTCGACCCCGCCGCGCTTGGTCGGCGCATCCTCGCGCAGCGGAGCGGCAAACTGTTCGATCGAGCAACGCTGGCCCCCGCGTGTCAGATCCGTGACGATCACCGGAAGCCCGTTCACGATGCGCTGACCTGTCCACGTGCAACCGGGCCAGAGCGGATCGAAGCGGAACCTGTGCGGCGAGGCGTGGTCGGGCCGCACACCGGCCCGGCGGTCGACGCCGAACTTGTAGAGCGAACCGTGCCGCGCGGCGGTGCCGACGAGATGCCCTTGGGTGCCGAGCCAGGATGTTTCCTGGCCGTGATGGGTCCGGGTCGGGTTCCCGAAGTCCGCCCATCGGCCGGTCCATTCCGCGAGCGTTGCCTCCGGTTCGTGCTTCGTGCGAGCCAGCACCCGCTGGCCGTTCAGCGACGCCCGATGCACCGCGAACTCCACCGGAACGTCCGCACGGGTGACGAACATGTCGTGATCCGGGAGCCACATCGCCTTGTGGCGGATCAGTTGCGCGAGGCCGATCGAAAACCCGCGCGTGCCATCATCCGTCGCTTGCACGGTCAGAACCGGCGCATCCGGTGTCAGGCCGGGATCCTCCCGCAGGCGACTCGCCTGGCCGGGGTCGCCGTGTTCGAGCACGTGCCGCCAGATCGAATGCGGCTCGCGCCTTTGCGCGCACGGCTTGGGCCAGGTCACATCGCATTCCAGCGCATTCGCCTCGCGTCGGACCCCCGCGACCACCAGTCCCGCCGACCCGGACAACAGTCGCACGGAAGGCGAAGCGTGTGGTCCGAGCACCAACCTGACGCGCAGACTCTCCGTTTCCGCGGCCGGAGCCGCAACACACAGCGCGAACAGTAGCGGCAGAGGCTTCACGGTTTCCCGGGCGCCTCGCTGAAGGTCCAGCAGGGCTCCCAGCCGGACGGCAGCGCCAGCACGGGACCGCGTCCGGCTTTGGGATGCAGCGAGCGAAACGCCGGGCTCTCGCCGCCGATGACCGGCGCGTCGGCGAGCCGCATCAGGCCCATCGGCGAGCCGCCGTTCGCCGGGTCGCCGTCCTCGACGCCGTTGCCGGTGAAGAGCACGTACTTCGCGTCGGGCGACACGTGGCCGCCGTAGACATGACGGCCCTCCTCGGCGTAGACAAGCTGCGGCGGGGTTCCCGCGCCCGCGGTGCGCCAGAGCTGCGTCCATCCATAGCCCTTCTGGCCGGGCCGCCGCCACGAGTAGATCGCGTCCGTCCCGCCGGGGAACCAGTCCGGCGTGCAGCTGTCCGTCGTGCTGATCGCGGCGGACTCCCCGCTCGCGAGGTCCATCCGGGCCACGCTCCAGCTCTCGCCGAACGAGTTCGCCACGCCGACGATCACGCCGCCGTCGGGCGACCAGGCCGGCTGCTGGAAGAAGCCCTTCCGCGGGAACGACCGGACCGTGGCCAGGGTGTCGAGTTGCACGATGCTGAAGCCTTTCGGCGCGAGGCACAGGATCTGGCGTCCATCCGGACTCCACGTGCCCCACGGGAACTCCCCGGCGGCGCCCAGCGGCTTCGCGTCCGATCCGTCGCTCCGCGCAAGCAGTAGCACGCCCTGCGCCCCGTGGTGGTTGTTGTCGAACGTCTCCTTGCGCGGGATCCGGCGGAACAGCAGCCGCCCGCCGTCCGGCGAGAACCGCGGCAGCCCTTCGTTCCATTCCGGCGTTCGCGTGAGGTTGCGCTTCGCCGATCCGTCCGGCCGGCAGACGAAGAGGTCGAGGTCGCCCGCCTCCGTCCGCGCCGCGAAGGCGATCCACCCCCTGCCCTTCACCTCGGCGCGAAGCGCCTCCACTCCGTTGGTATCCGCGGACGCCGCACAAGCCCCTGCGAGAAGCGCTGCCACCCACCGCCCGGTCCGTGATTTCATGGGCCTCCTTTTCGATCCTCCAGCCATCCACCCGTCGCCTGGATCGGACGTCCCTCGCGCTCCACCCATACCGCCAGGGCCCGCGCCGTGGTCCCCGTCGCCGCCGCCGGTTCGGCGAACTCGGCGGACCAGCGTCCCCCGGCGGCGGACAGGGGGAGTCCTTCGTATCCAAGGACGACGAAGTCATGGGACAACGTCCGGCCGGCGTTCTCGCCGCCGGTCACGCTCGAGCTCAGATCGAATCCCAGGCAGGCGGCGTGCAGCCGGAGCGCGTCGGTCGCCGCGCCGCGCGGCACGAAGGCGGCCGACCAGCGCCGGGCCCCGAGCGGGCGCACCGCCAGCACGCCGACGTCGCCGCCGAGCGGTGGGGGCTCCTGGAGCGAGGCCCAGTTCCCCCATTCGCGGCCGTGGGCCGCCATGGCCGGCGTGTAGACCCGGCTCGGGGTCCACGCCGCCGAGATCCGCTTCTGCCGCTCGGCGAAAGCCGCCTGCGACCACGGATCCCGCCAGGCCGGCGAGTTCCAGTAGTCGACGTGGAACGCGACGGGGACGAACGCGCTCCAGAGCCGCGGCGACCCCTTGAGCCTCGACAGCCAGGCGTCGGCGCGCGGGCAACTGCTGCAACCCTCCGACGTGTAGAGTTCGATGAGGGCGACCGGCGCCGTTCCGCTCCTGAATCCGGCGGCCGGCGGTTCCCCCGCGGGGGAGAACGCCGCCCACCCGACAAGGCCGCCCAGAAACGCGGCGCCGACGGCGCGCCGGATCGCCCCCGACGCCCCGCCCAGACCGCGCACCGCCGCGTTCCGTTTCATGGACCCACCCGCACGCGACCGATGGCCGTGAAGCCATCCGCCCGCTGCCTGGCGGCCTTGAGAGGCAGTTTCACGTCGCGCGCGGCAGCGTCGGATCGAAGCTTGAACGAGAGCGCGTAGTCGCCGGGCTTCATCGAGGCCGGAAGCGCCAGCGCATACGTCTCGCTCCAGGTCTTGCCGGGAGGCTCCGGCATCCAGCGCATGTTGCCCGAGGGCTGGGCGCACTCGAACGTCTCCGGGCCTTCCAGCCTGAGGACCAGCGTGTAGGGCCGGTAGGCCGGCGCCACGCCGCGGTTCTCCCAGGCGATGGACACCGCGTTCGACGCGCCGGCCTTCAGGACGTCCGGCCTTTCGACGGTGTGCGGGAAGAACCAGTAACCGCAGCGGTTCAGCATCTCGACGGTGAGCTGCGGGTTGTCGGCGAGCCAGTGGCGCGCGTAACCGTGGAAGCCGATCCAGGTGGCGTGCAGCCGCTCCAGCGCGCCGCGGAAGTAGTCGGCCCCGGTCCGGCCGCCGCCGTGCACCGCGAGCGACGATCCCGGCCGCGGAACCCAGTTCCCGTTCTCCTTCACCTTCCCGTAGTGTTCGAGCTCGAAGACCGTGGGCGTCCGCCGCCAGGTATCCTCGAACAGCCCCGGGCTGCGCACGGTGAACGTCGGGGTGTAGGTCTTCACGTACCAGTCGACCAGGATGCTGTCGTCGCGGTAGCCGATGCCCGCCGCCGCGATCTTCGCGTGCAGCCGCCGGCGGTCGTTGGTGCTGACGAGGCTGGTGACGTAGTCGTCGGAGATCACCAGGGGCGACTTCGTGAAGTGCCGCAGGTGGATATCGATGTGCCGCTCGAACGCCTCGAACGGGTACTTGAGCCCGCTGCCGGACGAGGTGTGCCCCTCGCCCCAGTCGCCGAAGCTGCCGATGTCGACATAGCGAAGCCACGGCTTGCCGTCGTAGCGCGCGGCGAACGCGGCGAGAAAGGCGTCGAGCTTCGCGAGGAAGACGGGGTCGTCGTAGACCGGCTCCCACGGCGCCTCCGGGCCGGCGGGCTTCCCTTTGACGAAATGTCCGCCCTTCGCACCCGCATCGCGCACCCACCGCGGCGTCGCGAACTGCTGCTCGATGCGACTCGTGCCGGTCTCCTTGCAGCTGATGCGGAAGGCGATCCCCATGCCTTTCGCGGTCCACTTCGCGATCGGCTCGTCGATCACCTTCCAGTCGAAGCGGCCCTCCGCCGGCTCCAGGTAGGCCCACGCGAGGCGCAGGTAGAGGTGGTCCATCCCGGGGAACGCCGTCAGCTCCTCGTCACGCTCGACGAGGTACTTCTCGACCGTGTTGTCGAAGTGGTGGTGGTACCAGCCCTTGTCCGGATTCGCCAGCGGCTGCGACGCGTCCCAGTCCGGGCGCAGGTCGACGACGGCGCCGCTCGCCGCCCCGGCCGCGACGAACATGGCGACGGTGACGGGGCGGATCGCACTCATGGGATCTTCCTCCCCTGCGCCGCCTCCCAGAGGGCGTACCAGTCCTCGCGCTCCAGCGCGACCGCCTCCGCGGCCACCGCGCTTCGGATGCGCTCCCCGCGGTTCGTGCCGATGACCGCAACCGGCCGGCTCGGATGCGCAAGGATCCACGCGTAAGCGAGCTGTTCCAGCGTCGCGCCGCCGGTGCGCGCGGCCATGGACTCCGCCGCCGCGGCGAGCCGCTGCGCCGCCGGGTTCGCGGGATCGAAGAGACGTCCGCCCGCCAGCGGGCTCCACGCCATCGGCGGGATGCCGAGCCGCTCGCACTGGGCGAACGTGCCGTCGGTGATCGGGTCCATGCGCAGCAGATGGAACTCGACCTGGTTCGTTGCCAGCGGCTGCCGCATGCAGGCGTTCAGTGTCTCGAACTGCGCTGCGCTGTAGTTCGAGACCCCGGCGGTCCGGATCTTGCCGGCGGCGAGCAGCCGGTTGAGGCCGTCCGCCGTGTCGTCCGCGCGCGTCAGCCAGTCGGGGCGGTGGACGAGGAAGAGGTCGATCCGGTCCGTGCCGAGCCATCGCAGCGATTTTTCGAGGCTCTTCACCAGCCGGTCGCCCGTGGCGTTGTAATGCGCCGTTCGGCGCTCGGGGTGATGGGCGCAGGGCACGTAGATGCCGGCCTTGGTGACGATCTCCAGCCGGTCGCGCAGCCCCGGCGAGAGCGCCAGCGCCGCGCCGAGGGCCTTCTCGACCTCGTAGAGCCCGTAGATCTCCGCGGTGTCGATCGTCGTGATGCCGAGTTCGAGGCAGAGGTGGAGCCGGCGGTTGATCTCCTGAGCCGACGGCTTCGTCGACAGCATCCGCCACGTCCCGTACGCCATCCGCGAGACCTCGATCCCGCCGCTGTTGAGCCTGATCCGCTTCACGATCGTCACCGCCTTCCGCGACGAACCGATTGAACCCGGTGCCCGCCCCGCGGTCAACCGGTTCCCCACGCCCCGCCCGGAAGGCCCGGAACCGCCGGCCCGGGCAGGCTGCATCGGAATCCGGGCCAGACAGGCGAAGATGGTGTAGACTGGCGGCCGAGCGCGCGGCGGGCCTTCCGGGCAACCCGGCGGGCCGCGCGCGGGAGAACCGGCATGCTTACGTATCTGGAAATCTGGCGGGGCCTGACGGCGGCGGAGCGCACGCAGGCGTGCGCGGCCTTCCTGGGCGCGAACGACGAGATGTCGCGGCAGGTGCGCCCGGCCGTGCTGCTGGCACTGGCGACCGCGATGCGCTTCCGCGAGAAGTTCCTCAAGACACAGCCGGCGGCGAAGCAGGCGGACTGGCTGGCCGCGCGGGCCGCGGGCCCCGCCTTCCGCGCCCACCACGACGGATTCCTGCGCGCCTGGCTGGTGCAGGACCACGCGGCGATGATCGAGCGGTTTCTGGACGTGCAGGGCATTCCGCATACCGGCTGCATGCTGGAGGGCGAGCCCGCCGCGCCCGACGCCGGCTCCCTCGCGAAGGGCATCGCCGCCATCCGGGAACAGTGGGGTGACCGCAACAGCGCGATCTACCTCGCCTTCCTCCTGGCCGAGGGCGTCACCGAGCCCTGGACCGCGCTCCCCGCCGCCCTCGAAGCGTCGGGCCTGCGCCCCGCCGAGGCCCTGTCCGCCGCGCCGCCCGCATAGGCGCACCGCCTCCGGTCAGCCCATGCGGGATTGCCTCCGGTCTTCGGCCGTACCGGCACCCCGGCCGTCGCGGCCTGTCCATGGGCGCGGACGGTGATGGGGAAGGTCCCGCGCAACCGGTCCGAACGTCCGCGGGCGGGCAGCGCAGGTCCAATCAGATGCCGTGGAGGGGAAACACGGTCGCCCGGATGCGGTCGACGACCTTTGCGACGTCCTCGTCGACCTCCGCACGCAAGCCGGCGTCGGAGAGCAGGACCCGGTCGCGAAGGCCGCCGAACCAGTCGGTGTTCTCCATCATCACGCCGCCCATCATCATCCCCAGATCGTCGTGATGGGAATGATCTCCGCACATGACGCTCCAGCACAGGGACCAGGCCCGGACGGTATTCTCGATGTTGTACCCGCCCCCGCCGGTGACCAGCATCGGCTTGTTCAGTTCCATCAGCAACTCGACGATATCCGTCTGCGTGTTGTTGGTCAGATGGAGATGCGCCAGGGGGTCGCCGGCCAGGGCGTCCATGCCCAGCTCGATCATCACGACGTCCGGGTTGAACGCCTTCACGAGCGGCAGGATGACGCCGCGGAACGCGCTCATGTAGATCGTGTCGTACGTCCCGACCGGGAGCGGCAGGTTCACGCAGTAGCCGCGGCCCGGACCCTCGCCGATCTCGTTCTCGAAGCCCGTGCCGGGAAACAGCGTCCGCCCGCTCTCGTGCATCGACAGCGTCATGACATCCGACCGGGAGTAGAACGCGCGCTGCACGCCGTCGCAGTGATGCGCGTCCACGTCGATGAACGCCACGCGGCGGCCCGAGTCGACCAGCGTTTCGGCCGCCAGCACGACGTCGTTGATGAAGCAGAAGCCGGACGCGTGGTCCGGATGCGCATGGTGGAACCCGCCGGACGGGTTGAACGCGATGTCCGCCCTGCCCTCGGCGATCCATCGCGCGCCGACGATCGACCCTCCCGCCGCGAGGGAGAGGAAATCGAACATGCCCTGGAAGATCGGGCAATCCGGCGTCCCCAGCCCGGCGGCCAGCGCGCGGGCGGGCTCGATCGTCCCGCGGCCGGCGTCGCGAAGGGCGCCCAGGTAGGCGTCGGTATGGAACCGTCGCAGAAGCTCCGGAGGAACGGGCTCCGGGGCGACGACCTGCCGGTCCGCGCCCTCCGTCAGGCCGAACGAGGCCGCCTTGGCGAGCGTTTGCCCGGCCCGACGGCTGCTGAAGGGGCAGGAGTGCGGATACCCGCCCTCATCCAGCGCCGCCGAGTGGACGAAGATCTTCCGCTGCATGGCGGCTCGGCGTCAGGCGGCCGCCTTCGGCGGGGTGAGCGATCGGATGACGGCCGCCATGACGAGACAGGCGATGCCCGCGGGGATGAACGCCCACATCCAGGCCCGCGCGTCGCCCATCATCCCGCCGAGAACCGGTCCGACCACGCCGCCGAGGCCGTAGGACATGAAGACCCACGGGTAATTCGTGCCGACATTGGCGTTGCCGAAGTAGTCCGCCGTGATCGCGGGGAACAGCGCGAAATTGCCGCCGAAGTTGAACCCGATCACCGCCGCGCCCAGGTAGAGGCCCCACTCCCGGCCGCCGATGAAGTAGAACAGGACCATCATGATGCCCTGGAGAAGGCACATGAGCGTAATGGCGTTCTTGCGCCCCATCCGGTCGGACATCGAACCCCACGCGATCCGGCCGAAGCCGTTCATGAGGGCGTAGAACAAGCCCATGGCCGTTCCGGTGATGATGTTGGCCTGTGCCGGGTCGATTCCCTTGGTGGCCAGGGCGTCCTTGCCGAACAACTGGATGACGCCGATCACCATCAAGCCGGAGGTCGCGCCGACGAGGAACGTCAGGAACACCGTCCAGAACTGCGGCGTGCGCGCCATCTGCGCGGCGCCGAAGTTCACGCCGCCGGTCGTCGCGGCCGAGGCCGACGACGGCGCGGTCCATCCGGCGGGACTCCATCCCTTCGGCGGATTGACCATCACCTGCGCCCCGAGCACCACGAGGGCGGCGAACAGGATGCCGTACAGCTTGAACACCTGGCTGACCGACCACCCCATCCCGTACAGACCCGCCCATCCGGGCGTCAGATCCACGGGGCCGAATTTGAACCCGCTGGTCAGTTTGATCCAGATGAGCGCGCCGAAGCCGAATCCGGCCACCGCGAGCCCGGTGATCAGGCCTTTCTTGTCGGGAAACCACTTGACCAGGGCGGCAATGGGGCAGACATAGCCCAGGCCGATGCCCGCGCCTCCGAGGACGCCAACGCCCAGCAGGATGCCCCAGAAGCTGGAGCCCATCGCGCCGGCCAGAAGGTATCCCCCGCCCAGCACGAGACCGCCCGCCATGGCGACCTTCTTCGGCCCGGCCGTCTTCTGCCACGGCCCGGCGACCAGCGCCATGACAACGGCGAACGCCAGCAGGCCGACGGAGAAGATGACCTGTGTCTGGGTCTTCGTGAACTGAAACGGCTCGGCCGTCAGTTTTCCCGTGAACGCCGACCATGCGTATATGGCGCCGAGGCAGAGTTGAATCAGGATGCCACCGGCCACCACCCACCATCGATTCATGCTTCTTGAATCCGTCATGACGACCCCTCCGTTTGAATTTCCCTTCCCCGTCAAAAAGCCAGCCCCGGCCGCCTCACCCGGCGGCCGGGGCTGTTCCGTTCCAATCGCGCGTCCTTCTCAACGTATCGTCAGCGCTTTCCGCCCACCAGACTCTTGGATTCCTCCACCAAGTGAGTGACGACGGACGGGTCGGCCAGGGTGCTGGTATCGCCCACCTGGTCGATCGCGCCTTCGGCGATCTTGCGGAGGATGCGCCGCATGATCTTGCCCGATCGCGTCTTCGGCAGTCCCGGGGCCCACTGGATGACGTCCGGGACGGCGATCGGTCCGATCTGCTCGCGGACGTGCTTCATGAGGACCTTCTTGAGCGCGTCGGTGTACTCGTTCCCCGTCTTGAGGGTCACGTACGCGTAGATCCCCTGTCCCTTGATCTCGTGCGGGCAACCCACGACCGCGGATTCCGCCACGGCCGGATGCGAGACCAGGGCGCTTTCGACTTCCGCGGTGCCCATGCGGTGACCGGAGACGTTGATGACGTCGTCCACGCGGCCCAGCAGCCAGTAGTCGCCGTCCTTGTCCCGGCGGCAACCGTCGCCCGTGAAGTAGTACCCCTTGTAGGTCGAGAAGTACGTCTGCACGAAACGCTCATGGTCGCCGTAGGTCGTGCGCATGATGCCCGGCCAGGCGGCCTTGATGCACAGCTTGCCGGAGGTGCCGTCGGGCACTTCCTTGCCGTTGTCGTCCAGAATCACCGGCTCGACGCCGAAGAAGGGACGGCTCGCGCTGCCCGGCTTGAGCGCGTGGGCGCCCGGCAGCGGCGTGATCAGGATGCCGCCGGTCTCCGTCTGCCACCAGGTGTCCACCACCGGGGTCTTGCCGTGGCCGACGTTGTTGCGGTACCACAGCCAGACTTCCGGATTGATCGGCTCGCCCACGCTGCCCAGAAGCTTGAGGCTGTTCAGGTTGCGCGCCCGGATCGGACCCTCGCCGTCGCGCATCAGCGCCCGGATCGCGGTCGGCGCGGTGTAGAACTGGGTGACCTTGTACTTGTCGACCACGTCCCAGAACCGGCCGCTGTCGGGATAGGTCGGCACGCCCTCGAACATGATCGTGATCGCGCCGTTGCACAGCGGACCGTAGACGATGTACGTGTGGCCCGTGACCCATCCGATGTCCGCCGTGCACCACCAGATGTCACCCTCGTGATAGTCGAAGATGTACTTGAAGGTCGTCGCGGCGTAGACCATGTAGCCGCCGGTCGTGTGCAGCACGCCCTTGGGCTTTCCGGTCGACCCCGACGTATAGAGGATGAACAGGGGATCCTCGGAATCCATCCACTCCGGCTCGCACGTGGCGGCCTGGTTCTTCACCAGTTCGTGATACCAGACATCCCGGCCCGCCTGCATGGGAACCTCGTGACCGGTGCGCTTGACGACGACCACGGAGCGGATGCTGGGGCACTGCGCGACGGCCCTGTCGGCGTTCGTCTTCATCGGGATATCGCTCTTGGCCCCGCGCAGCGCGGTGTCCTGGGTGATCAGCACCGAGCAGGCCGAATCGTTGATGCGGTCGCGCAGCGCATCCGCGCTGAAGGCGCCGAACACCACCGAGTGCACCGCGCCGATGCGCGCGCACGCGAGGCACGCGATGGCGGCCTGCGGGATCATCTGCAGGTAGATGCACACCCGGTCGCCCTTCTTCACGCCCAGCGATCGCAGCGCGTTGGCGAACTTGCAGACGGCCTCGTACAACTCGCGGTAGGTCAGCTTCGAATCCTCGCCGGGCACGTTGCCCTCCCAGAGGATCGCCGTCTGGTTGCCCCGCTTCGCCAGGTGCCGGTCGAGGCAGTTGACCGAGAGGTTCGTCTTGCCGCCGATGAACCACTTGATCTCAACCGGGCGCTCGAACGTGAAGTCGCGGACCTTGGTCCACTTCTGCTTCCATTCGAACTGGCCGGCGATGTCCCCCCAGAACCCCTCCGGGTCGCGGATCGAACGATCGTACATGGCCTTGTAATCGGCGAACGACTTCACATGGGCCTTGGACGCAAACTCGGGCGAAGGAGGAATGGAGACACCCTCAGCGGATCCCGTCTTCTGTTCCGACATGGCACTCACCTTTCGTTGGTTTCGATCGCACCGCCTGAACTGCGGCTTGATTCGTCCACCCCGCCTACGCTAACGTAGGCGTTTTCTCGTTCATACTGAAGAGAGGCGGTACGAACCCAACCGCGACGTGCTGTATAATAGTCTAGCGGAACGCGGATCGGTTCGCAAGGGACAATGTGGATGGCGTTTTCAGCCGGCCGCCGGCCGGGTGGTCCCGTCCCTGGATGAGAACGCGGAGAGAGGATGATCCATGCTGGAAGCATTGCTGAAGCCCGGGAACATCGCGGTCGTCGGAGCGTCCCGCACGCCCGGCAAGGTTGGGTACGAGATCCTGTCCAACCTGCAAGCCAACGGATTCGGGGGGGGGCTGACGCCGGTCAACCCCACGGCGGCGGAGATCCTGGGCCTGCCCTGCAAGCCCTCGTGCAAGGCGATCGGCACGTCGATCGACCTGGCGGTGATTTCCGTTCCCACGGCCGCCGTTCCCGCGGCGGTCGATGACGCGATCGAGGCGGGCGCGGGAGCCATCGTCGTCATCACGGCCGGCTTCAAGGAAGTCGGCGCCGAAGGCGCCGGACGCGAGCGCGCGCTGGCCGCGCGGTGCCGCAGCCGGAACGTCCGGCTGCTCGGGCCGAACTGTCTCGGCCTCATCAACGCGCACCACAACATGAACGCGTCGTTCGCCAAGCACATGCCGCGAAAGGGCGGCATCTCGGTGATCTCGCAGTCGGGCGCGCTGCTGACCGCCATTCTCGACTGGTCGGCGGAGCGCCGGCTGGGCCTGTCGAAGCTCGTCAGCATGGGCAACAAGGCGGATCTCTCGGAAACCGATTTTCTCGAGGCGCTGGCGGACGATCCCGACACGAAGGTCATCGTCGGCTATCTCGAAAGCGTCGCCGCGGGCGACGCGTTCATCAAGTCCGCCGAGGAGGCCGCATCGAAGAAGCCCGTCGTGCTGTTCAAGGCGGGCGTGACGGCGGCGGGCGGCCGGGCCGCGTCGTCGCACACCGGCAGTCTGGCCGGCGCGGATGTCGGGTACGCGGCGGCCTTCCGCCGGGCGGGCGTCGTCCGGGCGGAACGATTCGAGACGCTCTTCGACATCGCCACCGCCTTCGACATGCAGCCCCTCCCCCGCGGCAACCGCGTCGCGGTGCTGACCAACGCCGGCGGGCCGGGCATCATGGCGGCGGACGCCATCGAGTTGTCGGGCCTCAAGATGGCCGGGATCTCCCCGGCCATCGCCGATCCTCTGCGGAAGGTCCTGCCGGCGGCCGCCAGCGTGAACAACCCGGTCGACGTGCTCGGCGACGCCGACGCCGGCCGGTACGGCATCGCCCTCGAGGGCGTCCTCAAGGACGATGGCGTCGACGCCGTCGTCGTGATTCTGACCCCCCAGGCGATGACCGATGCCGTCGAGACGGCGCGCGCGATCCACGCCGCGGCGGCCGGGTCCACCAAGCCCGTCCTGGTCTCCTTCATGGGCGGCGACGATGTCCGCGCCGGGCGGGCCGCGCTGATCGACGCCCGCCTGCCGGACTACCCCTCGCCCGAGCGGGCCGTGGCCGCGCTCGTCGCCATGTGCGAGTACTCCGCCTGGCTGCGGCGCCCGCCCCGCGTGGTGACCCGCTTCCCGGTGAACCGGCGGCGCGTCGAACGCATCGTTCAACGCCACATCCGAACCGGCGAACTCCAGGTCGGCGAGGCCGCGGCCAAGGAGATCATCCAGGCGTACGACTTCCACATCCCCCCGGGCGCGCTGGCGGACTCGGCGCAGGCCGCGGTCGAAATCGCCGAACGCATCGGCTATCCGGTCGCCATGAAGATCGCCTCGCCGGATATCATCCACAAGTCCGACCTGGGCGGCGTCAAGCTCCACTTGAACAGCGCGGACGCCGTGCGCGACGCCTACGACCTCATGATGCTCCGCATCCCCCAGCGGGTGCCGGCCGCCCGTCTGCAGGACGTCTACGTGGAGAAGATGTGCGGCCGGGGCCGCGAGGTCATCCTGGGCATGACGCGCGACCCGCAGTTCGGCCCGATGCTCATGTTCGGCCTCGGCGGCATCTTCGTCGAAGTCATGAAGGACGTCGCCTTCCACCTGGCCCCCATCACGCAGGAGGAGGCCATGCAGATGCTCGAGAGCACCAAGTCGTTCGGCCTGCTGCGCGGCGTCCGCGGCCAGCGGAGCGTCGATGTCCAGGCGATCGCCGAGGCGCTGCAGCGAATCAGCCAGCTGGCGACCGACTTTCCCCAGATCACCGAGATGGACATCAACCCCTTCATGGTCGCCGAAGTCGGCCGCGAATCCGTGGCCGCCGACGCGCGCATCACCCTCGCCAAGGAATGAGGCCCGCCATGGCACAGAAGAAGAAACAGACGTGGGATCCCGACTGGCAGACGAAGTACAAGCATCAGGTCGTGACCGCCGATGAGGCGATCGGCGCCATCCGGCCCGGCCAGCGGATCTTCATCGGCACGGGATGCGGCCAGCCGGAAGAACTGGTCCGCGCGCTAACCGCCCGGGGCAAGGATCTGCCCGACACCGAGGTCGTCCACCTGCTGACCTCCGGCGACGCGCCGTACGCAGACCACCAGTTCTCGAGTTTCTTCCGCGTCAACAGCTTCTTCATCGCGGAGAACGTGCGCGGGATCATCCAGGAGGGGCTCGGTGATTACACCCCGGTGTTCCTGTCCGACATCCCCACCCTGTTCAACTCCGGCCAGATCCCGCTCGACGCGGCCCTGATCGAAGTGACGCCGCCGGACGAGCGCGGGCGCTGCAGCCTCGGCGTTTCCGTCGACATCGTCAAGAGCGCCGCCGCCAACGCGCGGATCGTCATCGCCGAAGTCAATCCGCAGATGCCGCGGACGCTGGGCGATTCGTTCATCGACGTTAACGACATCGACTACCTCGTGCCGGTGGACGAGCCCGTGATCGAGGTGGTGCCGAAGGAGCCCGACGAGATCACCCGTCGCATCGGCCGGTACGTCGCCGCGCTCGTCGACCACGGCACCACGGTGGAGTTCGGGATCGGCTCGATCCCCCAGGCGGTCGTTCCGTTCCTCAAGGACCGCAAGGATCTCGGCATCCACACCGAGATGTTCACCGACTCGATGATCGACCTCGTCGAATCCGGCGCCGTCACCGGCGCGAGGAAGACCGTCGACCGCGGTCGCGTCGTCGCCAGTTTCTGCATGGGAACCAAGAAACTCTACGACTACATCGACAACAACCCGGTCTTCGCCTTCCATCCCACCGAGTACGTCAACGACCCGTTCCTGATCAGCCGCCAGCACAGGCAGGTGGCGATCAACGTTGCGATGGAGATCGATCTCACCGGCCAGGTCTGCGCGGACTCGATCGGCAACCGGTTCTACTCCGGCATCGGCGGACAGGTCGACTTCAACCGCGGCGCGGGGCGCTCCGCCGGCGGGCGGGCCATCATCGCCCTGCCGTCGACGGCCAAGGGCGGATCGATCTCCCGCATCGTCACCCGGTTGAGCCCCGGCGCGGGGGTCGTGACCACCCGCGGCGACGTTCACTACGTCGTGACCGAACACGGCGTCGCGTACCTTCACGGCAAGAGCGTGCAGGCGCGGGCCCTGGCCCTGATCGCCATCGCCGACCCGAAGTTCCGCCCCCAACTCGTCCGCGAGGCGATCGAAACGAGATACCTCCGGCCCGAAATGGCGGGCGTCGAGGGGAAGATCGTCGTCGGCCCGCAGGAGTTCAGGACCTCCCGGCTCCTGCGCGACGGCACGCAGGTGATGTTCCGGCCCATCCATCCGACCGACGAGCCCAACGTGCGGGACATGTTCTACGCGCTGTCGGAGGAGACGAAGTACTACCGGTTCATGAAGCACATCAAGACGATCCCGCAGCAGCAGATCCAGGATTTCGTCTTCATCAACCACCGCAGCGACATCGCGATCGTGGCCACGGTCCCCGCCCCGTACGGCGAGGACATCGTCGCGATCGGCAGGTATTACCTCAACGAGAAGACCAACCTCGCCGAGGTCGCGTTCATCGTCCACGACAAGTGGCAGAACCGCGGCATCGGCACGTTCCTTCTCAATCATCTCGCGACGATCGCCAAGCGGTACGGCATCCGCGGGTTCACGGCCGAGGTGCTTCGCGCAAACCGGCCGATGCAGCGCGTCTTCACCCACAGCCAGTACAAGGTCACCAGCGAGCCGCAGGAAGACATCATCCACTTCCACATCGAGTTCGCCTGACCGCCCGGACGGGCGGCGATGGGGGCCGGTCCCGGCGAACGCGATCTTCCACGCTTGGTGGAGCGACTCGACCGTGCCATGGGCAGTCCGCGCGGATCGGAAACCGATTCCAGAGGGACGTCGCATTCACACCTGCAGGACGCTCCGGCATGGGCATGGAGCCCGTATCTCATTCCTTGGGAATAGCCTCCGGGCCGAGGGCGAGGTCCGACAACCGCTTCAGTTCGCCGGCCGACAGCGCCCGGTCGAAGACGGCAACACCGCCGATCCAGCCGGTGAAGCCGACGCCGCGGGAGCTGTGGATGACGCGGCCGATCGTGAACGGGCCGCCCGTCCCGTCGTCAGCCGGCCGGTAAATGCCGTGCGGATACCACCACGGGTTCAGGCGTAGCGCGACGAGTTCGCGCCCGACTTCCTTCCCCGCGCGCGTCGTCACACGGACTCTCGTATAGCCGTACTCGCGCACCTCGACGCGCTCGTCCGCCGTCTCGCGGACGACCTGCACCGCGACGGGCTTCGCCTCCGGCGGGTTGTAGAACTGGTCCTTCGGAAAGTCCGGATCCTCGCCCGGCTGCAGGCCAGGCTCGCGGTGCAGGCGGCCCTGCAGCCACGCGTTCGCCGCGAACGAGATCAGGCCGTCCTTCTGCGGATTCTCCAGCCACCGGTCGCCGGCGACGCCGTCGAGCCATCCGGTCAGTTCGTCCGTCGCATCGTCGAAGGTCATCGCGAAGCACTGCCACGCGGCGTCGAGCACCTCCGCCGGCGAGTCGGCCGGGACCTCGCGCGAGATGCCCGCGGAGTTGCACTTGTGCAGCGCGTACTTGTTCAGGAACGAACTGGCGCCGTTCTCGGACACGTGGCCGCAGGCGCTGCCCCCCTTGTTCAGCCCGGCGAAGAGCGCGTACTGCCGCTGCCCGCGCACCGCGCGCGCGATGCCGGCCGTCTCCTTCTGCTTGAGGTCGGTCCCCTCGTGCCAGATCCCCGCCAGCGCGTGGTTGCCGCTCTCGCGGATCGCCCACACGACGACGGTCACCGACTTCCCCGCGCCCTTGATGTCGAGCGGCGTGTCGTGCAGCCGCGCACGCGGCACGAACAGGAACGGACGGAAGTCCGGGTCGGTCTCCTTCCGGATTCGAATCGCCTGTCCGAACAGCCCGCGGCCCATCAGCGGAAAGTCGGCGTACGTCGCCTCCCGCCCCGCGCCCCAGTAGTCCTTCACGTAGTTCGCGGCGTCGAGTGCGTAGTCGTTCGCCGCCCCCGCCGGCACATGCGCCGTGAACCGCCGCGCCCCGTCCGGCTCGCGGTTCACGAAATCCCAGAACGCCACGAGCCCCGGCATGCGGGTGATGGTGTCGACGCGACCTGCGGTGGCGTCGGCCGCGTGGACGCTCGAACCGACCAGCGGCAGCAACGTCGCGATAATCCGGCTGAAACTCGGCGTCATGGCTTGTTCTCCCGTCCGTTGACCTTCTCCGGCACCTGCTGCAGCCCTGCCTTCATGCTCCCGTGGGGCAACGCAGGGGGCGCATTGATGGTTGGGTTCATGCGGGAACGTTCTCCAGGTAGACGCCGTCCTTGCGCAGTTGCGATTGCAGTTTGCGGATGTCGAACGCGGCCATATCCACGCCGGCGCCGAGCGCGAGCGCGGCGCAGGTGCCGACGCCCTGCCCCATCACCATGCAGTGGGATTGGAGACGCACCGACGCGAGCCCCTCATGCGTGGACGACGCGCAACGGCCAACGACGGCGACGTTGGGGATGCGGTCGTTCAGGCACATGCCGAGCGGAATGTGGTAGCTGTCGCCGGCCGGCGGCATCGTCTCCGCCTTCTGGTCCACCCACGTCGTGTGGCCGGTCCCCTTCGGGTCGTGGATATCGATCATCCAGAAGCCGTGCCCGATGGCGTCGGGCTGCTTGACCGCCTTGACGACCATCCGGGCATCGAGCGTCCGGAGGCCGCGGATGCGTCGGGATTCGCGGACGCCCAGGGCGAACCCCATCTGCTCGACCTCCGCCGCGCTGAATCCGGGCATCTGCTCCCGCCAGAGATCCACGTAGGCATACACCTGCTCGCGGGCCTGCGCGGAAAGCCGCGTCAATTCCTCCTCGCCGAGCGGATTCCCGGCGACGGGACACATGTTGTACGAAACGACCGGCTCGCGCGGGCTCGTGAGGTACGACCGGGCGGCCATCTCCAGGAACTGCGGGAATCGTCCCTCGTCGCGGAGCTTCCGCATGAGGTCGAATACCCGCCCGGCATCCCCGGGATGCGCCCGGATCGCCGCGGCATCCAGGCCGCGCAGACGGAACATCATCGTCATGCCCTGCACGGCCCCGTCGCCGGCGCGCCCGAAATCGAACGGCAGCCCCGCGTTGGCCGCGACGTCCCCGTCACCCGTTGCGTCGATGAAGACCCGTCCGCGGACCGCCTTGCGCCCGGTCTTCGTGTCCACCAGCACCGCGCGCATGCGCCCTTCCGAGACGATCGACTCGACCGCGGCGAGGTTGCAGAACACCCGTACGCCCGCATCCTTGAGCATCCGGTCGAAGACGACGCGCATGCCCGTCGAGTCGAACTCGTGCGTTTCCGGCTTGGTGGGGTAATGGGCCATGCGCCGCACAAATCGCCCGCCGCGGTCAACCGCTTCCTGGACGAACCCAGTGATGACCTGTTTCTTCCGATCGCTGGTGTGCCAGATGTTGACGAGCGCGTTGGTCGCCATTCCGCCGAGGCTTGGCCAGCGCTCCAGCAGGATCACCTTCGCGCCATGCCGCGCCGCGCAAAACGCCGCCGCCAGCCCCGCGGTGCCCCCGCCGCACACCACCACGTCGGCCTCGGCGAGCACCGGGACCTGGCGTTCCGGAATGACGACGACACCGCCCTGCTTGTCGGGCGGTTTCGCAGCCCGCGTGGTCGCGGTGAGCCCGCCGATGCTACCGCCGGCGGCCGTGAGGATGAAATTGCGTCGGGAGATTCCCATGATGCCTCAGCCTTTCGTGCGGGCTGGTCAAAGCGTCCACGGCGCGCGCAGCGGACGGGAGAGCAGTTGGTTGGCTTCGTCGTTGGCGGTGAACTTCTCGGCGGCGGGATCCCACTTCAGTTTCTGGCCGAGCCTGGCGGCGATGAAGCCGATCTGGCAGATCGTCGCGGTGCGATGGCCGATCTCCGCGGTGATGATCGGATCCTTGCGGCTGCGGACGCAGTTGATGAAGTCCTCCTTCTCGCTGACGCAAGGCAGGTGGATGTCGTTCGGGCCGGGCTTCCACTTCAGTAGCTCCGGAGCGCTCGCCTTGAAACCGCCGGACTGGAACCATGTGTTCTCGATCCAGCCTTCGGTGCCCTCGACGCGGACGAAGGGACGGTCGGCGACATAGAGCATCTCGATGCCGCTGGCGTAGCGATAGCGCATCTCGAAGTTGCGCGGCACATCCCAGAGATTGTCCCGGAACTCGGCACGTCCCTCGACCTCGACGGGGCCGGTGCGCTCGGTGTCCAACGCCCACTGCGCGATGTCGACGGTGTGCGTGCCCCAGTTCAGCAGAGTTCCGAGGGAGTAGTCGCTGATGTGCATCCACCCCGGCCCGGTGCCGGCGGTGTAGTCGAGGCCGCTGCGCGGAGAGTGAACGCGCGTGAGCGTGTAGGGGCGCGCGGGCGCGGGGCCTTGCCACAGGTCGTAGTCCAACTCCGGCGGCACCGGCATCGGCCCGGGAGTCTCCGCGAGCGGCGCGGGGTCCTTGGGCACGCCGACCATCACGCGCTTGACCTCGCCGATGCGGCGGTTGCGGACGACCTGGCAAAGCTGCTGGAACCATTGCTGCGAACGCACCTCGGTGTCGGTGCGGCAGACCACCTTGTGCCTCGTGACCGCGTCCGCGATGGCGCGGCCTTGCTCGACCGAGAGCGAAATCGGTTTCTCCAGCGCGATGTCCTTGCCGGCCTTGGCGGCGGCAATGGCCATGCAGGCGTGCCAATGGTCCGGCGTGGAGATCATGACGGCGTCCACGTCTTTGCGCGCCAGCACCTCGCGGAAGTCGCGATGCGTCGCGCAGCCCTTGTAGCGGCCGAGCCCGGCCTTCTTCGCGTAGCTCTCCTCGACCAGCTTCTTCGCCTGCTCCATGCGCCACGAGTCCACGTCGCACACCGCGACGACCTGCACGTCCTCGGACCAGAGAAACCACGGCAGGTTGGCATAGAACACCTGCCGTCCCGTGCCGATCAACGCGACGTTGATGCGGTTGTTCGGCGTGACTGCGCCATCGGCGCCGAGCACGCGGGCGGGGATGAGGTTGGGAAACGACGCCGCGGCTCCGCCGAGCACCGCGTGTCGCAGGAATTCGCGCCGTGCAGTTCTCATGATTGCACCAGGTACAGTTTTGCGACTCCGGGTTGGTGAGGCAGGCGGCAGACGCCGTTCTCGACGCGGATTTCACCGCCGTCAAAGAGCTCTTCGAGCCGGCAGGGCGTGGTGACCGGGAAGGTGATCTGCGGGTTGGTGTCCTTCTGCATATGGATGCCGAGGAGGCGGCTGTTGATATAGGTCGGATCGCTTCCCTCGTAGTAGATGTGGACGCCCGCGGTGCGGGCGATCTCGCGGTAGACCGCGGAGGGCAGATTCCCGACGGCGCTGTACACCGCGTGGTGCCCGGCGAACGTCTTGCGGACGAGCGCGGGGGCGTCGTTGGAGACGTAGGTGCCGATCACGTCCGCGTCCTTGTCGTGAACCTCGAACAGCGGAGCCACCTTCCGTCCGAAACCGAAGCGGGCCCCGACGGCCTGCACGACGCTGTCATCCCCGGCGCGCGCGGTCACGGTGATGCCGGTGATCGCGGAAATGGCGTCGGCGGAGAAGCCGTCCGGCTGGATGTAGTCCGGCGCATGGATCCAGAGGAGGGTCCGGTTGCCCGTTTGCAGTTCGGCGCGGATGAACTCGCGCCTGGCGGGGGGTATGCGGAGGGCGTTGAGGAAGATGAGCAGCTTGTACTGCGCGAACGGGAGTTGCGGGTGGTCGATGTCCGAGAAGTTGTAGATGTCGTACGGCGCGCCGATGCGGGCGAGCGCGTCGGGCGGCTGCACCAGCAGGTCGTCGGCCAGGCTGGAGCCCGCGTTCACGTGGTACATCGACGGCACGTCGCCGAAGACCGCGATCTGGGCGACGGACCGCATCGGCACGTCGCGCAGCCGGTCCTGCACCCGCGCGAGTTCGTCGACCATCGCCATCATCTCCGGGCTCGCGTAGTTGCCGCCGAGGAAGTCGAACCACCACAGCGCGGTGCGCTTGACCCGCGTCAGCGCGAACTCCCGCCTCAGCACCTGCCGGGTTTCGAAGGCGTTCCGGAGCTTCGTGCCGGAACCCGGAATCTCGCGGCCGTTCTCCACGGTGCTCCGCGCGATGTGGGTCGTGTGGTCGATCTCCTGGAAGACCAGCTTGTCGCGAAGGTCGAGCGAATCGACCGTCAGCAGGTAGCCGCTGGCGCCCTCGAGGCTGCGCGGAGCGCCGTACTTCGCCGGCGCGTAGATCATGTCCAGATCGGGCGACCGCCAGACCCGTTCGTACCCGAGATGGCCCTCCTGCAGCAGCCGCGCACTGCTGAGCTGCGTCAGGTAGCCGTAGAAGAGGCCGAGCAGCTTGCGGTGCTGCAGCACCTCCTGCGCCTTCCCGGCGAAATGGACGATGGCGTCGCCGATGATCTCGTGGTGGAACCGCCAGTAGCGCAGCGCCGCCGCGTCGGCCACCGGGTCGCGCAACGCGCCGTGCGAGGTCCGATGCAGTTCCTCCAGCGTCGGCATCGTCGCCGCCGGATCGCCGGTGAACCTGCGGAACGCCGCCGTCTTCAGCGGGTGCTCCCGGATCGCCGCCTCGGGCCGGCCGCGGCCCTGCGAGTTGGTGTACCACTCGGTCGAGCTGCCGCAGAGCAGGCTGTAGGCGAAGACGCGGTCGCCGTAGCGCGCCTCGATCTGCCGCAGGAACTCCTGCAGCGACTCCGCGGTCTCGGCCCGCCACGGCTCATGGCCGGCCATCTCGACGAGGTTCCAGTAGCAGTTCGACCAGTCCGGATGCGACTTCAGCGCCCAGTCGCGGGTGTCGAGCTGGAGCGCGATATTGTAGTAGGCGCCCGGCGCGTTCGCCTCGAACATCTCCATCTGGGCGTCGAAGTGATCCCAGTTGAACCGGCGGGGCCCCGTCCAGACCTCGCCGAACAGGGAGTACGGCACGTCCAGCGTGCAGAGCATGCCGGTGTGAGTGACGTTGGCCAGCCGCAGCCCGGTGGCGTGGAAACCCCGCACCAGTTCCGGCGTCGGCCGGTACGACCGGTAGGCCAGCGGATCGAAGACCTCGCCGTTGATGGCGATCCTCAACACCCCGCCCACCCGCACCACCTTCGCGACCAAGCCTGGTTTCCCGGCTTTACGCTGCCCGACGTGCGCACAACCGCCCACGCCCGCCGCCAGTGCCCCGCCTGCGGCGGAGAGCAAGAAGTCTCGTCTGGTGAGGCTCATCGCAGCATTCCTTATCATATTCCGGGCATCGATAGTTCATCTGCGCCGTCGCATGACAAGCGACCTCGGCCTGCACGCGCTACGGACGCGGTCGCGGCTCCGTGCTGCGCGCCTGCGCGAGGACGTCGCGCGTGCGCTTCAGGGTCGCCTCGATGTTGAGCTTCTTGCAGCCGCGGTACCAGTTCTCCCATGGGCCGCGGCAGTAGGACTCGGAAAGCCGCGGGATCGCAGCAAACGAGGCCTCGGCCGATGCCAGCGCCTCGGCACAGGCGGCCCGGTCGCCACGGTCAAGGTTGTCGCCGGCGGCCTCGACGTGCTCCAGCCACAGGCCGGTCCGCACCATGATCATGGCCTGGTGGACCAGGTTGTCGCGAAGGAAGGCGGCCTTGCCGGCCGGCAGTGCTGCCGCCGCCGCCTCGGCCGTCTTGATCGCCTTGGACAGCCCGTCCCGCTGCGCCGCGAGATGATGGAGCGTCGCTGCGCGCCCGAGAGCGCGCGGATGCATGTCGCTCAGGCCCGCCCAGAACGCGTCGCCGCCGGCCTTCGGGGCCGGCGCGCTCTTCGCCACGGACGGCTCCGGCGTCTTCTCCTTGAGCCGCTTCGCGATCTTCCCGAGCGCGGAGTTGCCGGCGCCGAACATCTGGCCGTCCATCAGGAACGGCACGTTCTGCTCGGGATGGATCGCCCACGCGTCGAAGTAGGCTCGGTAGGCGGCGGCAACCTCCGCCGCGCGCGACGGGAATCGCGTCCGCACCCATCCGTCGAGCCAGGCATCGGGATCGAACCCGTCCATGCGCCACGTCATCTTCGCGGTCGCGTCGATCCCGAGCACGAACTCGCGGATGTTGCCGACGTTGCAGATCGCGTAGGTCCCGGCGCCCTTGTCCATCGCCATGCGCAGGCACTCGTGGGTCTTCCGCGGCGACGGCACCTGCGCGAGGTGCGGCCCGGAGCCGATCAGGCCGTGGTGGGGG
>VGWF01000027.1 GCA_016873715.1 Lentisphaerota bacterium | reverse complement strand
GTTTGACCTCGTAGGGGAAATCGACGACCTGCCGCGCGAGACTGTCGAGCACGAGCGGGATCGTCGCCTCCTCGTTCTTGAAGGGGACGATCACCGACGCGCGAGGCGCGGGGCCGGCCGGCTCCGTCATGGCTCGCCGGACCGGAACACGATCCGGCTCCCCTCGCGGCTGAAGCGGAACCGGACCTCGCGCAGCGCGGCCAGGCGTCGGCGGATCGCCGCGTGGCGCGACGGATCGGCGAAGACCAGCAGGAAGCCGCGGCCGCCCGCCCCGAGCAGCTTGCCGCCCAGCGCGCCGGCCTTGCGCGCGGCCGCGTAGGCGTCGTCGATCGGCGCGTTGGAAATGCCGCTGGACAGCGTCTTCTTCAGCGTCCAGCTCTCGTGCAGCAGCCGGCCGAAATCGTCGAGGTCGCCGGAGTGGAGGATCCGCTCGGCCTGGTCGACCATGCGGTGCATGCGCTCCAGGGCGCCGGCGTTTCGGCGCGAGCGGCGCGTCTGCTCGGCGAGGATGGTCTCGGCCGACTCCTCGCGCCCGAGATAGAACAGCAGCAGGCGGCCCTCGAGCGCGGCGAGCCGGGCGGCGCGGAGGGCGAGGGGGCGGACGCGCACCGCGTCGCGCGGACCGAAGTCGATGCGCATCATGCCGCCGTAGGCCGCGGCGTACTGGTCCTGGTGGCCGCCGGAATCGCCGACGCGCTCCCCCCCGACCTCGATCGCCTCGCGGGCGAGATCCTCCGGGCCGACCCGGTCGCCGCGCCGCTCGTGCAGCGCGTGCAGCAGCGCGACGGTGAAGGCGGACGACGTGCCCAGCCCCGTGCGGCCGGGCAGGTCGGAGACGTGCGTCAGCTCCAGGCCCTCGCGGACGCGCAGCATCAGCAGGCTCTCGCGGATCAGCGGGTGCTCGAACTCCCGCGGGTTCTGCACGAGCTCGGTCTTCGCGTAGCTGGCGCGGAAGCGGTACTGGAAGAAGGGGCTGAGCGCGTGGAGGCTCAGGTAGGCGTGCTTGTCGATCGTCGTCGCCAGCACGGCGCCGCCATGCCGCCGGTAGTGCCCGGGGAAGTCGGTGCCGCCGCCGAAGAAGCTGATGCGGAACGGGGCGCGCGCGATGATCATCGGGGGATTCCTCCGGCCGTCCGGCATTCGTCGAGAAAGGCGCGGACCATGTCGCGGGTGGGCGGAACGGGGCGCAGGGCCGCGAGGCGGGCGGTCGACGCCTCGTAGCGTTCGCGCGGAAGCCCGGCGGGCAGCGCGGACAGGTCGCAGCCCGGGATCCACGAGGCCACCTCGCGCAACGCGACGGTGCCGGCGCCGCAGGCGTTGAGGCGCATCCCCTCGGCGCCCGCCGCGACGAGGTCGAACACGATCCGCGCCAGCTCGCGCGTGTCGAGGTACTGGTACTCCGAGTCCGGATGCACGCGCAGCGGGACGCCCGCGAGGAGATCGTGGATGGAGTTCTTCCACAGGCGCGGGCCGACGAAGCCGCCCATGCGCAGGATCAGCCGCCGCCGCGCGTCGTGCTCGACCAGCCGCTCGGCAAGCCACTTGTGGAAGCCGTAGGGAGAGAGCCGCGCCGGGTCGATCGGCGCGTCCTCGTCCGTCGTCGCGGGCGAGGAGGCGTCGGCGTACACGTCGATGGTCGAGAGATGAACGGGGACGTCCGCGCGGAAGTCGTGCAGGGACCGCTCGACCGACCGCACGGAGAGGTCGAACTCCTGCTTCGGATCCTGCGCCGCGAGATACTTGCGGGAGTTGCCGTTGGCGTTGACCAGCAGGTCGCAGGCGGAACCGGCGGCCGCGTCGTACTCGTCCTTGTCGACGGCGAGCACGGTCCAGCCGCGCCGCGCCGCCTCGGCGGCGATGGCGGAGCCGACGAAGCCCCGCGCGCCGAGCACGAGGCACGTGCGCTGGCCGGCGGCGCTCACAGGCGGACCGTCCCGTCGCATCGGGCCCGTTCGAACCATTGCGCGGTGCGGCGGAGGCCCTCCTCCAGCGTCGTCGGGCACGAGAGCCCCAGCGCGTGCAGGCGCGACACGTCGAAGATCTTGTCGATCTGGCCGTCCGGCTTGGTGGTGTCCCACGCGATGCGGCCGGCGAACCCGGTCGTTCGCGCGACGGTCTCGGCGAGTTCGCGGATGGTGATGCGCGTGCCGGACGAGATGTTGACCGGGTCGCTGGAGTCGTGGTTCGCGAGGAACCACGGGATCGTGGCGGCGATGTCGCCCGCGTAGACGAAGTCGCGCGTCGGCCGGCCGGTGCCCCACGCGACGATCTCCGCGTCGCCGCGGTCGCGCGCCTCGATGTACCTGCGGACGAGCGCCGGGATCACGTGCGACTGCTCGAGGTTGAAGTTGTCCCATTCGCCGTAGACGTTGCCCGGGATCAGCACGACGGAGTTGAAGCCGTGCTGGACGCGGTAGGCCCACGACTGGACGAGCATCATCTTCTTCGCGACCGAGTAGCCCGCGCTCTCGATCTGCGGGAACCCGTTCCACATCTGGTCCTCGCCGATCGGCGAGACGGCCTTCGACGGGTAGGAACAGCCGCCCATCAGCGTGAGGAGTTTCGCCGCGCCGGAGCGGAACGAGGCCTCGAACACCGCGGTGTTCATCGCGAGGTTCTCGTAGAAGTAGTCCGCCGGCCGCTTCCGGTTGTCCTGGATGCCGCCGGACTTCGCGGCGAGGTGGACGACGGCGTCCGGCTTCACGTCCGCCAGCAGCCGCGCGGGCGCGCCGGGCTCGAGCAGGTCGGCGTCGCGCCGGCCGACGGGCACCAGCTCGGCGCCCGGGAACGCCGCCCGCAGCGCCGGCACGATGTGGTGCCCGAGAAACCCCGTGGCGCCGGTTATGAGAATTCTCTGGAACACAGCTCGAATTGTTCGCGGATCTCGGGAATGCCCGGCACCCGCGCTTCCTTGAGGATTGTCCGAATCTGCGCCGGAGTCCAGCCGGCGCGGCCCGCAACAAACCGCGCATCGGCGAGATCCTGCGGATCCACGCGCATCAGTTTGGAAAGGAAGAGATCCTCGTCGCCAAGCCGGAAGAGGGTCAGTCGGTTCCACGCGCCGGGCAGGGCCGCCCGCCGGGTGCGCCAGGCGGGAGAGAGCACGACTTGATCTTCCTGAAAGAAATGGCTGATGTAGAGCTTCGCGTCGGCCAACTCGGCATTCGCCAGCTCGACCGCGCTCCAGAAATTCGTCCGCTCCAGCAGTTCCTCGGCCTGACCGTTCCAGAGGACGCCATCCACATCGAGGCTCAGCCCGAACTCGGGCGGGGGATCGGAGAAGCCGAGGGCCATCGCGGCCCGGCCGAACAGGGTGAGTTCGACCCGGGATTGCAGGTGCCGGTCCAGCGTCGCCAGGATGATCTCCGCGCGATTCACGCGACCAGCCTCCATAGGCCCCGACAGACACCCCGCTCGTCGGGAACGGGGAAGGCGATTCGTGTCCAATGCAGCAGCGGCGAACGAAGTGGCCGGGCATCGCCGAGGGCACCGGCCAGCGCGTGCCAGACCGAATGGGCGGGCTCGACATGGAGCGCCTGCCGCCCCAGTTCGGCCAGGACACGATCCGCGCGCTCCCTGCGGGCTACCGCCGCCAGCATGGAGGGGTCCACGTCTCCGCGCGAAACCAGTTCCGCGGCGGCGCGCAGGATCTGGGGTCGGTCCAGGTTCTGCGGCTGCGCGATTGCTGCGACAAGCTCCTCGGTCGAAAGCTCCGATACCGACGGGGGTCGGAAGCCTGCGGGGGGATGGATGTCCCGCGTGACGGATCGGACCCCGCGGGCCTGCGCGACATCGAGAAGCCAGTCTTCGACGCAAGCGGCGCCGGCGGACGGATGCTCCGCCATCAGTCGGCGCAATCGCATCCGCAGCGGCGACACATGCACCGTGATCCCAAGGCGGCGCGCCAGCGGCTGCGACGGATCGCACGCGTGCGACGGGATCGGTCTGGCGGGCTCTTCCTTCACATCGTCTTCTCCGCGATCTCCGCGCCCCCGTGATATCCGTCCGTCTCAGACATTGGAGAACTGGTTCCGCCGGACGACCTGGTAGCCCTTGATCAGCTCCGCGATGCCAGCCTTCAACCCGACGCGCGGGCGGTAGCCGGTCGCCTCGATCTTCGCGTTGCTGACGATGTAGTTCCGCTGGTCGGGATCCTTGCCGATCGCCGCCTCCATGATCGTGAAGTCCGGCACCTGTTCCCGGATCGCGAGGCAGAGTTCCATCTTGGACAGGTTCGCCTCGCTCAGGCCGACGTTGTAGGCCTGGCCCTGCATCGCCTCGAAGTGGGTCATCGCGTGGATGAACGCCTGCGAGACGTCGCGCACGTGGATGTAGTTCCGCTTGAAGTGGGCTTCGAAGAGGATGACGAAGCGGTCGGTGACGGCGCGGTAGGTGAAATCGTTGACGAGCAGGTCGAGCCGCATGCGCGGGCTGATGCCGAAGACCGTCGCCAGGCGGAGCGCCACGCCGCGGCCGGACCCGAGCACCGCCTTCTCGGCGTCGACCTTGAGCCGGCCGTAGAGCGAGATCGGCCGCAGCGGCGACTCCTCGGTGCACTCGAGGTTCTCCTCGCCGATGCCGTAGCCGCTGTTGGTGTTGGGGTAGACGATCCTCTGGCCGGGGCGGCTGAGGGCGACGACCGCCTCGACGGCGTCGAGGTTCAGGGTCTTCGCCTCCACCGGCCGCTTCTCGCAGAGCGGGGCGCCGACGAGGCACGCGAGCGGGATCAGCACGTCGGCCTCGGGGACGAGGCGCTTCAGGAGGCCCTCGTCGCGGGCGTCGCCGCGGACGATCCGCAGGTTGGGGTCGTGGCAGCAGTCCAGCAGCGTGGCCTGGCCGTAGAGGAAGTTGTCCAGCACCGTCACCTTGTGGCCCCGGGCCAGCAGCATCGGGACGAGAATCGACCCGATGTAGCCGGCGCCGCCCGTGACCAGCACACGTTGCGGAGGATTGCTCATGATGTGCAGAGTAGCCGCGGCCAAGGCCGGAATCAACCCGGCGGCCCGGGCGGCGTCGAGGGATGAGGGATGAAACCTGAAACCTGGAAGAAGACGGCGGCTTCGTGCTTGCCGCTCGCGACTTCGGATTGGTCTCGTGCCTTGGTTCCGGGTGGCGCCACGGCTACGACGTGGCGTGCCGGGGGGCGGTCGCGGAAGCCGCAGCGCCGCAGGTCGTAGCCCTGCGGCTACGCGGTCAGCGGGACCGTCACCGCTCCCGATCGGACGGCTCCGCGTGAATCAGGCGGCGCGGCGGCGGACGAGCCAGACGAGCCAGAGACCAAGCCAGCCGGCCCGGCCGGCGGCGGCGACGGCGAGCGAGCTGCGGTCGGGGCGGTACTCGAAGTCGACCGTGTGACGGCCGGCGGGCACGACGACGCCCTGGAAGACGGCGTTGACGCGCAGAAGGGCGGCGGGAGCGCCGTCGATCCGCACCTTCCAGTCGGAGTCGAACTTGGTCGCGCGGGTCAGCAGGGCGGGGGCGGGCGTTTCCACCTCGACCGCGGCGGCGGCGGGTTCGTCGCGCACGCTCCGCAGCACCTTCGCCTCCGCAGGCGCCGCGGGCGGCGCGGGCTCCGCGTGGACGACCGCCTCGGAGGCGGCGTCGAAATCCGGCGCGACGAGCCGGGCCAGTGCGGCCTTCTCGCCCTCGGCGGTGGCGGGGACGGGGGTCACGCGTGTCGCGAAGGCGAGCTTCGGGCGGGCGCCGGAGAACTCGGCGATGCGGAGGACCTGCTGGTCCGCCGGGGCGCCGTCGACGGGCACGAGCGCGCCATCCATCTGCGCGATGCCCGCGGCGAAGACCTCCTTTACGCGGCCGCGGCCGCCGTCGGCCTGCTCGAGCTGCTGCGCGCCGCCGGGCAGGGTCACGAAGTAGCGCACGCCGCCCAGCTCCCAGACCCGCGTCGGCAGGGTCTGGAGGGCCTCGAAGAGCGCGGCGTAGTCCGTCGGCATGCGCGAGACGCTGACCGGATCGAAGAGGTCGCAGCCCGACACCTGCATGTGACTCATGCGGATGTTGTTCAGGGCCGGGTGGGTGGGGGGGAGCATCTTGAACCGGCCGTCGCCGCGGTGGGCGTCGATGAACTGCCGGAGCGGGTTGGAGGCGAGCACGGCGCCGTAGGTGCGGCCGGCGACGTAATGGCCGTTGACCGCGAGGAGGTCGAGGACGGCGAGCAGGCCGACGGCGGAGGCCACGATGGTGGCGCGGCGCGCTTCCGGCAGTCCGCCGGCCCGGGCGGCAACGGCGAGGACGGCGGCGAACACCCCCGCGATGGCCGCGGTCTTCAGGCAGGCCATGACGGCCGCCGACCACGCGGCGGCGGATTGCCCGCCGTAGCCCTCGGCCTGCAGCTGCGCGAGGAAGCCGGATTTCCCGGCGAACGTCGCGAAGAGAAGCAGAAGCGAGAGCCCGCCGATCCCGGCGCAGGTCCAGAGCGTCCAGCGGCGCGCGCGGCGGGCCGTCTCGGCGGAGGGGCTCAGAAGCGCCTCGAGCGCCAGCGCGATGCCGAGCGTGGCGAACAGGACGAACGGCACCATCCACTTCTCCGGATTGCGGATCGTGCTGAGGTAGGGCAGCGAGAAGACGAGCCGGTAGAGCGGCGTGAACTTGCCCAGGGCCAGCAGGAGCGCCAGCGCGCCCCCGCCCACCGCGAGCCACGCAAGCCGGCGCCGTTCGCGCGCGCCCGCCACGGCCACGCCGATCGCGGCCAGGGCCAGGATCGCCGGGACGACGCCGAGGTGGTGGCCCGTCAGCGAGAAGTTGCGGAAGCCCTGCTTCGTCGTCTCCCAGCCGGGGCTGCGTCCCATCCGGCCGCGGTACGGCGCCTCCGCCGAGCGCGAGGTGGTGCCGAAGTAGGTTCCCGAAACCAGGTTCCACGTCTCCTCCGGAGGCAGGCTCCACTGCGTCGCCCAGGCGTATCGCTCGGCGGGGTCTTCGGCGGCGCCCTGCTGCACGCCCTCCACCTGCGTTGCGAACATCACGCCGATCGTCTGCCAGGCCAGCAGGCCGCTGCAGGCGACGTACAGGACGAACCGGCCGGCCAGCTTCGCCCACGGCGCCTTCGCCGGGGCCTCCGGCCAGTGCGTCCACAGCCAGATCCCCGCGGTCGTGAGCGCGAGGAAGACGCCGATGTCGGGCACCTCGGAGATCGACAACCCGAGGCATCCGCCGCCGAGGGCGTAGGGGATCCATGCATCGTCGCGACGCCCGCGCTCGAGGAATCCGGCCGCCAGCGCCGCGAAACCGAGCGCGCTGGCGCGGACCGCCAGCCCGAGCACCGCGAACGAGAAGCAGGTTCCCCCGAGCATCACCGCGCCCGCTGCGAGGGCGGAGGCGGTCCGGGGCAGGCGGTATTGGCGAAGCATCCAGTAGAGGGCGCCGCCGACAAGCGCGAGAAGCAGGGCGATGAAGCCGCGGCGGTAGTGGTGCGGCCCGGCGAGCGACTCGCCCGCGCTTGCGGAGCCGAGGGAGAAGAGCTTGCCGCCCTGGCCGAAGAAGAACTGGTTGTCCCAAACGCGGAGGAGCGCACCCGGCAGCGCGTAGGTCGGCGAAAGGACCGACTCGATGTTGCCGTCGTTGAAATCCAGGACCTGGTCCGGATGCAGGAGCACCTTCCCCATGCCCGTGGCGGCCAGAAGCAGGAAGCCCAGCAGGATCCCGGCTCCGATTCCCCGGCGGAGCGGTCCGGCCGTTTCGGCGGCGCGAGCGTTGGCGTTCTCGTTCACGGGTCGTCCTCCATCGGAAACGGCGGATTCAACAAGCTCGGAGGGTAACCGCTCCCGGCGCCGCTGGCGAGAGCAGGGGCGGTTTCGAGCGGGGGATTGCCCCGGTACGATGATGGCGACTTGTATTCCGTCCCTGAGTTGGGACAACATCCCGGGGGCGGGTGGAAGCGATGATGTCGATCCTGCAGAAAATGGTGGGACGGTCCTATGTCGAGAGCGGGGACCGATCCTATGACTGGGCCGGGAGGGCCGTGGCCGCGAGGCGGCCGGAGCACCTCCTGGATGTCGGATGTGGCGACGGCAGCCGTCTATTCAAGTATCTGAATCCGCTGCCGAAGTTGTTCTGCGGCGTGGAGGGCCATCCGGGTCTTGCCGCCGAGGCCAGGGCGCGCGGCATCCAGGTGTCGGCCTTTGACCTCAACGGCCGATGGCCGTTCTCCGACGGGTCCTTTGACGCCGTGCATGCCTCGCAGGTGATCGAGCATGTCCACAACTCCCGGCTCTTCATGGCCGAGGCTCTTCGCGTGCTCCGGCCGGGCGGTTGGGCGTTCATGACGTCCGAGAACCTGACGAGTTGGTTGAACACCCTCGCCGCTGTCCTTGGGTACACGCCGTTCTCCCTCCAGCAGACCTGCGGCTGGTATCTGGGGAATCCGCTGGGGCTTCACGCCGGGGAGGACATCGCCATCGACCTCGGCGCCCTCGCGCTGGACGACCCCGCCTTCAGCGGGATCTCGGGGCACGTGCGCGTCCTGGGCTGCCGCCAGGCCGAGGACCTGATGCGCCGCGTCGGCTTTGCCCACGTTGACGTGACCACGATCGGATTGATGCCTCTCCCGGCATGGCCGGGGAAACCTCTGGAACGGATCTTCAAGCGACGTGGACACTGGCTCATGATGGCCGGACGCAAGGCCCCGGCATCCTGAAGCGGCGCCGCGTCGCTACGAAGTCCACGGTTCGACCAACCCCGACCGCCCGATTCGGTCGTCCCGCGTGAAGAGCGGGCATGCGAGGACGCGGGCGGTGGCGGTCCGCGGGCGTCTATGCCCTCCAGGGGCGGCGGCGCTCGATGGGGGCGTCGAGGATGGTGTTCACGAGGTTGACGTCCTCGACGAGCTGGAAATCGTACATTCCGACGCAGATGAAGTCCGCGCCGCTCCGGAAGGCGTAGGGGAAGGCCTCGCGCGGCTCGATCGCACCGGCGGCGAGGATCTTGAAGGCGATCCACGGCTGCTCGAGCGACTCCATGGTCGCGACGACGTCGTCGGCGTCGAGACACCAGACGTTGTCGTGGGAGTAGTAGCCGGCCTCGGGATGGGCGGACCAGTACTTCGTGTGGTGAAGCGTCTTCATCCAGAAGTCCGGGATGATGCCGCGTTCGACGCACCCCTTCACCGTTTCGAGCCGGTGCGCGCCGATCCCCGCGGGAACGCCGAGCTTGCGCATCGCGTCGAGCGTCTTGGCGATCTCGCCGAACGCGCCGCCGGCGGCCAGCTGGTCTGACCGGCCGCCGTGGGTGTAGACCGCGCAGGCGCCGTGCTCGACGGACACCTCCGCGCCGCGGATCAGGCCGTCCTTGTGGCCGCAGTCGGAGATGAACTGGATCCTGCCGCCCTCCTTCTTCCAGTAGTCGTTGATCACCCGCATCAGCGCCGGGTTGGTGAGGATCGTGTTCATGCCGCACGCCTCGGCCATGCGGAAGGTGCGGAAGACGCGGTCGTCGGTGAAGTAGGCCTTCACGAGCTTGTCGGCGTAGAGCAGGTCGCGCGCGTGCGCCCAGCCGCCGATCAGGTTTCCGCCGAGGAACATCCGGCTGAGCTTCAGCTTCCCGATCGTCCCGAACTTGTCGACCGGCTTCTTCAGGTCCCTGATGTCGGCGAAGTCGAAGGCCTTGACCGTGGCGGTCGTGACGGTGTCGACGCGGTCCTTCAGGTTCTCGCGCTCCCAGACCGGCCCGTGCTTGCGCAGGAAGGCGAACCCGAATGCGCCGAGCACCGGCAGCGAGCCGAGGCGGAGAAGCAGGTCGCGCCGGGTCTGCGAGGCCGGGGGCAGGGCGACCGTCGCGGCGTCGGCCGCCGAGCCGCGGCGGGCCCGCAGCCTCGCGGCGATCCACGCGCCGAGGTCGGCCGACGGCAGCAGCGCGATCACCGCCAGCGCCGCCGCCTCGACGACGTTGCGGTCGATCCACAGGAAGTGTCCCTCGGCCGCCCATGAGAGAAACGGCGGATGGGCGATGTAGTAGAAGGCCAGCATTGCGATGCCGCACAGCGCCGCCGGGCGGACGAGCACGCCGAGGATCAGCGCCAGCCCGATCAGCGTCAGCCCTCCCATGTTGAACAGGTCGCACGCGCGCAGCAGCGCCGGCGTGTCGGCGATGTGGTGGAACAGCGGGGCGGCGAACCAGCGGCTCATGCGAAGGTAGCCTGCGGCGGACCAGCCGCCGGGCTGCACGATCTTGGCGAGCCCCTCGTAGAGGAAGTGCCAGCCGACGAGCATCCGCAGAACCGTCACCACGATCGTCGTTCTCATGCGGTCCTCCCGCGCGGTCCGGCGCATCCGGTGCGGCGATGCGCCGGGCCTCCGTGTAGCACGAAACCCGCGCGGCGGAAAGGACGGGCCGGTTCGATCACCCGCGTTCCTGCCCCCCGTCGATCCGGTAGATCCCCGGCCAGTCGGGGGCGAGAAGCCAAGGGCCGGACATGAACTCCTTCGGCACGTCCTCGCCCATCGGGAACTCGACCAGCGGCATGGTCGCCTCGTCCGACGCCATGGCGAGGTGCGCGTGCGGCGCCCAGGCCCAGTGCAGGTTGACCACCAGCGGCGGGTGCGCCCTGGCGTATTCGAGGATCCGCAGGCAGTTGGTCACGCCGGTGTGGATGTAGGCGTCGGTGGAGCACTGGGTGATCGCGCCGGCGTCCGTCCACCGCTTCATGTCGTCGAAGCCGGTGCCGTCGCCGACCGGCGAGCCCGGCCCCTCGGCCTGGATGCGCAACTTCGCGCCGGACTTCACCAGCTCCGCGTACTTCGGGATCTGCGTCTCGAACGGCACCGGCGGCAGCGGGCCCTCGATCCACGCGTAGCCGAGTTCGTCCATCAAAGCCAGGATCTGCTTTGCCTCATCCACCGAGGGGGTCGCCGACTCCGCCGAGCCGGGGTACGGGTCCCACGCAAGGATCGCGTCCGCGCCGACCGCCCTGCGCACGGCCCGCAGCGTGTCGAGGACCGTCGCGAACGGAACGCTCTCCGGCGTGCCCATGGCGCCGGGGAAGTGGAGCTTCGTCGCTCGCAGCCCGGTACGCTCGAGGTATCGGGCAACGCCGTCGGCGTAGGCCTGCGGCGCAAATCCCGGCTGCTGCCCGCGCACGTCGCCGTAGCGGAGGACCTTCGTTCGCTTCGTCCCGAGCAGGGAGTGCAGCGGTTTCCCGAGCATCCGCGCGTGCAGGTCCCACGCCGCGATGTCGAGCGTCGCAATCTCACTCTTCGGGACGCCCGCGGCCCGAAGCCGCTCCCACAGCGCCCCGTGGTCAAGCAGGTTCGCATCGCCCGCCGCCGCGGCCGCGTTCTTCAGGTCCGTCGCGCAGGCGCGCGAGTAACCGGCTGCGCCGTTGCTCGCGTTGATCTTCATCAGCCGGCGGCTCTTGGGCGGGCGGCCCGGGAATTCGACCGTCTCCCACGACCCCAGCGTCACGCTCTCGGCGGCCTGAACCCGCGGCCCAAGGCAGACGCCGGCGAACGAGGTTGCGCAGTGGAGAAGGAACGTCCTTCGGTTCGGTCGGGGGCGGAATCTCATGGCTTCCTTTCCGGGCCGGCGATGGGATGATTGGCGAGAACGTGTCCGATGGCCTCACGGACGGCCCGCGCGATCGGCTCAACGGCGCCGTTGATGCAAGACGGTAGTCCGTCGCGCAGCGGGGACCAGCCGCCTCGGGCCGCCAGGGCGGGGAGGATCGTCAGCCTTGCCGGCGTGCGTTGCACTCCCTACCTCCAGAACTTCCGCCGATGCTCCGCCGCCAGCCTCCGCAGCGCATCCAGCGTCGCGGCGTGTTCCGGCGCGCCGGCGAGATCGGACCACTCGCGCGGGTCGGCTTGAAGATCGTAGAGTTCGGCGGGCTTCTTTGCGTCGGCGTGCTCGACGTACCGGAACCGCTCCGTGCTGACGGCGAGATTGTACGGCTGGTTGTTCCGGGCGTTGATGCTGAACGCGGCGTGCTCCCACGGCGCGGCGGGATCGTCGAGCAACGGCCTCAGGCTGCGCCCTTCAAGGTCGCTGCGCGCGGGCAGGCCGCAGAGGTCCACGAGCGTCGGATAGAAGTCGACGTATTCCACAACGCGTTTGCAGCCGGTCGCCTTCGCTTTGCCGGGCGCGGCGATGAGCAGCGGCACGCCGCAACTCTCCTCGTAGGGCGTGCCCTTGCCCCAGTAGCCGCCGCGCGTGCCGAGGTGGTAGCCGTTGTCGCCGAGCAGCAGCACGACCGTGTTGTCCCAGAGCTTGAGCCTGTCCATCGTGTCGAGCACGCGTCCGAGCTGCTTGTCCATGAAACTGATGCAGGCGAAGTAGGCGCGCAGGGCGGCACGGCGCGAGTCGTCCGAGGCGGCGGGCGACTTTCCTTGCACCGGACCCACGGGCCGCGGCACGTCGCCCCGGACCGGAAGCGGAAGGGTCTCCGGCGCGTAGGGCGCGAAGAACTCCTCCGGCGCCATCCACGGGAGATGCGGACGCCGGAAGCCGCACGCGATGAAGAACGGCTTGCCGCTCCCGGTTCCCTGCTCGACCAATTCCGACACGCGCCGCGCGGTGGTCGGATCGATCAGCTTCTCCTCGGCCGATGCGAGCCGGTACCAGTGTCCGCCTTCGCCGGTGTCGCCGTCGAGTCTGCCTTCCTGCGCGATGCTCTCCCGCAGGCCGAGCTTGTCCGGCTCCTGGGGCTGGTAGATGACCTTGCCGTCCGGCGTTCCCTCCTCCGTGACGTCCCAGCATTCCGGCACGTCGCGCCCGATGTGGAACACCTTGCCGACGCGCGCGGTGAAGTAGCCCTTCTGCCTGAAGTACTCCGGCAGGAACACGGCGTCCTTCAGCGACGGCGTGCGCGAGGCCTCCTCGTTGCCGAACATCCGCGTCTGTTCCGGCCGCCGCCCGCTCAGGAACGACACGCGCGACGGGCTGCAAACCGGGTACTGGCAGTAGGCGCGGTCGAAGCGCACCGCCCGCGCCGCGAGCCGGTCCACGTTCGGCGTCCGGACAAGCGTCTGTCCGTAGCACGGCAGGCTCCGGTTGAGGTCGTCCGCGATGATGAGGAGGACGTTGGGCCTCCCGCCCGCCGCCGGCCGGCCTTCCTGGCTGGAGCCGGGCGAGACCGAAAGGAGCAGGGCCAGGCAGACCAGGTGCGGTACGTGGTGAGGAGCCTTCATGGGCGGACCTCCTGATCGACCGGCTGGCCGAGCGACTTCGCCCACTCCAGCGTCGCCGCGAGCTTCGGGTAGTCGGCGGGCTTGCTGTCGTAATGCTCGGCGAGGCCCCACGAGCCGTGGTTGCTCCATCCGCCGATGCTGGAGAAGTGCGCAAACGTTCCGCCGCCGAGCCGCGCCCATTCGGCGAAGTAGCGGCGGTAGAGGTCGCCCATCCGCGGATGCCGGTTGCAGGCCTGCATCGTCTTCGTCAGGGCCGTCGTCAGATCGCGGTCCTTCACGAACGCGACCATGTGCTGGCCGCCCTCGTAGGCGACGAGCGCGAGGCCGTGCTTCGAGGCGGAGGCCTTGTCCTTCGCCATGCGCTCCATCGCGCCGGCGAAGCCGGTCTTCTCGAAATGGTCGAGCATCTGCTCCGCGGTCCAGTCGCGCATGGTCGGGCCGAGATCCGCGGTCTTCCCGCGCCCGATGCTGTAGCTCATGTACGGCGCGACGGCCATCGCGTCGGCGTGCTTCGCCGCGTCGCGGAAGCCGCAGACGCCGTCCGCGACCGAGCCGACGCCGGTTTGCACGGGCAGGACGCGGACAAACCGGTCGTGCCCGCCGAAGACCTCCTCCCAGATGCGGAAGATCTCGGTCGACCGGACCGCCGTGTAATGCCAGCCGGCCTCCCATGGCTTGTCCTTCGGGCCGAGCCCCAGCTTCACGCCCTGCTCGCCGGCGTAGCGGCTCTGCGGGAACTGGCCGTTCCAGACTTCGTTGGAGTATTCGATGTAGATCTTCCGCCCCGGGTCGAGTTGTTCCTTCACCATCTGCGCGAAGCGTCGGATGTAGTCGTCGTCGGCCAGGTGAGGCATGCAGAACCACGGATCGGCCTTCTGCCGGTTGCACAGTTCGATCATCCACTCCAGCGCGACGCCGCGCTTGGAGAAGGTCGCGTGGCGGAGCGTCGGGCGGTCGGCCCACGTGCGGATCTCGGAGCCGTTGGTGTGCATCCAGTCCATGAAGCGGAAACACGCGAAGCCCTTCCACCGCGCGAGGAACGCGGGGTGAAACGGGGCCTTTTCCCACGTCGTCTCGAACCCGGGCATGAGGACGCGGATGTCGCGGACGGGGTTGGCGGTGTTCGTCTCCCTGATCTGCACGGAGAAGCCGCCCTTCGAGGAGTCGACGTCGATCCGAATCCGTCCCGGCTTCGCCTCGACCACCTTTGCGCTCTTGCCGAACTCGATCCGCCCTTCGCCCTCGTACAGGACCGTGTAGACGCCCGCCGGGTAGTGCCCGCCGGAGACCGTGCAGAGCATGCTCTCGGCGTAGCATCCGGGCTCCAGCCGCTTCACCCAGCCGAACTCGTCCAGGTCGAGGTCCGGCCCCTTGCCCCACGCCGCCCCCTGCCGCTGGCTGATCCACAGGCGCGACTGGCGGAAGACATCCACGAACGGCAGTTCGCTGTTCCAGTCCGCCGGGCCGGCGAGGTTGATCCCCAGCCGCGTCGCGGCGGGCGCCTCCGCCGGCTGCGCGGCCGCCCCCGTCCCCGCGAGCCCCGGCGCGCCCAGTGCCGCCGCCACCGCCACCGCCACGGCCGCCGCGATCCCGATCGTCCGATTCATTGCTTCCCCTCCCCGCCGAGCACCAGGCTTCCGAATCCGCTCGTGTCCTCGTCGTTCGCCGCCGAGCCGCGCCAGTACGACCGCGCCGAGCCGCCCGCACCGGACCCGACGGCCAGGTCGAATCCATAGACGGCCCGCGGCGCCATGTCGATCCATGCGCCGGCGCCGACGAAGTAGTTGTGCGGCACGGCGATCTCCAGCGTCCAGCCGCCGTCGGCCTCGCGCGCGGCGGCCTTGAGGAACCAGTTCGGCTTGCCGCGGACCGACTCCGTCTTCCCGTCGCGCCGGATCACGAAGTGGGTGTCGTCCTGGTTGTACATCGTCTCGCGGTTGTGCATGCCGTCGAGATAGAGGTGGACCGCATCCCCGGGGCCCCGTCCCGCGGCGCCGTCGCCCACCTTCACGCCGATGTAGACGGTGCCGCCCTTGCGCCAGTCGCGGTTCGGCACCCAGACGGCCCCGAACGAGGCGGCCTTCGCGGGCGGGGCGCCGGTGACGGCCTGGTCGAGCCGCCAGAAGGGCTCGTCGAGGTTCCCGTCGAGCACGGGCGCGGCCTTCACGACGGGCACCACCAGCGCGGCCGGCGTCGCGGGGTCGATCCGCCACACGAAGGACCTTTCGTCGCTGCGCGGCCCGTCGGGATGCGCATCGGTCACGCGCACGGCGAAGCGGAACTCCCCCGCCTCGCCCGGCGTGCCGAGAAGGATCCCCGTCTTCGCCAGCCGCACGCCGTAGGGCAGCCGGGCGTCGGCCGACGCGAGGCTCCACGCGAGCTTGCCCACGCCGCCGTCGGCCCGGAGTTCGTGGAACACGGGCCGGTCGAGCGGGACGGCCCCGGGATCCGCCGGCGCGATCCGCGGCGGACGGTCCCCGCTGGCGACCAGCGTGAAGGGCTTCTCGAACCGGCGCCCACCGGCCTCGACGCGGATCGTGAACGCGAACGACCCGGGCGCCGCCGGGGTTCCCGAGAGTGCGCCGTCCACGCCCAGCGCCAGCCCGGCCGGGAGCGTGCCGCCCGCGAGCGACCATGCGGCCGGGCCGGAGGCGTGGAGCGCGCGGAACGCATGGGCGTACGGGCGCCCGGCGATCGCGGCGGGCAGCGCGCGGTCGGCGATGACCAGTCCGGCGTCGACGCCCGCGGGCGGATAGGTCGCGAGCACATCCCACACGACCCGCCGGATGACCGACGCCGTTTCGGACGGCAGTTCGAACTGCACCCGGTCGGGGCTGACCCGCTTCTCGGTCTTCGACTCCCTCGCGTACGCCAGGATCCGGCCGGGGTAGGCGAACGGCGGCTCGTTGTAGAGCATCGAGCAGAACGCCGCGCTGACGGCGTAGTGGCCGGCCGCGGCGAGGTGGCCGCCGTCGGAGAGCAGGGCGAACCGCGACGGCACGCCGGGCAGTTCCCCGGCGTCGGCGAGGCGTCCGAGTTCGCGCATCACGAGGCTGGTCGGCGCGACGCGCGGCGCCGGCGCGTCGGGGAAGGCCTTCGCGATGGCGGCGGCGTAGAGTTCCGAGCGGGCCTCGGTGCGTTCGTGCTTCGGGGCCTCCCAATCGTCGTCCGCGCCGGGCCAGATGGTGTAGATGAGGATGCGGCACTTCGGGTTTCCGCGGAGGAGCAGCCCGGCGAAGTGGACGGCGGCGGCGATGTCGTCCTCGTCGCTCGCGTAGCACTGGAGGGTGGCCGCGTCCCATGCGTTCGCGGGCGCGAGTCCTTCCGACCACGGCCGCTCGCGGCAGTCCTTGTCGTGGTCGCGGATCCACCGCAGCGGCGCGCCGAGGATGATCGACGTCGAGAAGAAGTGGTTCGAGTGCCCGGCCGCGACGGCCAGGGGCATCAGCGTGTTCCGCAGCGAATCGGTGTGGCTGTTGCCGATGTGGTACACGCGCAGCCCGCCGCCGTCCGGCCCGCCCGCCGCCGCGAACGCCCCCAGCGCCGCCGCGAGGGCGGCTGGAATCCGGATTCTCACGGCGTCCCGCCTTTCCGGCCTCCGGGCGCCGGCGCGGGCGGGGCTTTCGCCTTCCTCCACGCGGGGACGGGCGTCGGCGGGGCGTCCTTCTCCTTCACCACGAGCGCCTGCAGCGCAGCGGGGTCGAGGAGCGGGTCCTGCGTCGCCTCGCGCCAGCGGCGGAGTTCGGCGGAGAGACGCTCCTGCACGTCGCGCAGTTCCGCGCGGCCGGCGAGGTTCGTGAACTCGTGCGGGTCGGCCTGCAGGTCGTACAGCTCGAGGAACTCTCCCGTGGCGGCCTTGCGCTGCACCTTGCGGTACTCCTCGGGGTCGATGCCGTCGGGCCACCGGAACGCCGGGTCGAGCAGCAGGGTCGTGGTGAGCTTGTACCGCGCGTCGCGGAGGCTGCGCTGCGGGTTCAGGTTGCGCGGCTCGTGCGTCGTGTACTCGGTGGCCAGCGTCGCGCGCCAGCCGGGGGGGGCGCCGCGGAAGGCCGGGAGCAGCGACCGGCCCGGCAGCCCGCCGGGCGCCGGCGCGCCGGCGAGTTCGAGGAAGGTCGGCAGGAGGTCGGTCGTGCAGACGAGTTCGTCCCCGACGCGCGGCGCGATCCGGCCGGGCGCCCACGCGAGGAACGGAACGTTCACGCCGGCCTCGAAGGACGTCACCTTCGCGCGCGGCAGCGGCGGGCCGTTGTCGCCGAGGACCACGACCACCGTGTTCGAGTCGAGCCCGCGCCCGCGCAGGATCTCCATCAGCACGCCGATGCCCTCGTCGACGCGGTTCACGCACGTCGCGAACTCCGCCACCCGCTGCCGCATCGCCGGTGCGTTGGTTCCTAAGAAGGGGTACTCCCGGGCCTGCTCCGCCGCGATCTTCGCCCGGGGGCTGCCGTTGACGTCCTGCAGGTGCGGGTCGTGCGGGTCGAAGAAGTTCAGCATGAGGAAGAACGGCCGCCGCGGATCGGCGCCGACGAACGCCTCGCACTTCGCCCGCACCTTCGCCATGTCGCGCGTGTCGGCGGTGTTCGTCTCCTTGAAGTCGAAATCGAAGGCGGCCTCCGGCGCGACGTGGAGCTTGCCGATGATGCCGGTGCGGTAGCCGGCCCGCTTCAGCAGCGTGGGCATCGTCGGGACATCCGGCCGCATCGAGTAGCCGAGGTGGGCGAGCCCGATCTGCCCGCTCTGGTGCGGATAGAGCCCGGTCAGCATGCTGCTGCGCGACGGACTGCACGAGGCCTGCGTCACGTAGCCCCGCGTGAACCGAAGGCCCTCGCGGGCGAGCCGGTCCATGTGCGGCGTCGTGACGACGGGATCCCCGTAGCAGCCGAGCTGGAAGCCCATGTCGTCGGCGGTGACGAGCACCAGGTTCGGCCGCTGCGCGGCCGCGGCGGCGGCCGCGAGGACGGCCAGGCCGGCGAGGGGGGCGATCGCGTGACGGACGTTCATGGCCGGTTCTCCTTCGATCCGCCGGCGACTGCGGCGCGCGCGGCCTTCCATCCGGCCTGCATCTGCGCGGTGAGGTCCGCAAGCAGCGCCTTGTGTTCGGGCGCGCCGGCGACGTTCCGGTTCTCCTGCGGATCCGCCTGGTGGTCGTACAGCTCGCGGGCGGATTCCGTGCCGTCCTTCGCGACCCAGCGCGTGAACCGGTACCGGTCGGTGCGCATCGTGTGGCCCATGACCGGGCCGCGCGGGTACTGGCTGAACGCGGCGGGCTTCCAGGTCAGGTCCGGCGTGTCGAGCAGCGGCGCGAAGCTCAGGCCCTCCAGGTGCGTCGGCAGCGGCAGGCCGGCGAGCTCGCACAGCGAGGGGTAAATATCGACGAATTCGACGAGCGCGCGGCTGGTGCGCCCCGCGCCCTTCCGCCCCGGCGCCGCGCAGATCAGCGGCGCGCGGGTGTCGATCTCGAAGTTGGTGTGCTTGCACCACGCGCCGTGGTCGCCGAGCTTCCAGCCGTGGTCGCCCCAGAGCACGACGACGGTCGTCTCGCGCAGGCCGAGGCGGTCCAGTTCGTCCAGCACGCGCCCGAGCTGGGCGTCCATGTAGCTGACGCAGGCGTAGTAGCCGTGCTTGAGCAGGCGTGCCTGCTCCTCCGGCAGCGGACCCGAGCGCGGGATGTCCGCGTAGGCGCGCAGCTCGCCCCAGTCGGGCAGCGCGAACCCGGGCGCGCCGTCGGGGGCGAAGGGGTTCGGCGCGGCCGCGATGTCGTCCCGCCGGTAGAGGTCCCAGTACTTCTTCGGCGCGATGAAGGGCAGGTGCGGCTTGAGGAAGCCGACGGCGAGGAAGAACGGCCCGTCCTTCGCGGCGCGCAGCATCCCGATGGCGGCGTCGGCGATCGCGCCGTCGGAATAGGCGTTGTCCGCGACGTCGGCGCATTCGGTCGACGGACCGGTCGTCGCGTTGTAGCGGGCGCTGGCGGTCTTGAACTCGCGTCCCTTCGCCTCCTCGGTCCTGCGGGCGACCAGCTCCCGGTTGGCGGGCAGCGAGTACTGCGGGCGCGTGGCCTTCGCGGACGGTTCGGACCACGACGGCGCGTCGTCGAGCCCGTTGTGGAAGATCTTGCCGACGCTGCGCGTGAAGTAGCCGTGGGCCTTGAAGTGCTGCGGCAGCGTGACGACGTCCGGCAGGTTCTTCCGGAAGTGCGTCTCGAGGTCGTAGACCCGCGTCGTGTCCGGCCGGCAGCCGGTCAGCAGGCTCGTGCGCGACGGCGAGCAGACCGCCTGCTGGCAGTAGGCGCGCTCGAAGACCGTGCCGCGCGCGGCGAGCCGGTCGATGGCCGGCGAGAGGACCCCCTTCACGCCGTAGCAGCCCAGCTCCGGGCGCAGGTCGTCGACCGCGACGAAGAGCACATTCATCCGCGCCGCCGGCGCGTCCGCGGCCGTCCCCCGTGTCGCCCAACCGAGCGCCGCCGCCAGTCCGAAGACCACCGCGCCCGCCATCGTCCGCTTCATGGCAGGCTCCCGTAGACGCCGAGTTCGTAGACCGTGTAGCCGCCCCAGTCGGTGCCGCGCTCCTTGCAGAAGAGCCGGACGTGCCGCGCGCGGACCGGGTCGAAGCGGACGACGTCGGTGTTGCCGAGGAACTCGCTCTTCTTCGGCACCGCGTGGACCGTCCGCCACGCCGCGCCGTCGTCGGAGACCTGGATCTCCCACGCTTTCGCGTAGGCCTTCCACCACGACACGGCGACGGCGCCGACGGTCGTGGCCGCGCCGAGGTCGACCGCCAGCCACTGGTCCTCCTTCTTGTCGCCGCTCCACGGCGTGAAGAGGTCGCCGTCGCCCGCCTTCGCCGCGCCGTCCGCCCCCGACGAGGCCGTGAACGTTCCGCGCCGCGCCAGGTTGTCCAGCCCCGCCGCGACGCGCGCCGCGTTGGAGACCGTCGACCGGCCCTTCCGGTCCGTGATGCGCGCGACGACCGTGTGCAGTCCGGCCGGCGGGGCCTTCCACGTCGCCGTGAACGGCGGCGCCTTCGCGACCCCGACGGGCGCGGCACCGGCGAAGGCCGCCTCCTTCTCCGAAGCCTTCATCATCCACCCGTTCTTCCACGACCCGGGCAGGGCGAGGAACTCGACCTGCGCGATGTCGCCCGCCCGCGCGCCGGTGTCGGCCTTCAGCTCGACGTCGCCGGCGGGCAGCGCCGCGCCGTCCGCCGGCGCGACGAGCCGCGCGAAGGGCAGGGCGCCGGGGTTGAGCGGCGGCAGCTCGTCGAGGGTGACGAGGAAGCCGTGGGCATAGACCTCGCGCGCGTAGGCGGGTTCGCCGGAGAACCACTGGAGCGTGTAGAGCCAGCGCGGCCCCTTCGCCTCCATCAGGCCGGGGTGGATCACGCCGGACGACTCGCACATCGCGAGCATCTTCCCCGGCGCGACCTGCGTCATGATCTCCCACGCCTTCGGGAAGGTGTCGCCCGTCGGATCGCCGTAGCCCTCGGCCTTGTTCGGGTAGATGTCGATGCCCGCGAGGTCGCAGTAGGCCGCGCCGGGGTAGTAGCGCTTTCGGAACGCGATCTCGTCGGCGAGCGTCCCCTCCTTCTTCGTCTCGCGCAGCATCTTCTTGTAACCGCCCGCGTGGACGCCGGGATTGAAGACCCAGATCAGGTTGTGGAGCTTCCGCTCCTTCACGAGGAAGTCGAACATCATCCGCCACGCGGCGGCGGTGTTCTCCGGGGTCTCCGTGTCCGTCCACCAGAACCAGCCGCCGTCGATCTCGTGGAACGGACGCCACAGCACGGGCACCCGGGCCTCGGCCAGCCGCTGCAGGTAGTCGGCGTGCCGCGCGAGGTCCGTCATGAACGCCTCGTGCGCGGGCGTGCCGGGCTTCGTGACGTTCGCCATGTCGTAGGGGCCGCTCGGCGGGCTGTTCCCGTGCTTGCCGACCCACGCGGAGCCGTTCGTCTTCGCGGGATGCTTCCAGTGGAACTGCATGGCGACGATGCCGCCGCGATCCCACCAGGCCTTGGCGGACTCGATGGAGCCCTCGACCACCGGCGTGTAGGTCTTTCCCCACGTCGGGCTGTTCCAGCCGCAGAGGTCGAACGAGACGATCGCCGGCAGGCGCCCGGACACCTCCTGCACGAAGCCCGCGTTGTCGTTGCCGGACACCGCGCCGAGCGACTGCTTTCCGTAAACGGACTCGAGATAGCCGAGCACCGCCCGCGCCTCGGGGATGAGGTCGCGGTCCGCCGGCTCAACCGCCCCCGCCAGCCCCGCCGCCATCACGACAAGCCCTGCGATACGTTTCATCCGTTTTCTCCCTCGTGCGACGGACACCATGCCATGAAAGGTGCGGGAGGCGGAAGCCGGGAGGAAAGGCGAACGCCGAACGCCGAACATCGAACATCCAACATCGAAGGTCGGAGCCGACATCCAACGACATGGAACTCCGCTCCCGACCGTGGCCATCTGGCATCTTGCCCGGCGGTTCGATGGAGAGCCGAGCTGTGCGAGGCTGGGGGCAGAGGATGCTTCGGATGCGCTGCGTTCGGGCTCGCGGTAGCTCGCCCCTCCAACAGGGTGTGATGGCGGACGTCAGCCACCTCGGTTCTCGTCCTGTCGCCGTTCGCCTTCTATTCGCCTGCCCCCATTCGTTTGCCATCCTTCCCGTTCGGTGCGGACGGCGCCGACTGGAGACCCGCCGTGTTGACGGCGATGACGCGGTAGGCATGCGCGCGGCCGGGGACGGCGTCGGCGTAGCGCATCGGCACGAGCGGCTGGACCGGCGTGTCGCTGTACTGGAGTCCCTGGAAGAGGGGGCGGCCGAAGGGGTTTGCGTCCTTCTCCGGCACGCGCGCGAGGACCTGCCCGTCGCGCTCGATGATGAACCGCGCGATGCCGCTCTCGAGATCGGCCTCCGCCTCCCACGTGAGGACGTTGTCCGTGACGCGCACATTCACCGGCGCGGACGGCGGCGTGGTGTCGGCGACCGCCGTGTCCTTCGCGTACTGCATCCACAGCCGCGCCACGGCCCCGTCGGGCAGCCACACGGCCTTCAGCGGGTCGCCTTGGAACGACGCGGCGGGCACGGCCTCCGTGCCGCCCACGGGGGCCAGCCACGCGGCGCCGGCCGGCATCGGGCGGAGCGCGCCGCCCGGGGTTTCCGGCAGACGGGCGCGGAGGCAGGCGTCGAGCCACCGGATCGCCAGGTAGCGCTGGTTGCCGCATTCGTGGCTGGTCAGCGGATCGATCGCGATGCCGATCGGTTCGCCGCGCGCCCGCACCGAGCCGAAGAAGGCCTCGTTGGCGGGCCACACGCCCTTGAAGCGGCCCTCCTTGACGGTCACGCCCTCCTTCGTGCCGGGGTTGCACATGATCGGCACCCCGAACGGCGCGTCGGGCAGCGCGTGCGGCTTGATCGTCGGCCGCTCCGGGTTGGCCGCCAGCAGCGGCACGCCCGAACGCAGCCACGCGGCAGCGACCCTGCCCGGATGCAGCAGCACCATGGCGCCCGCCCAGTGTCCGCCGCCGCTGTGGCCCCAGAGCGCCCACGGCACCGTCGCCATTTCGGGATGGCCCGAGCGCGCGCCGAGGTCGGCGAGGCAGCGCCGGAAGGCCGCGTCCGACCCGTTGCGAGGATCGCACCACTTCTGGCACTCGGCCTTCTCCGGCTGCTCGTAGGCCGGCGCGAGGAGCGCGCAGTCGTGGGCCCGCGCGAGGGCCTGCCAGTGCAGGTCGTAGGCGCCGGTCAGGCCCGACTTGCACGAGCCCTCGCCGCAGCCGTGTTGGTGGACGATCACGCCGCGCAGCGTCTTCGCGCCGGGCGGGATCCAGATGGTGTAGTTCACGGGGAAGGCCAGTCCGCCCGGCTCCGCCGAGGCCTCGTAGCGCACGCGGTAGACCGGCGGCTCCGCGGGCGGGAAGACATCGTACGGCGGGTTCTGGGCGGGGACGGTCCGGATCGCGAGCGCCAGGACGCCCGCGGTGAGGCTCGACCAACGGAGGCAAGTCATCATGCCCCGTTTATAGCGCACGCCGCTTCCCGGGGCACCTGATCTCGATGTGCCCTTCGCGTCGGCGGCGAGCGCGGCACCGGAACCGGGTTCGCGAGCGACAAGGCCGTCGCTTCGTGGTTCGCGGCGGCGATCCTGTGCCGCGCGCGCGTCCGTCTTCATCCGTTTTCCGCCCCACCGGGACAAGCCCGGTGGGAGCGCCCGCACTTGGCTCCCACCGGGCGTGCGCCGGTAGTCAGGCTCCCACCGGGCGTGCCCTGGTAGTGGGGCGGGAGAGCCCGTTCCGGGCTCCCACCGGGCTTGTCCCGGTGGGGCCGGAAATCAAGGGCGGATGGCGCTGACGTCGTATTCGCTGAACGTGCCCGCGTAGAACCCGTCCTGCCACGCGCGACAGCCGACCGCCTCCGCCAGGGCGTTCTGAAACCCCACCCCGATCTCCCGCGGGGATCGCTCGATATGGCCTCGCAGCGCCAGGTGCACGTGGTCCGGCATCACCGCGACCGACTTGAGGGCATGCCCGCCCCGGTCCGCCGCCGCGAGGGCCGCGTCGCGCACGCCGGCGAGGATGTCCTCCGCCCCGAATCGGAACCGGTCGGCGGTGACGAGGACCACGTGCAGGTTGTACCAGTAGCGGCCGTGTCCGCCCGCCGACGGCGCTGCGAGGTCGACGCCGTCGCGGACGACCGTGTAGCGCGCCATCCGCCCGCGGAAGCGCGGGTCGGCGAACTCGCCGCGCTCCACCTGTCGCGCGAGGTAGCCCTCCACATCGGCGCGGGTGTTCTCGCCGACGGAGCGGACGGACACCTTGCGGCTGAACGCGACCGGCGCACCCGCGGCGCGGAGCGCGTGCTGAAGGCGGCCCTTGGCGCGGCCGGCCAGGAGGGTCGGGCTCACGTCGGGTGTCGTTGCGAAGAGGATCTGCACGAGGTCGCCGGCGATGCGGAAGGTGTCGAGGGTGAGGCCGTCGCCGGCCCAGACCGGCGCGGTGGATTCGATGGCGGCGGCCGTGGCGGCAGGGAATGCGACGCCATCGGAGAGCCAGCCGGTCCAGTCGAGGAGGAGCTTGTGCGGGATGTGCACGTTCACGCCCGTGTACCGCATGCGTCGCCTCCTTCCGTTTCCCGCCCCACCGGGACAAGCCCGGTGGGAGCGGCCGAGTGTACAACATCCCTGGCTCCCACGAGGACAAGCCCGGTGGGAGCGGCCGAGTGTGGAGCATCTCAGGCTCCCACCGGGCGCGTCCGGGAGTGTTCCGGGCTCCCACCGGGCTTGTCCCGGTGGGGCCGGAAATGGCAGCCCTCACTCCGGCCGGGTGATGCCGCGGCCGAGGTGCGGCAGCAGGACCGAACTCTCGTTCGCGCCGTAGTTAAAGATGATGAACCCGCCGGTATCGAACCGCTCGGCGATCCGGATCTGTTCGATCGCGCGCGGGGCGCCGAAGCGGGACGACGACGCGCTGACGCCGATGCCCGGATAGCACGGCACCTTCCCCGACCATTCCACCTGCCTCGACACCATGCCCTCGAAACGGCCGCTGCTGGGCGTGTAGTTCATCGGGCAGACGAAATCGAGCCAGCCGTTGTCGCACCACAGCTTCCAGTCCTGCCCGACGCTGTCGCGGTCCGTGGCCCACTCGCGGAACACCGCCGCCGAGATCCTGATGCCCGGCCGCGCGGCGCGCGCCTCGCGGTGGACCGCCCCGACGACCGCGTCGATGTTCGAGCGCCGCCAGTCGAGCCACTTCGCATGCAGCGGGCCGCCGCGCTGCACGTCGGCGGGCCAGTTCGCGACCGGCGCGCCCGCAGCCTTGCCGAAGCGCTCGCGGCAGCCGTCGCAGAAGCAATGGTCGTGGTCGGGATAGCGGATGTAGTCGAAGTGGATGCCGTCCACCGGGTACTTCCGCGCAACCTCGACCATCGAGTCGATCTCGAGCTGCCGGTTCGCCGGGTGCGACGGACACAGCCACGGCTCCTCGACGCCCGTCGAGCTTCTCTGGAGGCGGCCTTCGGCGCGCATGCGCTCGACGTACTCCTTCGGCACCGAGTAGCCCAGGTTCCAGTTCACCTTCCACACGTGCATCTCGATGCCGTACTTCCGGCACGCGGCCAGGCACTCGGCCACCGCGTCGCCGCGCTCCGCGACCTTCGCCGCCACGGGGAGCACGTCGCTCGGGAAGAACGCCGACCCGCCCCACAGCATGTTCGGCACGATCGCGGTGAAGCCGTTGGCTTTCAGGCGGCGGATCGCCTCGTCCCACCGGATCCCCGCCACGCCGTATGCGTCGTGACACCAGAACGCCCGGAACGTGAGCGGCGTCCGCGGCTGCGCGGCGCAGAAGGCCTCCACGATCGACCGGTCCGCCCGCGCGGCGCGGTCGGTCGCGTCGGCGAAACGCCCGCGGGAGAGGGCGCGCAAGGCCGCCGCGTGCTCCGAGCGCGCCGCGGAGAGCGTCCGCCGGCCGCTCCAGTCGGCGCCACGGAGGGACCGAATGCCCTCGACCGCCTTCTCGAACGTGTCGTAGCCCAGTTCGCCGCCCACCCCGGCGATCGCGGCCTCGGCAACCTGCCGCCAGACCTGCGGCGCGAGGCTCCCGGCCATCGCCAGCAGCAGGCGCCGCTTGTTCGCGGGATCGTCGGGCAGCAGCACGTGCGTCATCACGAGGCCGTTGGTCGAGCCGAGGATCGCGGCATGGCCGGCCGGCTTGCCGCGGTCGTCGAGCCATTCCGCCACGACGCGGCCCGCGCCCGCGACGGGCTTGAACGAGTGGATGTTCCAGGACTTCTGCCCGGTCGTCTTCGGGGCCCCGTCGAGGGCGCCGCGGACCGGGCGGATCGCCGCGAACTGCCCGTCCCGCTCCGCCTTCACGTGCGCGCCGCCCTCGATGCCGAGCAGCGGACGCAGCCTCGCCGGAACCGAGTAGAACGCCATCAGCTTCCCGCCGTGCGCGGCGAACCGGGCGAGTGCCTCCTCGGCGCCCTCCGGGAGCTTCGGGTTGTAGGGCAGCACCACGAGGCGGAACGGCGCGAGCCGGTCCGCGGCGATGTCGAGATCGCTCACCACCGTGCACCCGGCCCCGGCTTCGCGGAAAGCCGCGGCCATGCCGTCGGTGAACTGCGCGACCGACTTCGCCTCGCCCTCGTCGGCCTTCGCGACGGAGTCGGCGCGCAGGACCGCGACGAGCGTGTCGCCGCCCGGCAGGCCGTCGGGCCGGACGTCGCCGAGACAGAACGAGGTGTCGGCATCCTTCGCGCGCCACGCCGAGAAGCGGAGCATGTCGATCGATCCCCAGCCGGCCGGCTCGCCCTCCTTGCGCGCGCCGTCGCGCTCGACCACGACGGTCTCCCACCGGCCCGTCGACTCGGGATGGAACGTGGTGCTGTACCAGCCGCTGCCGCTCCGCAGGTAGAGCGAGAAATGGGAGACCGGCGCGAGGTCGTCGCACCGCACCTCGAAGCGCAGCCCGCGCGCAGGGGTCAGGTCGAGCGTCACCGGCACATCCCACGACGCGCGCTCGATCGCCGTCCCGGCGAACGGGCAGCCCAGCCGCACGGCCTCGCGCCCGTCGGCGGTGACGACCTCGGCCGGCGGCGAGCCCTTCATCGGCTGCCACCGGGCCTTGGCGACCACCACGCACGGCGGCGCCTCCGGCCGCTTCGTCACGGGCGGCGCGACGGGCGTCGCGCACCCGGCCAGGAGAACCAGCGCCACGGCGGTCAAGCGGAAGGGTCTCATCGTCGCATCTCCTTCATCTTCGCCTCCAGATCCGCCTCCAGGGCCGCCTTGTGCTGCCAGTGCAGCGAGATCAGGCGCTTGCCCTGTTGCGGTTGCGGCGGCGGCCTTCCGGTGTCATTCGTAGGCAAACGCCGCCGTCGCGCGGCAGGGCGTGGAGGCGGTGACGCGGACCCAGTAGGCGCCGAAGGCGGCGGGGAAGTCGTGGCGGACGGTCGCGCCCGCGGGCACCTCGACCGAGGCGTGCCCGGTCCACGCGCCGGTGCCGGTGACGTCGGCCTCGATGCGCATCGTGACGGGGCCGCCGGCGTCGTGGGTGAACTCGACGGACCGCCGGTCGAAGCCGGTCATGAGGTAGGCATCGCTGGGCTCGCCGGCCTTGACGGCCGTGTTCTTCCACGGCCCGCCGAGGCCGCGGGGCTTGCCGAACTTCCAGAGGTCGTCGACGGAGCCGACCCACAGCGCCGCCGCGCCGTCCTCGCTGCGGACGACGTGCGGGCCCGCCGGGGCGTCGGCCGCGATGCCGCTGATCACGAGCAGGCCGCGGTGCGAGGTGTAGTCCTTGATCCGCCGGTTGTGGGTCGCGACCGGGCGCACCTTGATGAGGCCGCCGGCGTTCTCGGCGGGCAGCTCGTAGAACGTCCCGCCGACGTTGAGCAGGTCGCGCTCGGTGCAGACCTCGCGGCACACGCGCTCGGCGCCGAGCGGGCCGGGCGCGTCGAACGCGGGGTCGCCCTTGGGCAGGCGCCAGCGGCGGCCCTTCTCGTCGACGATCAGCACGGAGGCCTCGTCGACCGTGACGACGTCGGTCGGGACCGCGTAGTTCTTGCGCGTGTAGGCCGCGCCGGCCGCATCGTTCGTCGCCGCCAGCGTCAGCCCCGCGTCGAGGTCGAAGCACGTGTCGCCGCCGCCGTCCGCGGCCATGCGCAGGGTCTGGATGCCGCCGCCGCGGGCGTAGACGAGTCCGCCGAGGACCTTCGCGTCGCCGGGCTTCGCGATGCCGTCGAACATCGGGTCGGCCTTCGCGGGGCGCGCGTCCGCGCCGCGGAGGTGGAAGAACGCGGTGGCCTTCACGCAGTCGCGGTCCGCGCGCACGCGGACCCACGCGCCGTCCTCGCCGTCGCCGAAGGCGGTCCACGCGCTGCCGCGGGCCGGGACCTTCACGGTCTTCAGCGGAGCCCACGTCCCGTCGCCCTTCGCGTCGGCCTCGAGCGTGAAGGTGACGGCCTGGTCGCCGTCGTGCGCGAGGAGGAGCGAGCGGTGCGGAAAGCCGGCGAAGAGGAACGGATCGGACGGCTCGCCCGCCTTCACCGGGTCGTCGAGCCACACCGCGCCGCGGCCGAGGGCGGGGCCCATGCGGTCGAGGTCGGCCGGGTCGAGGAACCGCAGGTTCGACTGCGACTGCCCCGGCCCGCCGATGCCGCCCTTGAGCTTCCGCTTGTTGAGGAACTCGCTCTTGGCGCTGTCGTCGCACCCCAGCACGACCCGGTCGTTCCAGCGGCAGAAGTCGCCGACGACCTTGAGGTAGGTCGAGCGCGGGGCGATCCCGGCCGACGTCGCGGCGGCGAAGGTCTTCGGGAAGCGCCAGAAGGTGCCGTGCATGGTCATCAGCAGGTCGGACTCGCCGATGTCGCGGATGCGCGGCCACTCGGTGTTCCAGCCGTGCGAGCCGTCGTAGCAATGGCTCGCCTTCGGCAGCCGGTAGGCGTGCCACGCGCCGCGGTCGAGCAGCATCAGGATGAGCGACCGGTGGTCCCAGCCGACGCTCCAGATCGGGTCGGTCGCGGGGTTCGGATTGCCCTCGATGCCGCCGGGGCCGGTGACCTCGGTGAACTGGTTGCGGCGGACCAGGCGCCAGTCGCCCTCGCCGGTCCACTCGGCCAGCGCGCCGCTGGGGATCGTCGGGTCATGGACGTTGCCGCGCTCGCCGTTGTTGGCATAGACGAGCCGCCCCTGCCCGGAATAGAAGCCCTTGCCGTGGTAGCCGGGAAGCTGCGAATCAATCGTTGCCGGATGGTTCTCGCCGGGGAACGGTTTCTTGAAGTTGCCGTCGCGGATGAAGCCGCGCACCTCGAGTGTCTTCACGTCCACTTCGTAGAGGCCCTCTTCCATCGTGGCGAAATAGACCTTGTTCGCCGGGTCGGTGAGGTGGCGCGCGTTGCCGGTGTGGCGGCCGGGCATGTTCTTGTAGGGGATGACGCGGACGTTGCGCTGCTCGTCAATGAAGTAAGGACCGATGACGAGCTGCTTGGACTCGCGATGGATCATCCGGTTGGCCGGCGTGCCGCCGATGCTTTCGGGGCGGATGATCTGCCGCAGCTCGGGCGTGATCTCGTAGAGCTTGTCCGAGGAGCCGGTGGGCAGGTGCGGCCCGTAGCTGATGACCCAGAGCCGGTCCGCCCACGGCAGGACGGCCCCGGTGCCGCACTCGCCCTCGTTGTTGAACATCGCCAGGTGCGGGTAGGTGCCCGACACGCACGGGGGCTCCGCCGCGCCCGCCGCCCCGACCCACGCCGCCAGCCCCGCCGCAAGAACCGCCTGTCGCGTCATGATGCGTCCCCTGAATTTGCCGCGCATCATGGCATGCGCGGGGCGAGTCTCAAGTTCCAAGTTCCCAGGCCTCCCGGCGCGGTCGGCGGACGGGGGCGGTCATGTATGTGCACGTTCTCGGATTGATCTCGGGCGACGTGTCCGGCATCCTGCGGCCGAAAGGGCGCGTGATGCGCCGCGAGCGGAAGGTCGGCGCGATGCCGTTGCGGGGTTTCACCATCCAGAGGTTCATGATGTCGGCCAACCTGTCCGGCCTGGCCGGGCTGCGGATCCTGCGCGGGGCCTGACCGGCATGCCTGCGACCGTCCCGCCCGCCGCCTTCCTGCGCCGGCACGCGGCCGTCCTCCTCGGCTGCCTGGGCCTCCTCGCCGCCCTGGTGGCGTTCGAGCTGGCGACGGGACGTCCGCCGCTGGGGCCGGACGGACGCTTCGGCTGGTGGGATGGCGACATCTGGTCCAGCACGAACTCGCAGCGCGTCGCCGACGCCTACTCGTTCTCGCACATCATCCACGGCATGCTGTTCTACGGCCTGCTGTGGCTCGTCGCGCGCCGCATGCCCGCCGGGCGCCGGCTCCTGATCGCCGTCGCGCTGGAGGTGGGCTGGGAGATGCTCGAGAACTCGCCGATCATCATCAACCGCTACCGCGAGGCAACCATCGCGCAGGGCTACTCCGGCGACAGCATCCTCAACTCCGCCTGCGATGTGGTCATGATGGCGATCGGCTTCGGCATCGCCCGGATCTGTCGCGTGGGCGTTGTGGTGGTCCTCATCCTCGCGATGGAGATCGGCTGCCTGCTGTGGGTCCGCGACAATCTCACGCTCAACGTGTGGATGCTCGTCCACCCGTCGCCGGCGATCAAGGCGTGGCAGGCCGAGGGGCGGCCCCGCTGAGAAACGAAAGAGCCCGCGGAATCCCGCGGGCTCCTCCGGCCGTTGCCGGCTGCGTGCCGGGCGATTACTTCGCCGCGCCGCCCTGGGCCTGCTCGGCCTGGTTCGTGTTGCCGCCGCAGCTGCCGCCGGCCTTCTTGTCCTTGCCGCCGCCGCACGAGCCGCACGAGGCCGCCGAGGCGGACAGAACGAACGAGCCCATCGCCACCGCGCACGCGAGAACCATCATCAGCTTCTTCATCGAGTGTGTCCTTTCAACTGGCAACCGTCTTTCGGCCGCACGGGGGGACTATACCCCGGTCTCCCCGGATTTCCAGTCCGGCAAGCCGTCGCTCCGCGGGTCAGGGCAGCGCGGACTGGAAGCGGTACTCGCCGGAGCCGATCCGCAGGGTGGTCCAGCCGTTCGTCCATCCGTCGACCGCAACGTCCGGGGCCTGCGCGACGGGGCGGCCGCCCTCGGTCGCCGACGACGCCTTCCCGGCCGGAACCTGCACCCGCGCGGTTGACCCCGGTGGCAGGCGGATCGTCCACTCGAACGCCTTCCCGTCCCGCCGCCATTCGCTCGCGATGGGCCCCCGGAGCGAGTCGTGCGAGGCCCGGACCCACTCCAGCGCCTTCACCGCCGCGGGGCGCATCAACAGGCCGCCGAAGCCCGGTTTCTCCGGATCCGGCCGGATGCCCGCGACCCCCTCGTGGAACCACGCCGCGAACCCGGACTGCATCGGGTGGTTGTGCGACCGGCCGCGCCACGCCGCGTCCTCGGCCGGCGGCAGTTCCACCTCCGGCCACGTCGTGCAGCCGCGGGCAAGGAGGTCGGCGTAGCCCGGGAAGCCCTTCGCGGTCAGGGTGAGGAGCGCGGCGCCATCCCGTCCGCGATCCGACAGCCCCGTGTAAAGCCATCGCGCGCCGTGGATGCCCGTGTGGTGGTGGCCCCCGGCGGCCTTGATCCGCCGTGCCAGGGCCGCCGCGAGTTCGTCGCCGCGGCCCTCCGGGAAGAGCCCGAAGCGCAGCGCGACGGAGTTGGCGGTCTGCGAGCCGAAATCGACCGCGTTCGTGGCCGTGAACCACCGGAGGAACGCGGTCTTCGTCGCCTCCGCGCGGCGCGCGAACCCCGCGGCCTCGCCGGGCCGGCCGAGCAGGCGGGCGAAGGTCTCCACGTGGCGGAGCGAGGCGTAGTGGAAGGCGGTCGAGGTCAGCTCGAACGGACAGTCCATCCGCTCGTTGCCGCCGGGCGGGCACCAGTCGCCGTAGCCCTCGCGGACGATGCCGTTGGTCGTCAGCGCCTCCACGTAGTCGACCCACCGCACCATGTGCGGGTAGTGGCGGCGCGCGACATCGAGGTCGCCGTAGTAGACGTACAGGTACCACGGCAGCAGCGTGCAGGCGGCGCCCCAGTCCGGCCGCGCCTCCTGGCAGAGCCGGCGGCCGACGGCGATGTTGCACGGGATGCCCGGCTGCGCGGGGCGCTTCGTGTAGGTGACGCCGCCGCGGCCGTGGACGGTCTCCATGTCGTCGAGGAACTTCGCCCAGAACGGCCCCATGCCGAAGTTGAAGATCGCGGTCTCGCCGACGGCATGCGCGTCGCCCAGCCATCCGCAACGCTCGCGGTGGGGGCAGTCCTCCGACGTGCCGTGGAGATTGTCCGCGATCGTCCACATCGACGTCGTGTGGATGCGGTTGAGCAACGGATCGGAGCACTCGAACGCGCCGGCCTCCGGCACGTCGGTGCGGACGAGCCACGCCTCGATCGTCTCCGCGGTCGGGGCGGAGGCGAGGCCGTCGATCTCGCAGTAGCGGAAGCCGTGGTAGGTGAACCGCGGCTCCCAGTCCGTGACTCCGTCGCGACAGATCAGAACATCGGTCTGCTCGACGCCCGTCGCGAAGACGCCGGTCGAGGCGGTGTCGAGCGACGTCCCGTCCGGGGAGAGCAGCTCCGCGAAACGCATCGTCACGGTCGTGCCCGCGGGCTCGTTGGCGACGATGCGCACCCAGCCGGCGAGGTTCTGGCCGAAGTCGACGATCCAGCGGCGGCCCCCCGCCGGCACGACCTTCGCCGGCTTCAGGGCGCGGATCCTGCGCATCGGCGGGATCGTCTGGGCCTGAAGGCGCGCGGTGGGGGACGGCACGGTCCGGACGGCCGGCCAGCCCTCGCCGCCGCCGGGGGCGGACCAGGCGGGGTCGTCGAGCCGCGCGTCGAAGGTCTCTCCCGCGTAGAGGTTGTCGAAGAGCACGGCCCCCGTCGCGGCCTGCCAGGAGGCGTCGGTGACGATGTCGCGCGTCGTCCCGTCCGCGAACTCGATCGCGAGGCGGGCGAGGGCGCGCGGCGGGCCCCACGCGAGGCCGCGGGTGAAGCCGACGTTCTGGCCGTGGAAGCCGTTTCCGAGCCAGAGGCCGACCGCGTTGCGGCCGCGGCGCAGGTGCTTCGTCACGTCGTGCGTGACGTAGAACGAACGGACGTCGTAGGTCGTCTGCGCGGGGTCCAGGACCGCGTCGCCGACGCGCTTCCCGTTGATCCAGGCCTCGCCGAGGCCGAGCGCGCAGACGTGCAGCCGCGCGCGACGCACCGTCGCCGGAACGTCGAACTCGCGGCGCAGGCGCGGGGCCGGGAAGGCATCGACGCGGGCGGGCGCCGGCATGGGCTTCGTCTGCATGTCCCGCCCGCGGTGCTCCGGCGGCCGGGTGTCCTCCGCCAGGGCGATCCACGCCGCGCCGGCCCAGTCGGCGGGGGTCATCGGCCCCATCTCGAAGGCGGCCGGGGCGGACCACGGCGTCGGGTTCCCGCCCCGGCCCCACGCGCGCACCTTCCAGTGGACGCGATCGCCGCAGCGGAGGGGGCGGCCGGAGTAGGGGACGTGCAGGTGCGCGTCGGACTCGACGCGGCCCGTGTCCCACAGGTCACCGCGATCGGCGGCGAGCCCCGCTTCGGACGACGTGGCGAAGATCCGGAAGGCGGTCGGCCGGTCGCCGCGGACGTCCGACGCCAGCGACCACGTCAGCCGCGGCGACGGCGTGTCGAGGCCGATCGGCGCGGGCTCGTACTCGCACAGCGTGCGGTCGACCCGCAACCCCGCGTGCGCGGCGGAGGCGGCGGCGAGCAGCACGGCAAGGCGGGCGGGCGTCGTCATGGAGCGGGGAGTCCTCCGGGGGGTTCCGATCCGGGCGCAGGGGGGCGCAGGGCGGAGTAGAGCCACGCGATGCCCTCGGACAGCACCGAGCGCACGCCCTCGCTGCACGTCCACCAGTCGTTGCGGCCGAAGCGGGGGCTGGGGTAGGGCACGGTGTCGACGCGGAACGCGGGGCCGAGGGCCCGCCGGAAGAGCAGGCGGCTGCGCCTCGCGTGGGTGTCGGACGTGAACAGCGCGACCGTGCCGTCGCGGACGCCGTCCGCCGCGAGGCGCTCGCGCAGCGCGACGGCGGAGGCGAAGGTGCGGTCCTTCCGCGCGCGCGGCGCGGGGACGGCCGTGACCGAGCCGGTCGGGGCGCCGGCCGCGAGCAGCGTCGCGCGCGCGGCGGTCGCGTAGTCGCGGAACTCGCCGAGGTATCCGCCGTAGTCCAGCGGGCCGCCGGTGGTGTAGACGGCCCGGTGACCGCCGGAGCGGATCCGTTCCATCGCGGCCGGAACCGCGTCGTCGGGAAGCCATCCCTCGATCGCCAGGATGCCGGTGTGGACGTCGGACCGGGGCGCGAGGAAGTCGTACGCCGCCGGCGCGAGCCATCGCAGCGCAAGAACGGCCACGGCCAGGATGACCAGCCATCCCGCCCACGTCGGACGGACGGCCTCGCGGCGGCGGACGAGGGGGATCTTCATGGTGTGGCGCGGCGGCGGGCGGATGAACGGATGACGGGATGGTCGGATGGATGGCGGCGGAAGAGACCGGACGCGTCCCGTGCCTGCGTCCTCGCTCCCTCCCTCCGCCCCCTCCGTTCGTCCGCGCTTTCCGCCATGCGTCCTCTCATCCGTTCATCCCTCCCTGCGTTCCTTCGCCAGCCTCTCCGCCCGGACGTCCTCAAGGCCCCTCGGCCTCGGCAGCCGGCCCTTCATGTACAGCATCCGCGCCTCGATCAGCTCGAGGCCGTCCATCATGCGGCCGGCCTCGTCGCGGCGGCCGAGGACGTCGACCACGCGGATCGCCGCCTCGAGGGTGCAGAGCTGCTCGGGGCGGAGCGGGTTGCGGATCGTCCAGGAGGACGGCGCGCCCGGCGGCAGCTTCACGCGCCGCATGCCGCGGAGCGCGGCGATCCGGTGCGACATCCGCGACGCCTGGTGCCAGGTGCCGTCGAGCAGCACGAGGGCGACGCGCCGGCCCGGCCGGGGCGCGGCCATCTCCGGGGTCAGATCCGCCGCGTCGTCGGAGGGGAAGAGCAGCAGGTAGTCGGTGTCGTCCCGCCGCAGCGGGGACTCGTCGAACGGCGCCGACCGCTTCGGGCCGGATTCGCCGTCCGCCTCCGCCGCGGGCGCCGGCTCCGCGCGGAGCGGCTCGACCTCGTCACGCGCCTGCACGAGCGCGGCGACCGAGTCCGCGCGCAGGCCGAAGGGCAGGAGCCGCGTGTTCGGCAGCATCGTTGCGACGATCCGTCCGGTGTTCGTCGGGCGGAGGATCTCGATCGAATTCTGGATGACGAGGAACTCCTGCGGCAGGTCGACGCGCGGCAGCAGCGGGCAGACGCAGATCTCCGCGTGCAGGCCGCATCCGCGGCACCGAGCCTTCCGGTGCCGCCGTTTCGGCAGCCGGCCCCGGGGCGCACCGGCCGCGCTGGACTCCCCATTCATCCTCCGCGCATCGTATCACCTGCGCGCATCCGCGCCAGCCGCCGCCGCGGGCGACGGCCCCGCCCCCCCCCGCATCCTCGGAGACCCGGCGCACCCTCCGGACCGCGCGGCGCCCCGCCGTGTCCGGGTGCGATCCTGCGTTCATTGCATTCCGGCTTGATCCGGGGCTGTCCGAGACGATTCCGAGGCCGGGCGCCGGCGGCGGGTCAGGGGGCGAGGAGGCGCTGGGCGAGGGCGCGGGACATCCAGGCGTTGCACCAGCGCATCTGGCACCAGCGGTTCGTGCGGACGCGGCCCTTCTGATAGTAGAAGAATCCCGCCGGGTCGGAGAGGTGGGCGAGGGTCCAGCGCAGGATGCGGTCGGCTGTTTCGAGGTCGCGCGGCGCGACCGCGGCGTCCGCGCCGGCGGTGCGCGCGTGGGCCGCGGCGCGGGTGAAGGCGAGGATGCCGGCGGCGGCGCCGTGGATGTCGTGGGGGAAGGTCCGGTCGTTCATCCAGCGCGGCGCGCCGTCCGCGGTGAAGAGGGTGTCGCGGTAGTAGTCGAGCCCGCGCCGGTAGGCGGATTCCCACGCGGGCTCGCCGAGGAACTCGATCGCGTCGGCGAGGCAGTCGAGGATGATGCCGGTGTGGTAGTTGTCGTGCTTGATGGGGCTGTCGCCGGCCGGCCACGTGTAGAACCAGGCGCCGTAGTCCGTCTGCTTGTCGACGACGAACGCCATGAGCCGCCGGGCGGTCGCGCGGGCGGAATCCGCGGCGGGATCGCCGGGCGGGAGGCGGCGGGCGAAGCGCGCGAGGAAGGCGGCGACGAGGGCGCTGACGTCCATCACGGCGATGCGGATGTCGGGCAGCGGGACGTAGCTCAGGCACAGCTGCTGCTCGTCTTCGAAGAGCACGCGCGGGTTGCTCGTGAGGAACGCGGCGATCTCGCGGCAGGCGTCGAGGAAGCGCGACTCGCCGGTGGCCTCGTGGGCGCGGAGGAAGGCGAAGCCGATCCACGAGGTGACGACGCGGTTGGGGAAATGGCGCGGCTGGAAGAAGCCGGAGTCCTGCCAGGGGTAATGGTAGCCCCAGCCGCAGCCGGCGAGGGCCGTCGCGTCCGGCGTGGCATCGGGCTTGGGGTCGCCGGGATCGTCGAATCGCGAGCGCAGCGCGGCGGAGGCGGGCGCGTGGGGCGAGGCGTGGTGGACGAGCCAGGCGAGCAGGTCGGAGGCGCGCGCGGTCCACGCCCCGGGCCGCTCGGCGGGGGCGGGGGAGGGGTCGGCGCGGAGCGCGTCGGCGAAGTCGAGGCATGCGTGGGCGAAGAGGCCGATGCCCTTCGGGTTCCGCGCGGCGGGCACGCCGAGCAGGGGGCGGAGGTTCCAGGGGAACCGCATGACCGCCTGCGTCGCGAGGAGGCGCAGGAACGGCACGCCCATCGCGCACGCGGAGACGAGCGGGCTGTTGAGCGCGTCGTGCTTGTCGTGGCCGCGGTAGTCGCGGCGGGCGCTCCACGCCATCACGTCGAGCAGGCGGCGGGCGATCGCGCTCCGGTCAGGGGCGGACATGGAAGATCTCCATCCAGTGCTTGGTGCCGAGCATCATCCACGCCATGAAGTAGTGCCATCTCATGTTCGGGTGCGGCGGCGTGTCGAGCAGGGTCCGCACGAACGCGGGATTGAACAGCCCGGCGTCGCGGCACCAGGCGGGGGTCAGCTCGCGCTCGACGGCGCCGCGGAGGTCCTTCGTCCACTGGTGGTAGGAGCTGAAGGTGAAGCCCTGCTTCCGTTTCCGGACGATCTCCGGGGGCAGTTCGGCGGCGACGGCGTCCTTCCACAGCGCCTTGGTCTCGCGGCCGCGCATCTTGTCGGCGGCGGGGATGGAGAAGGCGAGGCGGACGAGGGCGGGGTCGAGGAACGGGACGCGGCCCTCGACGCCGTGGGCGCTGGTGACGCGGTCCTCGTTGACGAGGAAGTCGTTGACCATCTTCGTCCGGAACTCGGCGCGCAGGACCTGTTCGAGGTAGTCGCCGCCGCCGTCGAAGAGCGGGTCGAAGTGCGTGCGCGTCGCGGGCAGGGCGCGGAAGGCGCCGGGATCGGCGTAGACGCGCGCGTACATGCCGGGGTCGGCGTCCCACGCGTTGCGGAGGCGCGTGTAGAACTGGGCGCGGTCGCCGAGGGAGAGGGCGATCTGTCCGCCGATCCGGTAGTGCTCGAACCGGAGCGGCGCGGCGGCGGACTGGGCGCGCCACCACAGGCGGCCGAGGGGGCCGGGGATCGCGGCCTGGAGGGCGCGGGGCACGAGGCGGTGGCCGCGGCCGAGGGTGTTGCAGAAGCGGTGGATGTCGTAGCCGGCGAAGAGCTCGTCGCCGCCGAGGCCGCTGAGGAGGACCTTCACGCTGCGCGAGGCGAACTGCGAGAGGACGTAGCCCTGGATGATGTTGATCTTGGGCTCCTCGACGGCACGGATGACCTCGCCCATGCGGGCGAGGGGGTTGAGGGTGAGGCGGTCCTCGTGGTGCTCGGCGCCGAAGCGGCGGGCGACGAGGCGGGCGTCGTCGAGTTCGTCGGTCGGCTCGTTGAAGCCGAGGGAGAAGGTCCGGAGGGTGCGGTCGCCCGAGCGGATGGGAGGGTCGGCGCGGTAGGCGGCCGCCGCGGCGGCGACGTTCATGCTCGAGTCGAGGCCGCCGGAGAGGCTGATGCCGACGGGGACGTCGCTGAGGAGCTGTCCGCCGACGGCGCGGGCGAAGGTGTCGCGGATGAGCGCGGCGCGTTCGGCGGGCGCGGGGGCGGAGGCCGGGTCGGCGTCGGGCAGGCGGAAGAAGGGGCGCGGCGCCTCGAGCACGCCGTCGCGCGCCCACGCGTAGTGGCCGGGCGGGAAGCGGCGGACGCCGTCGAAGAGGGTGTCCTCGCCGGGCACGTAGCGGACGTTCAGGAACACGTGCAGCGCGGCGCGGTTGAGTCGGGCGGGCAGGCCGGCGGCGAGGAGGCCCTTGATCTCGGAGGCGAAGAGGAGGGCGCCGTCGTGCTGCGCGACGTGGAGCGGTTTCACGCCGTGGGCGTCGCGGGCGAGCAGGAGGCGGCGGCGCGAGCGGTCCCAGAGGGCGAAGGCGAAGATGCCGTTCAGCCGCGGGATCCATGCGCCGGGGTCGTCGGGATGGCGCGCGTGGAGGTGGAGGAGGACCTCGGTGTCGCAATCGGACTCGAACGGCGTGTCCGGCTCGAGTTCGCGGCGGAGGTCGGGGTAGTTGAAGATCTCGCCGTTGAAGACGACGGCGAGGGCGCCGTTGCGCGAGACCATCGGCTGCCGGCCGCGGGCGGGGTCGAGGATGGCGAGGCGCCGGTGGCCGAGGCCGCAGATCCCGGCCTCGTCGCCGGCCGGGCGCACGTCGTGGAGGAGGAGCGGGGCGGCGCGGTCGACGAAGCAGCCCTCGCCGTCGGGGCCGCGGTGGCGCTGGGCGTCGGCCATGGCGGCGAGGCGCCGGCCCAGGGGGACGGTGTCGCGCGGGAGGATGCCGCAGATGCCGCACATGAGGCGGACGATAGAGGAAGCGCGCGGGCGGGACAAACTCAAAGGCCGTGCGGCGGAGGCGGGTCCTCGTTCTTGAAGCCCCCGGCGAGGCCGCGGGCCGGATCCCGCAGGGAGAGACCCGGATTCCGGAAGGGCGTGGCGGGCAGGGGGGCGTCGAAGCAGCGAACGTCGTGGGCCGGCACATGGAGCACCAGCCCGCTCCGGGTCGTGAAGGACGCCATCTTCGCCCGCATCGGCGCGGCGAGGACGGTGGTGCGCCAGAGCCGGGACCGGGCCGGGAACCCGTTCGCCAGGGCGGCCGCGGAGAGGAGCAGGGCGGCGACGGCGGCGACGCCGCCCGGGAGCCGGGTGCCGCGGGCGAATCGGGCGAGGATCTGCGCGGCGGGAAGCAGGTTCATCATCAGGAGGAACGGCAGGCCGAAGCGGATCGCCGGGGCGGCGTGGAGCCAGAAGGCGAGCGCGGCCACGATGGGGAGGTACAGCGGATCGAGCGTCCGCTCGTCCTGGAGGCCCCTCGGCCGCCGCCGCAGGAGCCCCAGGGCCGGAAGGAGGATCGCCGGGCCGGCGAGGCATGCGGCGATCAGGGGGTTTCGGAGTGAGTCCCTGAGCCACGGGCCGAACCAGGGCGTTTCGCGGATGAGTGCGTGGAAGGCCTCCCTCGTCATGACGTCGGGGTGCGACGACTGGACCAAGCTCCGGGTCATCACCGCTACCAGGTCCCGGATCGGGCGCCCTTCGTCGCCCGGGTACCCCC